>JADJNH010000007.1:374112-748224 GCA_016714365.1 Candidatus Vicinibacter affinis | reverse complement strand
CAAATTTGCAGAATGCATGATTGGCTAAATAATCATACATCTTTTATAGACAAACAAGGCGACTGCTTTCCACCCGTTGCTTATTTGATATTCCTGAAAAAGTATGTGTAAAGGATTTGGTCAGCTGAAATTTACATGCAAGCATCGGCAAGTAGTCATGAAAACATGTACCTTCTTGAAATTATGAAAGTATCTTCTATTGGGTCTAACGATCTTATTCGCGACTCCCCAGTTTTTTCATCATGGTACAATGGTCAAGCATATAATATTCCATTAAAGCAAAACTGGGTATAATTTTTCAAATATTGGGGTATATAGAATAAAAATTAGGGGTGGACCATACAGATTGTACAGGTTTTGTGATCTTATAAAATGGGTTACTGTTCAAAAAACTGCTTTTATGATGGAGGACCAGCCACAGCCTGTTGTGTAACTGATATGGCTTTGCGCCCAATCCAACGAATACTGATTCTTATTTATTTTTTACTGTCATTGAAGCAGCAACTATTATTATCAATCTAATTGGAATTTCTAATCCGAATTCTTCATTAATATTCAAATGATATATTGATGAGTGAGGGTAATTAGATGGTATCAGTGGGAAACACAATTTTGTCTGATGGATCTATTCTGTTCAATTGCAATTATCAATGGCGCAATTTAATACAAATATAGTTGTCCAACATTAACAGTCTTTAATTATTAGGCGAGAGACAATAAGATCTCTTGCCTAAATTGCAAGTTTATAATTATGAAAATTATCTCCAGCTATATTTATTTTGAATTTTACTAAAGTATTTTCTCAAAATTCAAATTCTGAATTTGAATTCCAATTAGTAATAGAGAACAATTTAATGCATAGTGATTCTATTGAATTGGGTTATGATAAAAATGCAGATGCAATTATAGACTTAAAGTTTGGAGACTCCCGCAATAGTAAAACACCAATTAGAAATACACTGTATATTAGGTATAGTTTTGATATAACATCGGATTTCCATTTGAAAAGAAGTATTAATATTTACAACTGTGCCGAAATTACCCATTTTGCCTCCACCTGGTTAATACTTCAGGATCACTGCTTATTGGCTTTTATTCAAATTCATATCCAGCATTTTCATAAAGTGGGATAAAAGTAAAATTCAGTAATGATTCTTGCAGATTAATGAGCTTTATTACGAGGATTAATTGGGGTACATTTGACTTTTTTGAGCCTTGGCAACTACCAAAAGGAAGCATATTTGGTTGATGTTGACCCTTTAGTATTAACTAAAGAGTATTTAGAACAAAGTAACTATGCATGGTGGGCGAGAAGAAATTATTATGAAGTTCCCTTGGTGGATAGTACAAAAGGTATATTTTACATGGATATATTTGGGGATAACAGGAAAGCCATTAACTATTTTATTGGATAATGAAGAAATCAATTTTTACAAATAAATTTGAAATTAAATTTAATCCATCGAGTCATGTTTATTAAAATTAATGCTCCTGAAAATGGTAACATATCTATTTTTAGCCCAACGGTACAGCATTATTAAAGTCTAAAGTTAACCTGGAACAAATCAATATATAGACATATCACAAATTTCAAGTGGATGTTATATATTAAAATTCAAAGGAAAAGCGGTCGAAGTTTAACGAAAAACTAATAAAAGTAATTAAGATCACATTCGATAACAAAGTATTTACGGAGATAGCTGCCAAAAAATTTTCAAATGTTACTCAAAATCCTTTAATTCAAATTGCATTTTCACTTTTGGCAGTTCAGTTGGCAGCTACCTCGTAAATACAAACCGTTATAGGCATTTTAGAACGACAACAAAAAAAAAAGTTAAAAACAATTAAATAAAATATATTATGAAACTTAAATTTTTTCTTCTTCTGACGTTTCATCCTTCTTTCGAGAGGTTTGTGACTTATTCAACAAGCCTTTGGTTTTTTGACAAACCTGACAGGAGAACAAAACCCTTTATACAAATTTCTTGGTGTTGGATGGACTGGGTTTAATTATATATCTAATGTAATTATTGTTGGGATTATAAATCTATGCATTTTATTACTATACGTTTAAGTATAGTCCGACACAAATCAAATCCACTTCAAATAACCTGACAGATTGTCTCTGAACTATATTTTAATGAAAAGGGACGATTTCTCGAAATTTTCTATAAGACAATTAAACAAAAGACGCTTCTTGCGTACTCAGGATATGTTTTAGTTCGAGTTCTTATTTTTGTAAGTTTCATAGCAACAATTCACAATTTATGTCAATTCTATAATATCTCATTTTACAATTCATTTAGAGATTTAGTTGGTATACCATTATATGTTATTTATGGACTAATGATAATCTCAATTTTTATTTTCGTATAGACTTTGGGACAAGGGGAGTATAGACAAACAATTAACCACTTTGAAACTGACACGAATAAAAACGCCCTATAACAGGCGTCCAAGCCCAATGGCGGGTGACTTATTAATTGAACATTTACTCGAATCAATCCCCAAAGTTTTTGGGATGGTGTATTGACGGTTTTGTGTTCCTAAATCCGCTACTGTGCCAAGCGCCAATACGTTAGCAGCAACCCAAACAGACGTATACCGACAATTACAAACAGACAATAAAAATGGAAATATACAGAACTTCGACCATTTAAAAGACAAAGAGCAAATCGTAACCGACATTTATGAGAAATTAATCACTGAACTACACAAATTCTGGACAAATAAAAGTTGAACCGAAAAAGACAAGCATTCATCTTGGAAACAGATTTGGATTTGCAGGCGCATACACTGTAAAGACTCATATTAACCTTGAAGTTCATTTAAAACTACAAACTGACTAGCGACAGAGTATCAAAAATAGAACAAGGTTCTACAAATCGTTTTCACCATACAATCAAGTTGACAAAACCAAAGACATAGACAAGGAATTCATTAACTTGGCCCAGAGAAGCCTACGAACTCAAAAAAAAAAATAGACAGATGAATAATATTATCAAAGGACTTATTATGGAGGAACAATTTTTGGAATAGTTTCAATAATTCCATGTCTTTATGATATTTGAAGACAAACAAGAGCAATGACTGCTTCATTTATAAGCAGATTTTGGTAATTGGCTTTATTACTTTTAATATGGAACTTCCAATTCCTAATTGGCTTAAAGGTGGTCTTGTTGGACTTGTTTTGAGTTTGCTAGACGCTGCTGTAACCAAAACATGCACCAATACTTGGACTTGGACTAATTGGTGGAATTGTATGTGGACTATTAGCAAAATAAAATCGGAAAACAATAGACAGAAATGGGCAGCTGCTAACAGGGCTTTGAACGCACGAAGTAGAAGTAGTAAATTCAGCATTTGTACTTCTATTAAACTTTTGTGGTTTATTGAACATTTGCACTTAATTTCCGACTTCGCGCTTCAAGCCCCAAACCGTTATGTGCAATTTAACCGAGACGACCAACAATAACTGACATTCAGAGAAAAAAGTATCATACCATTACAAAATCTATTTTACTACATAAGGGACTTGTACAACTCTTTCGACACTTGTTTTGACTTTCGAAAAAGACAAAACAATCCGAAGTCAAAAAGAATGTAAACTTTGGGAAGTTGGAGAACTTTTGACACTTGCTAAAAAATGCGAACAGAAAAACATTACAGAATTTAGTTTAGCGATTAACAATAATCTAAATCCACTTGACTTTTTATTGAAGTTAAGACGAATTGCAATACCTGACGAACCAAAACAGCCAAAAGAACTTGAAAGTTGGATTGAAATTAATAGAAGCACGAAATCCCAATACTTATAATTAAACAAGAAATTGAAACTGTTCAAAAATTTGAACAATAACACAAAGAATAAAATGATTTAGGTCATTAGCGAACAAAGACTAACGTCTTTGTTCGATTTATCTTCACTAAATTTTGATTGATTGGATTGATTTAACAGATAATAAATTCTTGCGAAAACCAGAACTAAAAGTCAAAATAGTTCTTGCAGACAATCCAACACTTTAAAAATAGCAAACAATCCTCAAAAAGAATTTCTCCGAATTCTAATCAAAAATTTGAACTGCAGTTTAAGACAACTGAATTTACGATGCTTTACATACACTACATTATGAATTAAAAGGAAAAGACAACAAAAGAATTTATATATCGTTTGGTTTAGTTTGTGGAAAAATTGGAAACCAAGACTATAAAAATTTTCTTCAATGTTCCATTAAACTATCTCTTAAAAGCCAAGAATTCAAATTAGAATTTGACACTCTTTTCAAGTAAAATATTTTGCGAACAATTTTTTTTGTGGAGTTATTAGACAATCATTTTCAAAATGAAAATCAATTAATAATTGAAGAACGCAAAAAGATGTTTTACTAAATATTGATAGTTTCCAATTCACAGCAACGTGAATTTATTTTTGAAAGTGATTTTATAAGAACTGAATTCTTTGACAAAGGGTTAGAAATATTTAGTCGTTTTTAATAAAAAAGCAATATGCCTTTTTCAATGAAGAAACATTAAATTACCTTTTCAAAAAATACCAATTGAAAATCAATTAACTTTAGTTTTCACCCAATAATTCAAAAACAAAATTGTTGAAAGCAACTTGCTATTTCAAAAGATGCAAATAATATAATCAACAAAATAAATGAATTACAAGCAAGTGGAAATCTTCAACTAATTCTTAGATTTTTTCAAAAACTATTTTCAATAGATGGATTAGAAATTGAAATTGAAACACAATCAAACACAAACCAATTCCCCAAAAATAATGAAAGTAAATCTCAATCAGCAGATTTTGGAGAAGTAAAACATCGTTCCTTGTTTCCGTTACTTTACAATGAAGAACAATTTGAAATTGCAAAACGATTAAACGAGCAAGATGCAGTAACCGTAAAAGGACCACCAGGAACAGGTAAAAGTCAGTACTATTCAAACCTAATTTCACTTTCTTGTTGCACAAGGAAAATCTATACTTGTAGTTTCCCATAATGCAAAAGCATTAAGCGTATTAAAAGATAAATTGCCAATTGGAATTCAAGAATCCTTGCTGTTTCTGTTAGTAAAAACGAAGGCAAAGGAAATGAAAGTTTAAAAGGCTCTGTCAATGCTATTATTAGAAATTTAGCACAGAGATATGAAGAGACAAAAGCTACAGAATTAGAACGGCAATTAACTAATTTAGAGAGTAATTACGCAATTAAGTTAAATTAAATTTACAAAGCAGTTCAGCAAACACTTTAACGCTTAAGATTTTCAACCCAATAACAAATGAGCTTGAAAATAACTCAGCTTATGATTGGGCCGTTTACTTTTTTGAACAAACAAATTACGAAAAATCAATTATTAAAGATCCAGTTTCTTACGAAACTGAAACAAATGGCATTGCAGAAAATTAGTTGATTTAGTAGCAATTGGAAACAATCTTAAAAGAGATGATTTTGATTTAATAAACTTTCAGTTTTTAAATGATAATGCTTTTATTGACTTAAATGAGATTAGGAAATATGATATTAAGCTAAAGGAAATTAATGAAAAATTAATCCTTTAGATTACACAAATATTCCAACAAATTCAATAGACGAAAATCTAAAAAATATTATTCTTAATTATGAAAATATTTTAGAAAAATTCAAAATAAACTTAATTGCTGAACAGGTTTATAAGCATACTAATTTTAGGCTTGATGTATTAGTTAATATCATAAATGAAAATGATGGATTAAGAAAACAGATTGAAGTTGAAATAATAAACTTTGTCTTATGAAGTTGATTTGTCAGCAGTTCAAGATACAGACGCTGACATTTTACATCAACAAATAAATCAAATAATTGTAAAATTTGGTCAAAACAAAACACTTAATTGGTTTACTAAAAGCACATTAGAAACCATTAAAACGTTTTTTTGAGTGTAAGCTGAATTTCAATCCAGTAACTGAAATTCACCAATTCAAAAATATTAGAAATCGAGATAAACAGAATAAAATGTTTAAAACAACTTTCTATAACTTTTAATAAATACCTAAATAGCTTTGGCATTACGAAGCAAAATAATATTCAAGAAACATTAAAAGAACTTGATTTTACAGTAGAATTTGCAAAAGAAATAATTGAATTTAATTCGCAATTAAAACAAGAAATTTACCACAAGTTTCAATCACATCTGACGATTTAACAGAAAAATTAGCTACATCAAAAATGTGAATTATTATGCTGAATTTGTTTCAATCTCAACCTTTTACAAGAAACCAAACAGAAATTAATTACTCATTCAAACCACATCCTGTAATTTATAAAATTGCAGACGCAATTGAAAATACGGACAGGTCAAGTTACGAACTCTATTTAGACGAATATAGAAAGTGCAGAGAAAAACAAAGCCAATCATTAGCGTTTGAAAAACTCTTAAACGAAATTAGTAAACACTACCTCAAACAGCATTGTTTGTAAAAAATAAATGTTTAATTGATGACCAATACACGATTGATAAAAAAATAATTGAATTAGATATTTTCAATTTAAAACTAAATGATTTTCTAACTTTTGTAACATCACAAACCAATGGTTCGGAAAAACTTTTAGCAATCTTCAAACTTTGAAACGAAGTATTGAAAAACAAACAGCAGAAACAATATCATACAAAACTTGGTATCATAAATCAAGAAAAGTTAGCGATACACAAAAAGCGGCTTTAAATGCTTGGTTAAATGACCTTAATTAATATTGGCAAAGGTTACGGAAAAAATACAGCAAGAAATATTGCATCAGCAATAACAAATATGCAAGTAGCAAAGGTGCAGTTCCTATTTGGATTATGCCACAAGATACAGCAGTTACATTTTTCCTGATGCTTCACCTGAACAATTTGACTTATTGATTATTGATGAAGCAAGTCAATGTGATATAAGCAGTTTGAATTTAGTTTTTCGTTGTAAAAATGTTTAATAGTAGGCGATGAAAATCAAACTTCTGTAGTTGCAGACAGAAGTTTATTTACTATTGATAGAACAAATGAACTACTTGACAAATATTTAATATCACATAGATTTAAAACACAGTTTGACGTAAACAATAAAAACAACAGTATTTACCAATCAGTGGAGTTATTTATCCAAACATTGTAACACTTACGGAACATTTTTAGATGTTTGCTAGAAATAATTGGTTATTCAAACAAGTACGTCTATAATTCTGATATTGTTCCACTAAAAACAGCGACTGAAAAAAACTTTCGGAGAACCAATAGAAATTCATTATGTCGAAGATAATTTAGACGATGAATACAAACCATTAATTGTACAAAAAGTAATTGACGAAATCGAAAATTACATTAATCAGTTTCAAGCACAGCAAATTAAGAGATTGCCGACCATTGGAATATTGACTTTAGACAGCAGTAATATAAAACACAAAATCAACTTATTCGTCAAATATCACAGAACAGAACTAATAAAACAATTTGAAGACAAACTTGAATTATTAATTGGTACATCAAGAGAATTTCAAGGCGATGAAAGAGATATTATGTATATGACAATTACAGCCAGTCATAGCATTGTTGAAAAGAAAATCGTTTTGAGATTAAACCACCAAGAGCCGCAACAACCGAAGAATATATGCGAATCTTCAATGTTGCTGCAAGTAGAGCAGAAAGAAAATCTGTTGTTATTCACAGCATCCATCCTGATGCAGTTGGCATTATGAACCAAGATTGTTATAGAAAAAGTTAATAGACTATTACGCTAATATTCAAAATCAAACGAATAAACCTACTTCGACAAAAAATCTACAATCACTATTAAATAAGACAGATGCGAATTCAGGCGACTTTGAAAAAGCGTTTGCAAATTACTTTACAATAATGGATTAGGAGATTATCTATATCCTCAATTTGAAGTCGGAAAATATTGTATAGACTTTGGACTTATTATAAACAATAAAAAATAGCAATTGAATGTGACGGTTTCACTTATCATTCAGGCATTGTGAAAATTCAAGAAGATATAAATAGACAACTAATATTGGAAAGAGCAGGTTGGAGATTTTAGAATTCAAAGTACAGATTGGTTTTAGCCCAAAAACTCAAAAGTAAGTTCAGACCTAATACAATGGATAACCGACAACACAACAGAATGAAAAATAAACTGCACATAACAGGGGTTTGGCAAAAGTGGGGCTTTAGTGCTGAATTGAAAATTTGGAATTCTAATAAACATTTGTGCTAAATTGAACATTTGTGCTTGATTTCCCCACCTTCGCCAAGCCCCAAAACGTTATCGGCTATTCTAAAAGACACCCTGCAAACATTGAAAGTCGGACAATTGAAATACTATTTTGTACCTTTGACCGTTAATAAAAAGAATGGCTAAAAAGTTTCACATATTACTCATCATCTTGACACTTGGTATCTTTGCGACACCAACGCTGACGTATGCTTGTGGAAAAAATCAACAAAAACAGAAAAATCTTGTTGCAAAAAATCTAAAAGCGAAAAAGCAAAAAAAAGAATGTTGCAAAAAAAGTAACTCTCAAAACGACAAAGAGAATAATGGTTGTGATGGTAAATGCAACAACTCAAATTGCAGTTGCCCAACTGTACATTTTGCATTTGCATTACCTTTTTATGCTGAATTAAAAGCTAAAACCAACTTTACAGAAAGTAAAAAAACTAAATTATACTACAACGAAAACTATCTTTCTGATGGTTTTACTTCAATTTGGACACCGCCTAATATAGGCTAATTTCCCTTTCTTGACAGCCATAAGTCTGTCCTATCGGAAGCAAATTCTTTGCTTTTGAAAACAAATATTTATAAATTCTAAAATTTTCAAAAAATGAAATCAATAAAAATATTGATGGCAATAACCGTATTGCTATCATTTACAGCTTGTAATGCTCAAATCAAAAACGCTAAAACCGAAAGCGTAAAAATATATGGTAACTGTGGTATGTGTGAAACAACCATTGAAAAGGCAGGTAATAAAAAGAAAATAGCCAAAGTAGATTGGAACAAAGACACTAAAATGGCGACTATTACTTACGATGCTAAGAAAACCAATCAAGATGAAATTTTAAAGCGAATTGCATTAAGTGGTTACGATAGCGACAAATTTCTTGCACCTGACGATATTTACTCAAAACTTCCAGGTTGTTGCCAATATGACCGTGTAAAAAAGTAGTTGCTAAAATCGAAACGCAAAAAGTAGAAACAAAAGTTGATGACCATTCAGGACATAATCATTCAACTACAACAACAACCGAAAAGCCAGTAGAAGTAAAACAAGAAGTAAATCAACTTAAAGCAGTTTTTGACAATTATTTTGCCGTAAAAGATGCGTTGGTAAAAACAGACGGAAATACATCATCTGCAAAAGCAAAAGAATTACTAACCGCAATCAATACTGTAAAAATGGATAAATTAACAACAGAAGAACATACAGTTTGGATGAAAGTAATGAAAGATTTGACTTTTGATGCTGAACACATTGCAGACACAAAAGATGCTTCTCATCAAAGAGACCATTTTATGAACCTATCAAAAAATATGTATGATTTAATCAAGGTTTCAAAATCCGAAACACCAACTTACTATCAATTTTGCCCAATGGCAAACGATGGAAAAGGTGCTAATTGGTTAAGTAAAGAAAATGCAGTAAAAAATCCATATTACGGTAATCAAATGCTTACTTGTGGTAAAGTGGTAGAAACAATAAAATAAAAATATAGGGTAGCCGAAGGCTACCCTATTAATAATTTCAACAATGAAATTCTTAAAATGGATAATAAAAAAATATTTATAAAAAAATGTTGCAGATAGCAATTTTGCTATTAATAACTACAAATACATTTGCCCAAAAAATAGTACGTTATGACCTTTATGTAAAAGATACTTTGGTAAATTTTGCAGGAAAAGAAAAACACGCCATTTCAGTAAACGGACAAATCCCAATGCCAACGCTTACTTTTACCGAAGGCGATACGGCAGAAATTCACGTACACAATTTGCTAAAAGAAGAAACCTCTTTGCATTGGCACGGATTATTTTTGCCCAACAAAGAAGATGGCGTTCCCAACCTTACGCAAATGCCCATCAAGCCAAACACTACCCATATTTACAAATTTCCAATTATACAAAATGGTACACATTGGTATCACTCTCATTCAGGATTACAAGAACAAATAGGAATGTACGGCAACTTTGTAATGCTCAAAAAAGCAGACGATAAAACGTTTAGAAAAGGGATTGATGATTTACCAACCGTTCCCATCGTATTAAGCGAGTGGACGAACGTAAAACCCGAAAACATTCACCGAATGTTGCACAATGCCAATGATTATCCTGCATTGAAAAAAAATTCTGTTCAAAGTTATGCCGAAGCCATCAAAGCAGGACATTTCAAAACCAAACTTAAAAACGAATGGAAACGAATGTTGGCGATGGATGTAAGCGATGTGTATTACGAAAAAATATTTATGAATGGCAAACCAAGTACAGACCTTACAACTATTGACGGCAAGGAATTGAAAGCAGGCGATAAAGTTCGATTGAGAATTTCCAATGGCGGTGCATCTTCTTACTTTTGGCTTACCTATGCAGGCGGAAAAATTACCGTTGTAGCCAACGATGGCAACGATGTAGAACCTGTAGAAGTAGATAGACTGATTATTGCAGTTTCTGAAACTTACGATGTAGTGGTAACCATTCCTGCCGAAAATACGGCATTTGAATTTTTAGCCACCACCGAAGACCGAACCAATTCAGCATCATTATATATTGGTAATGGCATTAAGCAATTACAATCGCCACAACCAAGATTGAAGTATTTTGAAGGTATGAAAATGATGAACAATATGATGAAAATGAATGGCGACCTTGACGATATGGGAATGAATATGAGCCTAAACCAAATGGATATGAATGTGGTAATGTATCCAGAAATTACAGGCGACAGCAAACCCAAACAAAGCGACAACGACCCAAACCGATACAATGCAAACGCTTTGGCAGATATAGTAACGCTGAATTATGCAATGCTTAA
This sequence comes from Candidatus Vicinibacter affinis, assembly GCA_016714365.1. Taxonomy (NCBI): domain Bacteria; kingdom Pseudomonadati; phylum Bacteroidota; class Saprospiria; order Saprospirales; family Saprospiraceae; genus Candidatus Vicinibacter; species Candidatus Vicinibacter affinis. The sequence goes on along the minus strand of JADJNH010000007.1, from coordinate 737,173 downwards.
ATCGCAAACAATACTTCACTTCCAAAAAATGCACCAGTAAAGGAATTGAAGTTTACGCTAACAGGAAATATGAACCGCTATGTGTGGAGTATTGACAACAAAGTGGTTTCAGAAACGGATAAAATATTAATTAAAAAAGGCGAAAATGTACGCATCACCATTTATAACAATTCAATGATGCGACACCCAATGCACCTACACGGACACGACTTTCGTTTGCTAAACGGACAAGGCGAAAATGCACCACTAAAAAATATTGTGGATATTATGCCTATGGAAACTGATACATTGGAATTTAATGCCAATGTAGAGGGAGATTGGTTTTTTCATTGTCATATTTTATATCATATGATGAGTGGAATGGGCAGAGTTTTGAGCTACGAAAATCAAGCACCTAATCCGTTAATTCCAAATCCAAAGTTGGCTAAACGAAAGCTATTTGCGGACGACAGAAAATTTCATTTTATGGCAGAGAATGATTTTGCAACCAACGGAAACGATGGAATGGCGATGCTTCAAGGCACACGTTGGAGTATCGGCACAGAATGGCGTTTAGGTTACAACGACCATCACGGCTACGAAACTGAAACTCATATTGGACGGTACATTGGAAAAATGCAATGGCTAATGCCGTTTGTCGGTTTTGATTGGCGTTACAGAAAATTAGAAACCGATGCAATGGGAAATGTAAACGGAGAAAAAAATCTTTTCGGACAGACAAACACAAAAGACAACAGGCGACAATTTAGTTTAGGTGTTGCATATACTTTGCCAATGATGGTAATTTTACAAACTGAAATTTACCACGATGGAAATTTACGAATACAATTAATGAGAGAAGATATTCCAATAACCAAAAGAGTAAGAGCATCATTTATGCTCAACACAGACAAAGAATATATGGCAGGTTTTCGTTACATTGTAAACAAAAATATAGGACTTACAACTCATTACGACAGCGATATGGGACTTGGTTTTGGACTATTTTTAAACTATTAAAATAAAAGAAACGGACACGGACGAAAGAAGAACAGCCGATAACAGGGGTTTTGCAAAAGTGGGGCAATTGTACTAAATTTGAGCATAGGAATTCTAATCAACATTTGTGCTAAATTGAACATTTGTACTTCTAATTCCCCACCTTCGCAAAGCCCCAAAACGTCAGGTTGTGAAAAAACTAATTTAAAAATAAATACTAAATTTCTTTGCTGTATAAATACTGATTTGTATTTTTATATATTATGAATCATGTAACCGGAATACCAAGATTGCAATTGCAAATGAGTTCATTGGAAGATTCCATTGATAAAGATAATTCTGTACGATTTATTGATGCATTTGTAGAGCAATTAGACCTTTTGAAACTTGGTTTTGAAGTCAAAACATTAAAAACCGAAGGTCGTCCAAGTTTTGAATCTTCTACACTCTTAAAAATATACCTATACGGCTACCTCAATGGATTGCGTAGCAGTCGCAGACTTGAAAATGAATGCATCAGGAATATTGAACTCAAATGGTTAACACTAGGTTTGTCCCCAAACTATCACACTATCTCCGATTTTAGAAAAGACAATCCATTGGCTTTAAAGAATGTATTCAAATTGTTCGTTGCTTTTCTTAAAGATATCGACCTTGTGTGTGGACAAACAATTGCTATAGATGGGACTAAATCCAGGGCTCACAATAGTAAAAAAAATAATTTTAATCAATTAAAAATTGATAGACAGCTTGCCTTTATTGAAGAAAAAAGCAATGAATATCTAAAGCAGCTTGAGCAAAATGACACTAAAGAAGATGCAATTAAAGTGGCGAATATCCAAGATAAAATTGAGCGACTAAAGAAGAATAAAATTAAATACGAAGTATTACAAGATCAGTTAAAATCTTCAGGAGAACCTCAAGTCAGTACAACAGATCCTGATTCCAGGGCCCTTTTAGTTCAAGGTCAGGTGGTTGAAGTTTGCTACAATATACAGACAGCGGTTGATGAAAAGCATAAATTGATTGTAGCAACTCATACCTTAAACCGAAATGACAGAAATGCAATGTCAGACATAGCTCTTGAAGCCAAAGAAAATTTGCAGCTTGAAAGTTTTGTGGCTTTACTAGACAAGGGATATCATAATGGTAAGGAAATTAAACAATGTGAAGATGCTAAAATTGTAACCATTGTAGCACCTTCGGCCATAGTCAACAGCAATCTACACGGAACCACTCCAGATTATGTGGTGACTAATTTTATCTATCATGAAAACACTGACACTTATACTTGTCCCGAAGGAAGAACATTAAGTACCACCGGAACATGGCATAAAAAATCCGGAAGAGGAAATACGAGTCATCAATTTAAAAAATATAGAACACCAGATTGCAAAACCTGTCCGGTAAAGCATCTGTGTACTGGAAGAGCAAGCGGTGGTAGAGAAATAGAGAGAAGTGAATATGCTGCTGCAGTGGAAGCCAATAATAAACGATATACAGAAAATGCATCATTGTATCGCAAGCGTCAAGAGATTAATGAACATGTGTTCGGCACAATAAAGAGAAAGTGGGGATATTATTATACCAATCTGAAAGGCCTGAAGAAAGTCAATGGAGAACACAGTCTCATTATGCTCGTTTACAACATCAAGCGATGTTTCAACATACTTGGCGTCCCAGAGCTGATTGAAAAATTAAAAAATTGGGTATCTCCTTACAAGAAAGACCCTATTTTTGTTTTAAATCGGACTATTTTAAGAACATTAGAGCAATTATTATTTACAAGATTTCAATTTGCAGCTTAAGAATTAGTACTCTCAAAAGTCATCGAAATGAACTAAACAGCTTTTATGAAGCACATTTATAAAATTATGAATAATAAAAAGAGTTTTTTCACAGTCTGACGTTACAGGCAAGCGTAAAGACCGACATTGTTAACATCAAACCGACACAATAACAGAACTGAATCTTGAAAACTTCGGAGAAAAAATGAAAAAACAGGGGACTAATTTATTAACTTTGAACCAATGAAAGTATTAGACACATTTGCAGGTGCTGGTGGGTTCAGTTTAGGTTTTCACTTGACTGGACAATATGATGTTATTGGAGCAATTGAATATGACCAATGGGCAGCAGACACCTTTAAATTTAATCATCCCGAATCAACAGTGTTAGTTGGCGACATTCAACAATATGACGAAAAATTTCTGCTAAATACATTTAAAGACAAACCCGATATTATTTTAGGAGGACCACCTTGTCAAGGATATTCCATTGCAAATAGAAAGGCTGGCGACCCAGCAGACCCAAGAAATTCGCTATTCAAAGAATTTATTAGACTTGGGAAAATTTTTGACCCTAAAATTATGATTATGGAAAATGTCCCTAATCTAATCAAGGCAAAAACTAAAGACAATGAATTGGTAATTGATATTATTATTCAAGAATTGAAAAATTTAGGATACAACGTTTATCACACAATTCTAAGTGCAACAGATTTCGGTGTTCCACAAATCAGAAAAAGATTAGTAGTAATTGCATCTAAAGAGCCTTTAGAAAATCCGTTTCCTCAAGCAACACACACAACCGACAAAAATTACTATTCTTTGTTTAACGACAATCTTAAACAAACACCAAATCTTTGGGACGCAATTTCAGACTTGCCTCAAATAGAAGCTCGCGAAGGTGCCGAAGTAATGGATTATACTTGTTCTGCAAAAAACGACTTTCAAAAGTATTTAAGAGGTAAGAGTAAAAAGGCTTACAACCACGTTGCCATGAAACATTCAAAAAGAATGGTTGAAAGATTTGAATCTATGAGTTGTGGTGATTCCATTTCTGATGTGCCTGAGCATTTAAGACCTATTAAAAGAAATGGTAACGGGGAGTTTTCTGAAAAGCTTTACGACCAAAACAATAGAAAAATGCACCCTGATAGACCTTGTCATACAATTGCTGCATCATTCTATGCAAATTTTGTTCACCCATTTAAGAACAGAAATTTTACACCCCGAGAAGGGGCAAGAATTCAAACTTTCCCTGACTGGTATGTTTTCAAAGGGAAACCGACAGTTGTAAGTCATAAACTATTGCAAAGAGAAGGTAGAGAAGAAGAAAAACATCTTTGTCAATATAATCAAATTGGAAATGCTGTTCCACCTTTTCTGGCAAGAGCTATCGCAGAAAACCTATTTTCTCAATTATCAATTAAATCACAAAAAGAATGCTTGTTCACGGAGACAATTTAACAGAAAAAGAAAAACCTACAGGGAAATATCTTGATAAAGAATCTAAGAAATATTTATCTGAAATTCGATTAAAATATAAAAAATGGAATGCTGCAAACGAAAAATTGAAGGGACCTTTTAGTGTTTCAAATAAAAAAGATTTAGAAATAATTGAGCAGCGAGTTGCACTCTTTTCTGATTACAAAGAATTTATTGACCAGCAGAAGTACGCGGAGAAGTTCGACTCACGTTCAAATCTTCATTCATCAGTTTTAGAAGAATTTATTTACTACCTATTTCGTGATTTAGTTTTTGAATTCTCAAAATCAGCAATTTTAGGCAAGGCGCATACATTCAAAGATATTTTCTTCAATTCATCATCTTACAAGGAAATGATTTTAAATCCGAACGCTAAAGTTGAAAAGAAAGATCACGACTTTATAATTGGCGTGAACATTCTTGCAAAAATGAATTGTGACGGAAGCAATGAAATTGAAGAGCATTCTTGGCAAATTCCAGCTGTTGCAATTGAATGTAAAACCTATCTTGACAAAACAATGCTTGAAGGTTCTTCTACAGCTGCCGAACATCTAAAACATAGAAATCCAAATGCAATTTACATCGTAGTTGCTGAGTGGCTTAAACTTGCTGAACAGGTGAATTTAAAAAAATTCAAGGTTGACCAAATCTACGTTCTCAGAAAACAAAAAAATACTGACCGAGAATTTCGGTATGCAGAAAAGTATAAGAAGAACCCAATTTATGTTGACGTAGTTCAACATTTATTTGAAACTGTTCGACAACACTTGACTACAGACTGGGAAGGCGGAATAAACTACGGACTTCAAAAGGGTTACTTAATGTAATGACTGACAAGAACGCCAGCCTGTAACAGCACCTACCCAAAAGGCGGGGTTTCGTGTTCCAAAGACAGTTTAGTAGTTAATCAAACATTAGTTTTTCAAATCAAGTTTTGTGGTAAAAGTCCCGCCCTTCGGGTAGCTGCAAAACGTTAGTAGCCATATCAGAACCAAAATTTATTTTCCCATTTTGGGAACATTTTGTAAATTTGCATAAAGATTTAATTTGCGAGTCATTGCGAGAAAGGCGTTAAAGGATTTTTGGACTAAATATCCAGATAGCGAACAGCCTCTAAAGTCTTGGTACAGAGAGATATATGCAAAGAGATGGAAGAATATGAATGAACTCAAAAAGCAATTTCCAAGCATGAGCATTATTTCTTATAATAGAGCTGTATTCAATATCAAAGGAAATAACTATAGGTTGCTTGTCCGGATAAATATTGAGTATCAATTAACTTATATCAGGTTTATTGGAACGCATAAGCAATATGATAAAATTGATGTTACAAAATTTTAATATGAAAATAAATCCAATCCATACAAAGAAAGATTATCAAAGTGCAATGAAAAGAATTGACGAAATATTCGATTCTAAAAAAGGTTCGCTTACTGGAAATGAACTAGAAATATTAAGCATATTAGTAGATAACTATGAAAGAGAAAATTTTCCTATTGATTCTCCTGAACCTATTGAAGCCATTAAGTTCAGAATGGAACAAATGGGAATGGATCAAAATGAGCTTGCAAAAATTGTTGGGCAAAAAAGTAGGGCGAGTGAAATCTTGAATAAAAAGCGAAAGCTAGCTTAGAAATGATTAGAAAGCTTACTGAAACTCTAAATATTCCAAGCGAAGTATTGATAAAACCTTACTAAATAAATTGTGAAAGGTATATTGCGGCTACTAACACTGTACTTGCGATCATGCCGCCAAGAATCTAAGATTTTCACTTTTTGCTTCAAATGAAAAAACTATCTCTTGCTTTTGGCTTCCGTACTAGTGGCGGCACGTCGCAAGTACCTGGCCGTTAGCTGTAATGTTCCACGACCACTCAATAGATCAAAAATTATGACAGAAAAAATAAATTGGAAATACGTTATAGGTTTTTATGTTCTTGCAGTAATTCTTGCATACCCATTCAACGCTTTCTTGACAAAAGAAATACACCAAAAGTTGACCGAAGGTACAATATTTTATAAAAGTTCTTTTCTACCAGCAGGACTTGTGACCTTATTTGTAGGATTATTAGCACTTAGATTTGACAAGACCGTAATAAAAGAAGTTACATTTCTTGGGCCAGGTAGAATTAAGAACATTATCATTTCTTTAGTTCCAATGGTAGTTTTTACAATTTCTGGACTTCAAAATGACATTAATCTAAACCCGAATTTATTTGGCTTCATAATATCTCTAACTTTTCTAATTTATGCCTTTACGGAAGAAATATTTTGGAGAGGATATTTAATAAATGCCCTCAGACCCCTAGGTCGCTTAAAGAATTATGTATTGCTTGGACTACTTTGGTGGATTTGGCATATTCCTTTTGGAAATAATATAGAACCTATTGGTTTCTTTATAATGATAGTTGGTGGTTCATTATTAATTGCAAAGTTTGTGGAAGCAACAAAATCTTTTTTAACCACGGCAGGAATTCACTCAATTATGAATATTGGTAGCAATACAGACTGGACAAGAACGTTTTTAGTTGATTTGACAATTATTTTCGTTGCAATGTTTATCATAGACAAAACTTGGAAAAATGAAACCAACGATACAGAAAAACACTACAGCTAACAGCACCTACCCAAAAGGCGGGGTTTTGTGTTCCAAAGACAGTTTTGTGGTTAATCAAACATTAGTTTTTCAAATCAAGTTTTGTGGTAAAAGTCCCGCCCTTCGGGTAGCTGCAAAACGTTAGCGGGCAGCTTAAAACAAAAAAACAAAAATGAAGAAACTAATCGAGAGACAGAACATTTCAGAAAACTTAAAAGCATCTAACGCTTATCAACAACTTGTTAAACTTTTAAATGCCTTAGAAGTGAAAGAATTGCCAACTGAGACAGTTGATTTAATAAACCACGAAATCGAACAATTAAATTCTATTTCAGATATTGATAAAAATTTTGTTAATGCGACAAAAGAAATAGAAAATAGAATTATAAAATTGATAGAGAAAAAACATAAAATCGTACCAAAAAATTATTACAGAAAATTATGGATGGTCTTAGGTATGTCAGCATTTGGAATACCTATGGGTGTTGCATTTGGTTTAAGTATTGGAAATTTCGGAATGTTAGCGATTGGTATAGGGATAGGTATGGCAATCGGAGTTGGAGTTGGTTCAAGTATGGACAAAAAGGCTTTTAATGAAGGGAGACAATTAGATTTTGAAGTTAAATAGTAAACCAGTTCATACTTATTATAGAAAGCCGACCCGCTAACATCGGTTTGGCAATATGGCGGCTGAAGTGCTTCTTTGAAACATTTGTGCAAGGTTCAACAGCAGTAATTATATTGAACTTTTGTGCTAAAAATCCGCCACATCACCAAGCCAAAAAACGTTATGGGCAAGTTTATACGACCACCAAAAGCATAGAAACTAAATGAGAAAATTCCAAAGCTTACTGATTATTGTTTTTCTATTCTCACAGACAAAACTTATCGCACAGCAATTCCCAAGGACAAGTTGGGAGTACAACTCACAACCTGAAAAAAATGGTTGGGACACTGCAAAATTTAAAAGCCTAAGAAAATTTGTTATTGACAGTACACAAATAACAGGAATGATGATAATTCATAAAGGCTCAGTTGTCTTTGAATTCGGAGATGTTGTTGAGAATTCCTATATCGCCTCTTGTAGAAAAAGTATTTTAGCAATGTTGTACGGAAAGTATGTTAAGTCAGGAAAAATAAATCTGAATAAAACCCTAAACGATTTAAAAATTGATGATGTTGGCGGCTTGCTGCCAATTGAAAAAGAGGCGACAATAAAAGATATTCTTGAAGCAAGGTCAGGTGTTTTTCATCAAGCAAGTTATCCAGGTGACTTTTTAGACCTTGCCCCTAAAAGAGGAAGTGTAAAATCAGGTAGTTATTGGCTATACAGCAATTGGGACTTTAATGTGGCAGGCTATATTTTTGAAAAAGAAACAGGACAAACTATTTATGGTGAAATTGAAAAACAGTTAGCTAAACCTTTAATGATGCAGGATTGGAAAAGAGAATTGCAAAAAAAGGAAGGCGATTCTACCCGTTCTTATTTTCCAGCATATCCTATGTTCTTTTCAACAAGAGATATGGCAAGAGTTGGTTTACTGATGCTCAACAAAGGTAAATGGATGGACAAACAAATAATAGATGAAAAGTGGGTACAAGAAATGATAAATCCAATTACATCTTATACAGAAGTAGACAAGAACATACCGATTTTTAGAGGTAAAGATTATTCATTTGGCTACGGACTTTATTGGTGGTTGTGGCAAAATATAACAGACAATCGTTTTAAAGGCGGTTATTCAGCATTAGGGCATTGGGGACAAACTATATCAATATTTCCAGCAATTGACGCAGTTGTAGTTTTCAAAACAAAGGATAATTATCAAAGGGAGACACCAAGTAATGCAAGGTATCGTTTACTACAACTTGCAGTATGGTGTTATGACAAAGACAAATAGCAGCAAGAAGAAAACCTGCCCATAACAGCACCTACCAGTAATGCGGGCAGACAACAAATCTTTTGCAAACAAGGTCGCTTCGCGAAAGACATTTATTTTTCTTTGCAAAAGTCTATTAAACATTGTATCATTGTTAGTAGCATTTCGGTAGACAACGGTTTCAAACCGCACTACTGGTAGCTGCAAAACGTTACAGGGCATTTAAAAATATATTATCTTGCAAGAAGTAAATAAATTATTAGAAAAACTAATTGGGCTAAGGATAAATCATACAAACAGAGTGGTAGACATGCAATGTTTTACGATCGGGACATTTAATTTAGCTGATAGCAAAAATCAAATAAATATCGAAAATGAATTTAGTCTACATATTCAAGCTCCATGGAGATTTACGAATGAAAGTCAAATTCTTATTGGTAGTAATGATCTATATGAGCAATCGGACGAAACGGCCGAATATGATTCAAATTTCAATTGGGATGTAAAAAATGCAAATTTGAGAGACGTAAAAATTAATAAATTATTAAGTAAAAATAATCTTTTAATCGAAACTGCGATTATTGATTCATTTGGAGGATTAATTTTACAATTTAAGGATAACTTAAAATTAACTATTTTCCCCAACATCTCAAGTAAATCAGAGAATGAATTCTGGAGACTTTTAGATAACATCGATGAAAGCAAGAGTCACTTAGTTATTTGTTCAACTGGTATTGAAGGTATTTAAGTACTAAATGAGTCTGTATAAAAAACGCCCTGTAACACGGCATAGACACTACACCGCCTTGCATCTAAATTCATTCTCTTTTAATTTTTTCTAGTAATGAAAAAGTAATTCCTTATTTTTGGCTGCAATTGGTTTGGCGGTGCAGCGTCTATGCCAAATCCGTTATAGGGCATTACGGGAACAGAATTATTATTGGTTAAATTATTATCTTTGCTATTAGTATGGAAGGAACAATTAAAATTCATATAGAAAAATTGCCGGAAGGTCTTTATTTGGCAACATCTAATGATATTCAAGGCTTGGTTGCCCAAGGAAGAACAATTACAGAAACAATGGAAATTGCAAGAGATGTGTGCAAAAAATTAATTGAATCACAAAACTTGACAAATAATAACGTGGAAATTTTAAAAGATAGCTTTGACTATCCTCTTGTTATTTCTTTTTAATGGGAAGGTTAGGTGGTTTTAGCTACAGAGATATAGTAAAAAAGCTCAAAAAATTAGGGTTTGAATTTCATAGACAAGCCGCTGGTAGCCATGAAATCTGGCACAACCCAGTTACAAACAAGTACACTACAATTCCTAATCACACAGGAGATATACCAGAAGGAACTCTTTCAGCAATTTTAAAACAAGCTAATATTAATACTGAAACCTTCCTAGGCTCAAAAAAGTAACGCCCTATAACATGAGATTGATGCAAGCAGAGCAATCAATTTTCATTCAAGATTTGGTTTTAGTTTTGGCTACAGCTTTTCACTTTAGTCCACTATCGAAAATGCTCTGCCTGCATCAATCTCAGAAACGTTAGCAGCAATTATATGACAAAAACTCTCAAACATAGAATTTTAGCATGTATTATAGACTATGGAATTATAGCCGGATATGCGACATTACTTTTCTTAGTTGCAAATTTATTTTTCTCTATTTTCGTATGGAAACCTGGTAATAATCCAATTATTGGACAGTTGATTGGTTTTTTGACACTAACATTCCCAGTAGTTACATATTCGTATTTAACAGACATAAGTAGCTGGAGAGGGACAGTTGGTAAAAAACTACAAAAGTTAATCGTACTGACAGACCAAAATAAATCAGCCAAGAATATCTTGCTAAGAAATATTCTGAAATTCCTTCCTTGGGAACTTGCTCACACAGGAATTCATTGGACAATATATTATACTTCAAATGGAATTGAAACTCCACTTTGGACTTGGGTTATTTTAATTCTCCCTCAAGTATTTGTACTTGGATATTTTGTTACCATATTAATTAGTAAAGGAGAAAGTAGTATTTATGACAAAATTTCAAAGACAAAAATTGTGTATAGAACAAAATACCCTCTGGTATGAATAAAATACCTGCTGCTAACAGCACATTTCCAATAGGCGGGGTTTCGTGTTCCAAAGACAGTTTTGTGGTTAATCAAACATTAGTTTTTCAAATCAAGTTTTGTGGTAAAAGTCCCGCCCTTCGGGTAGCTGCAAAACGTTGTGCTCCATTATAACTAACAGCTAACCAATGATAAAATTCTTTAATAAAATTAAACAAAAATTGCTATCTGAAAGCAAGTTCAACAAATATCTAATATATGCGTTTGGCGAAATTGTACTAATAGTTATTGGAATTTTGATTGCACTTTCCATCAATAACGCCAACGACAGTAAAAACCAACGTCAGAAGGAGCTTACCCTGCTCACTGAAATGCGTCAGAATCTTCAAATAGACATTAAAGATCTCGATTTTAACATCAAAGGGAGTGCTAAGCGAATACAAGCCAACGAGATCATCTTGAAAGCATTGCAAGAGAGGGTGCCGATGCATGATTCCTTAAAGCCATACTACGGAAACATTATTGGCAATTTTCAATTAAGTAACAACACTGCGGCCTGGGAGAATCTTAAATCTGTAGGAATGGATCTAGTTTCTAACGATTCACTCAGAAATTCAATCTCTAACCTGTATACAGTCAAGTATAGCTACCTGGAAAATGTGACAAAAGGAGTGGACGATGGTCATCAATGGAATACCTTTTATCCACAGTTCCTTGACTTGATCAACATAGAGCAATTTTGGGTTTCTCTTGAGCCAGTAAGTCATGAGGCATTGATGGATAATCGGAAATTTCAGGAAACCCTTAAGATGAATCTCTTTATCCGAAACTTTATGCTGAAGCAATATAAAACGGTCCACAAAGATGTCAATTCCCTTCTAGCCCAAATTGAAAGGCATATTCTTACTTTAAGCAACTAATGATAAAGTTTTAAGAAAAATAACGAGAGCACAACAATGTATATGCGATAATGCTCCCCAAACGGTCGCACTCCACATATACTTAACGTTGGTGGCAACTCTACCGAGACACCGTAAACATTGAATAATCAGACAATGAAGAAGAACTTAATTTTATTTTTTACATTACTTACATTATTCACTTCGTGTAACGGACAAAAGACTATTGGAAAATCTGTAAATAAACTTAGCAAACATTTATGGTATATTTTTCAAGACACAAAAAACAACTATTGGTTTAGTAGTAATGGCGAAGGTGTGTATCGTTATGACGGAAAAACGATAGTCAATTTCACAACAAAAGATGGACTTGCCAACGACACTATAAGACAAATTCAAGAAGACAAATTTGGGAATATATTTATTTCAACTTTTGATGGTATCAACAAGTTTGACGGAAAGACATTTACTACTTTGCAACCAATCAAAAGTAAAGAATGGAAATTAGAAGAAAATGATTTATGGTTTAATATATTAGGCAAAAAACATGAAGGTGCTTATCGATATGATGGGAAATATTTATATAATTTGGAATTTCCCAAGCACTATCTTCACGATGAAATTTATCCACGAATTATCAATTCTTTTTTTAGTCCTTATGAAGTGTATTCCATTTATAAAGACAGAAAAGGTGCAATGTGGTTTGGCACTTCTGTTTTTGGAGCTTGTCGTTTTGATGGACAAACAGTAAAATGGATGTATGAAGACGATTTGACCTATGTACCAAATGGCGGAACTTTTGGTATTCGTTCTATTTTTGAAGACAAGGAAGGCAGTTTTTGGATTTGTAACACTTGGCATAAGTATATTTTCGATTACGAGAAGACAGCAAAAAGCGACATACTTCAATACAGAAAAACGGAAGGTATTGGAAACGAAAAAATATTTGACGGTGATAAATACGTTTATTATTCCCACATTGTAGAAGACAACAAAGGAAATATTTGGTTAACAACTTGGAGCCAAGGTGTATATAAATATGATGGAAAAACTATTACAAACTATAAGGTCATAGAAGACAAAAAAGAAGTAAATTTGATTTCAATGTATAAAGACAAACAAGGAAACTTGTGGCTTGGAACACCTGACAACGGAGTATTTAAGTTTAACGGAGACACCTTTGAAAAATATATACCTAAATGAAAGAAAAAAGAGCAGCCGCTAACACGGGTTTGGTAAAAGTGGCGGTTCCGTTCTCCGCAGACAGTTTTGTGATTAATCAAACATTGATTCTCCGCATCAAGTTTAGTGGTGAAAATCGCCACCTTCGCCAAGCCGCAAAACGTTAGCTGTAATGTTGGACAACAACTCACAAAACCGAAAATTATGACAGGAAAAATAAATTGGAAATACGTTTTAAGTTTTTATGGACTTGCAATAATTCTTGCATTTCCATTCAACGCTTTCTTGACCGAAGACTTACATCATAGGTTGACAGAAGGAACTATATTTTATAAAAGTACTTTTCTACCAGCTGGACTTGCAACATTATTTGTAGGATTATTGGCACTGAAACTTGACAAGACAATTGTTAAAGAAGTTACATTCCTTGGACATCACAGAAACAAGAACATTATTATTTCTTTAGTTCCAATGTTAGTTTTTACAATTTCTGGACTTCAAAATGACAATAACATAAACCCAAATTTATTTGGGTTCTTAATATCGCTTATTTTTCTAATTTATGCTTTGACAGAAGAAATATTTTGGAGAGGGTATTTAATTAATGCTTTAAGACCCTTAGGACGCTTTAAGAATTATATATAGCTTGGACTGCTTTGGTGGTTTTGGCATATCCCATTTGGACATAATATAGATCCTCTTAGCCTCTTTGTAATGATAGTTGGCGGTTCATTTTTAATTTCAAAGTTTGTAGAAGCAACAAAATCATTTTTAACAACAGCCGGAATTCACTCAATTATGAATATTGGTAGTAACACTAACTGGACAAAAACCTTTGTAATTGACTTGACAATTATTTTTGTAGCAATGTTTATCATAGATAAAACTTGGAAAAATGAAACCAACGGGACAGAAAAACACTACAGCTAACAGCACATTGGCAATAGGCGGGGTTTCGTCTCCGCTTGACAGTTTTGTGGTAGCCGAAAGTTCAGTTCTCCGAACAAACTTTTGTGCTGAAAAGCCCGCCCATCGACAATCTGCAAAACGTTATGTTCCAATTTAAGAGACGTAAAATTTAATTCATGAAAACAATATCAAGTTTTATAGTATTTTTCTTTATTGGCAACTTCCTTTTTGCCCAAGAGAAGGATTCATTATTCGAGAAAAGAATTACGGCTTTCACTTGGATGCCCAATGGAATGTTCATCATTTTGAATGTCGTAAAAATTGACAAGACTGAAAAAACACCTCCGGGACTAAAGAAATTTATATTTGACATCAAATCCGAAACTATAGCGTTATTGCCGATTGATGGTGGAGGATTAGCAGTGTCTCCAGATGGAAATTTGGTTGCTTACATCAAACGAGTTATTGATAAAGACCAGATTTATCTTTATAATTTTTCCACAAAAAAAGACATACTTTTAGTTGGTGATACACTTAGGAAGTATGCTGTCAATTGGTCACCTGATAGCAAGAATCTAATTTATAATATTCAAACAGGCAGAGGAGCAAAGGCTAAAGTTGAAATCTGTACTTACAATATTCCAACCAAAACGATAAAGCAGATTACAGAAAATAGCGGTTTCAAACGTTATAGTCCAACTTGGAATACCTCGAATGAGAAGGTAGTCTATACTTCCGAGAAGGGTGATAAACGCGATCAAATCTATTTGACAGATAAAAATGGAAGTTTTCATACCAACCTCACGAATGATACAATGACACATAATTTTTCTCCTTTTTGGCTGAACAAAAAGACAATAATCTACAATCAATCCCCTGACAACCTAATGACGATGAGAATAGATGGAAGCCACAAGCAAAGAGTTGAAGGAATAAGCACAACCCAATTCAAATATAATGCAGCGATAAAAAAAATAGTATATTTAGATGCAGAAGCCAATCTATTGCTGTTTGATATGAAAAGCAAAATCAAGAAAGAACTAGTTAACGCGAGTCAGTTGAACGTACTGTTCAACGACACCTATTTTGACCAATAGAAAATCGGCACATAACATCGGTTTGGCAATATGGCGGCTGAAGTGCTTCTATGAAACATTTCTGCAAGGCTCAACATCATGGATTCTATTGAGCTTTTGTGCTATAATTCCGCCACAACGCCAAGCCCGAAAACGTTAGTAGCCATATCAGAACCAAAATTTAATTTCCCATTTTGGGAACATTTTGTAAATTCGCATAAAGATTTAATTTGCGAGTCATTGCGAGAAAGGCGTTAAAGGATTTTTGGACTAAATATCCAGATAGCGAACAGCCTCTAAAGTCTTGGTACAGAGAGATATATGCAAAGAGATGGAAGAATATGAATGAACTCAAAAAGCAATTTCCAAGCATGAGCATTATTTCTTATAATAGAGCTGTATTCAATATCAAAGGAAATAACTATAGGTTGCTTGTCCGGATAAATATTGAGTATCAATTAACTTATATCAGGTTTATTGGAACGCATAAGCAATATGATAAAATTGATGTTACAAAATTTTAATATGAAAATAAATCCAATCCATACAAAGAAAGATTATCAAAGTGCAATGAAAAGAATTGACGAAATATTCGATTCTAAAAAAGGTTCGCTTACTGGAAATGAACTAGAAATATTAAGCATATTAGTAGATAACTATGAAAGAGAAAATTTTCCTATTGATTCTCCTGAACCTATTGAAGCCATTAAGTTCAGAATGGAACAAATGGGAATGGATCAAAATGAGCTTGCAAAAATTGTTGGGCAAAAAAGTAGGGCGAGTGAAATCTTGAATAAAAAGCGAAAGCTAGCTTTAGAAATGATTAGAAAGCTTACTGAAACTCTAAATATTCCAAGCGAAGTATTGATAAAACCTTACTAAATAAATTGTGAAAGGTATATTGCGGCTACTAACACTGTACTTGCGATCATGCCGCCAAGAATCTAAGATTTTCACTTTTTGCTTCAAATGAAAAAACTATCTCTTGCTTTTGGCTTCCGTACTAGTGGCGGCACGTCACAAGTACCTGGCCGTTAGCGGTCAGGCTGGACAAATAAAACAAGCTGCATAATTTTTATGAAGATTGAGACAAAAAATTTAATACTTATTTCGGGCAATAAAAAAATATTGGCCAGTGCAATAAGGGGAGCAGCCTTTCTTTCAAACAACTTAAATGCTTCAGTTAGCGAACCGTGGACAGAATTTGGCTTAGCACCCATAGAATATTCTTTGACAAAGATATCTCAAAATGAATACGAGAATGGGTGGTGGACATATTTTCCAATTCATAAAGACGATAAAAGACTAATTGGAAGCTGTGGCTATAAGGGCATCCCTACATCAGTAGGAAATGTAGAAATTGGTTATGAAGTAATTTCAGAATATAGGCAAAAAGGACTTGGTACAGAAATAGCGAAAGGACTTGTATCAAATGCATTTAAGTTTGACAATGTGAAAATGATAATTGCCCATACATTACCTTCAGAAAACGCTTCGACAAATATTTTAAAAAGGTTAGGATTTGACAAAGTATCGGAAATATTTGATCCTGAAGATGGATTAATTTGGCGATGGGAATTAAAAAGGGAACGCTAACACAGGTTTGGCAAAAGTGGCGGTTCAGTGCTCAGCAGACACATTTGTGGTTAATCAAAGTTTGTTTCTCCGCATCAACACCTGCATGCCGGCAGGCAGGTTTGTGGTGAAAATCGCCACCTTCGCCAAGCCCGAAACCGTTAGCGGCAACTCTTTAGCGTGACAGTGCAAACATCAACCGACAGACAAGAAATGAACAAAATGACAAAATCTATACTGACAATTTTAGCACCATCACTTTTCTTCCTTTCCTCAATCGGACAAATTACACAGACAATTGCTATAAACAAAATTGACAGTATCGTGACCGCTTACATGACTACTAATAAAATGGTTGGTGTTTCTATTGGCATTGTTAAGGACGGCAAAATTTATCTGACAAAAGGTTACGGCACAGCCGAAATCAACAAAGTAAAGGCAATAGACAGCTTGACAAATTTCCTCACCTGCTCTGTTACAAAACTCTTTACGGCAACTGCAATTATGCAACTGTCCGAGCAGGGTAAAATAGATATAAGTAAAAAACTAATTTTCTATTTACCGGACTTTAAAATGAAAGACAAACGATACAAAGACATTACAATAGAACACTTGCTTACCCATACTTCTGGGTTACATTGGGATATGGAGTTAAACCATTCACCAAACGATAGTAGTTCCCTCCGAAAATTGGTTTACAGTTTAGACAACAAAATTCTTGACTTTGCTCCGGGGACAAAATTTAATGCAACAGAAACTTATAGCAATTCTGCTTATGACATCTTAGGTTATTTGGTTCAAAAAATTTCTGGCATACAATACCAAGATTATATAACGGACAGTATTTTAGAAAAGGCTAATATGCCATCTAGTTTTTTTGACTACACTGTAATTCCAATTGACAGAAGAAGTTCCCCTCATATTCTAAAAGGAAAGGTTGTTAAAGTTGGGGGTATGTATTCCGAAAATGTCGAGCATTCTCCAAGTGCTAATTTAAATTCATGCTCCATTGACTTGTGTAACTGGATAATGCACAATTTGAACATTTACAATAATCCCATCACATCCAATGGTGTTCTGCAGAACAGCACTTTGCAAAATATGTGGACTCCAAGAAATGTTGCTCCTCAAAACAAAAATGTATCAATTGGACTTGGTTGGTGGATTACTAATTCTGAAGACTTAGGAAAATATTATTGGCACGTTGGAGGTAATCCTGGTTTTTCAACGACACTAATGGTTTTTCCAGAACACAACTTTGGAATAACTGTTTTAAGTAATGGAATGTATGCAGAGCAAATAGTTTGGAATAAAATTCCGTTTGACATTATCAGTTTATTTAGAGGCGAGTGGAAAAATTAAAGAAAGTGCAAAACATGAAACAACCGACTTTCATACAGAGAAGTAGAGCAGCCGCTAACAGCACATTTGCAATAGGCGGGGTTTCGTGCTCCGCAGACAGTTTTGTGATAGCCGAAAGTTTTGTGCCCCGCATAAACATTAGTGGTAAAAGTCCCGCCCATCGCAAATCTGCAAAACGTTAGCAGAGATTTTAAACAGACAACGTAACATTAAATTTATGAAACAGAAAGCATTAATTTTAGCATTTTTCTTATCGACACTTTTGACTTTTGGGCAGAACATTCCGCAAGAATATTTTGACCTTGTAAAAAAAGCGGACTCACTTTACAACGCAAAAGATTTTAGGAGTTCGGCAAACAAATACTCTGACGCATTTAAAGCAAATGGTTGGAAAGGATTGTCAAACGATAGATATAATGCTGCTTGCTCTTGGGCATTGGCAGCTGTTCCAGACAGTGCCTTTTTTCAACTTGACAGAATTGCGACCAAATCAAATTACACCAATTACGGACACATAACAACCGACCCAGACCTAAACTCATTACACAACGACAATCGCTGGAAACCTTTAATTGAAAAAATTAAGCAAAACAAAGACAAGGCAGAAGTCAGCTTGAACAAACCTTTAGTTGCAATACTTGACAGTATTTATATTGAAGACCAAACATATAGAAAACAAATTGATGGAATAGAAAAAAAATATGGTTGGGAATCAAAAGAAATGAAAGACCATTGGAAAATCATAAACGAAAAGGATTCTATAAATTTAATAAAAGTAAAATCTATACTTGACAAATATGGTTGGTTGGGTGCAGACGTTGTTGGTGGACAAGGAAACTCAACTTTGTTTCTTGTAATCCAACATTCTGACCAATCAACACAAGAAAAGTATTTACCAATGATGAGAGAAGCAGTAAAAAATAGTAAAGCACAAGGTAGTAGTTTGGCACTTCTCGAAGACAGAGTTGCTTTAGGACAAGGGAAACGACAAATTTATGGAAGTCAAATTGGGCGTGACCCCGAAACAAAGATTTATTATGTTTCACCATTAGAAGACCCTGACAATGTCGACAAGCGAAGAGCCGAAGTTGGACTTGGACCTTTATCAGATTATGTAAGTCGTTGGCAAATAAAGTGGGACGTTGAACAATATAAAATGGACTTACCAAAACTTGAAGAAAAGACGAAACGGAAATAAAAACCTCTGCTAACACACGAATGGCGCAATGGGGGCTAACATTGTTCATTGAAATTATGTGCTTTTATTGTAAATTCGTGCTGGCAGACAATTTAGTTTTCCAAAATCCCCCACTGCGCAAAGCCCCAAACCGTTATGCACAATGCCTAGAAAGACAACCAAAAATGATATTTGACATGAAAAAATTTCTATTACTTGCGTTAATCACCGCAATTAGTTTTACAGCCTTCTCGCAAGTTAATCAGACGGATAAAGAGAAAGGTCAGGCATTTTCATATGCCTATATCTCTGTTTCTGGTAAGTTGTTTTCCAAAAAACTCAAAATAATTGTTGACCTTGGCGACTCTCCCGAACAAATAAAATTAAGGGAAGAATATTCAGATGTGTTAACTAATAGAAAGTCGTATGCGGCCATTTTAAACTACATGGTTGAAAATGAATATGAATTAGTGGAGACACTTACTTTAGAAGAAGGCAGTAGCTTTCAAGGAACTGGATCTGGAGGAACCTCTGGTGTAATTTTTATCATGAAGCGGAGAAAATAAATCTCAAAAAAGACATCTCAATGTGTAAGGCACTGTGCATAACAGCCGCTAAAAGCAAGCAGGTCTGAGTAGCTTTTCAATCGTCTTTTCTTTCTTCATCTTTTGGTTCTTAATCCAAACTAACTACTTTTGATTCCCCTGCCAGCTTTTAGCGGCAGAACGTTAGCAGCAATTATATGACAAAAACTCTCAAACATAGAATTTTAGCATGTATTATAGACTATGGAATTATAGCCGGATATGCGACATTACTTTTCTTAGTTGCAAATTTATTTTTCTCTATTTTCGTATGGAAACCTGGTAATAATCCAATTATTGGACAGTTGATTGGTTTTTTGACACTAACATTCCCAGTAGTTACATATTCGTATTTAACAGAAAAAAGTAGCTGGAGAGGGACAGTTGGTAAAAAACTACAAAAGTTAATCGTACTGACAGACCAAAATAAATCAGCCAAGAATATCTTGCTAAGAAATATTCTGAAATTCCTTCCTTGGGAACTTGCTCACACAGGAATTCATTGGACAATATATTATACTTCAAATGGAATTGAAACTCCACTTTGGACTTGGGTTATTTTAATTCTCCCTCAAGTATTTGTACTTGGATATTTTGTTACCATATTAATTAGTAAAGGAGAAAGTAGTATTTATGACAAAATTTCAAAGACAAAAATTGTGTATAGAACAAAATACCCTCTGGTATGAATAAAATACCTGCTGCTAACAGCACATTTCCAATAGGCGGGGTTTCGTGTTCCAAAGACAGTTTTGTGGTTAATCAAACATTAGTTTTTCAAATCAAGTTTTGTGGTAAAAGTCCCGCCCTTCGGGTAGCTGCAAAACGTTGTGCTCCATTATAACTAACAGCTAACCAATGATAAAATTCTTTAATAAAATTAAACAAAAATTGCTATCTGAAAGCAAGTTCAACAAATATCTAATATATGCGTTTGGCGAAATTGTACTAATAGTTATTGGAATTTTGATTGCACTTTCCATCAATAACGCCAACGACAGTAAAAACCAACGTCAGAAGGAGCTTACCCTGCTCACTGAAATGCGTCAGAATCTTCAAATAGACATTAAAGATCTCGATTTTAACATCAAAGGGAGTGCTAAGCGAATACAAGCCAACGAGATCATCTTGAAAGCATTGCAAGAGAGGGTGCCGATGCATGATTCCTTAAAGCCATACTACGGAAACATTATTGGCAATTTTCAATTAAGTAACAACACTGCGGCCTGGGAGAATCTTAAATCTGTAGGAATGGATCTAGTTTCTAACGATTCACTCAGAAATTCAATCTCTAACCTGTATACAGTCAAGTATAGCTACCTGGAAAATGTGACAAAAGGAGTGGACGATGGTCATCAATGGAATACCTTTTATCCACAGTTCCTTGACTTGATCAACATAGAGCAATTTTGGGTTTCTCTTGAGCCAGTAAGTCATGAGGCATTGATGGATAATCGGAAATTTCAGGAAACCCTTAAGATGAATCTCTTTATCCGAAACTTTATGCTGAAGCAATATAAAACGGTCCACAAAGATGTCAATTCCCTTCTAGCCCAAATTGAAAGGCATATTCTTACTTTAAGCAACTAATGATAAAGTTTTAAGAAAAATAACGAGAGCACAACAATGTATATGCGATAATGCTCCCCAAACGGTCGCACTCCACATATACTTAACGTTGGTGGCAACTCTACCGAGACACCGTAAACATTGAATAATCAGACAATGAAGAAGAACTTAATTTTATTTTTAACATTACTTACATTATTCACTTCGTGTAACGGACAAAAGACTATTGGAAAATCTGTAAATAAACTTAGCAAACATTTATGGTATATTTTTCAAGACACAAAAAACAACTATTGGTTTAGTAGTAATGGCGAAGGTGTGTATCGTTATGACGGAAAAACGATAGTCAATTTCACAACAAAAGATGGACTTGCCAACGACACTATAAGACAAATTCAAGAAGACAAATTTGGGAATATATTTATTTCAACTTTTGATGGTATCAACAAGTTTGACGGAAAGACATTTACTACTTTGCAACCAATCAAAAGTAAAGAATGGAAATTAGAAGAAAATGATTTATGGTTTAATATATTAGGCAAAAAACATGAAGGTGCTTATCGATATGATGGGAAATATTTATATAATTTGGAATTTCCCAAGCACTATCTTCACGATGAAATTTATCCACGAATTATCAATTCTTTTTTTAGTCCTTATGAAGTGTATTCCATTTATAAAGACAGAAAAGGTGCAATGTGGTTTGGCACTTCTGTTTTTGGAGCTTGTCGTTTTGATGGACAAACAGTAAAATGGATGTATGAAGACGATTTGACCTATGTACCAAATGGCGGAACTTTTGGTATTCGTTCTATTTTTGAAGACAAGGAAGGCAGTTTTTGGATTTGTAACACTTGGCATAAGTATATTTTCGATTACGAGAAGACAGCAAAAAGCGACATACTTCAATACAGAAAAACGGAAGGTATTGGAAACGAAAAAATATTTGACGGTGATAAATACGTTTATTATTCCCACATTGTAGAAGACAACAAAGGAAATATTTGGTTAACAACTTGGAGCCAAGGTGTATATAAATATGATGGAAAAACTATTACAAACTATAAGGTCATAGAAGACAAAAAAGAAGTAAATTTGATTTCAATGTATAAAGACAAACAAGGAAACTTGTGGCTTGGAACACCTGACAACGGAGTATTTAAGTTTAACGGAGACACCTTTGAAAAATATATACCTAAATGAAAGAAAAAAGAGCAGCCGCTAACACGGGTTTGGTAAAAGTGGCGGTTCCGTTCTCCGCAGACAGTTTTGTGATTAATCATCCGGCAGCTGGCGGACTCGGCATCAACACCTACCTGCTGGCAGACAGGTTTGTGGTGAAAATCGCCACCTTCGCCAAGCCCGAAACCGTTATGCGTCATTCCCCATTTTTCGAAACGAAAATAATTTCTCATGCTAACTTTTTATAAGATTCCAATGGTTTGAAATTTAATAATTTTTAAAAACGTTAGTCAGAATATAAAGAATGAAAAAATGAAAAAAGAGAAAATATTAGTTCAGAGAATAAAAACGTTAATTGTCATAACACTGTCCATTTTAATATCCTCTTGCAATGGACAGGTAAATAAGAATGATACACAAAACACATTACTGCTAAGGCAAACAGCTCATAATTCAACTTTAGAATATAGACAATCAAAAGAGCAGATAAGTCAAGTTGTAAGAATGATGTTTCAAGATAGTAAGGGTAATATTTGGTTTGGAGCTGAAGGTGGTGCATGGAGACTTATAGGTCATTCATTGATTCATATGGACAGTATAAAAAGTGAAAGAGGTACGGGAGTAACCATAAAGGATATTACCGAGGATAAAGATGGAACAATTTGGCTTGGGCATACTGACGGGATAAGTAGCATCAAGGGCGAAACAGTAAAAAATTATTACCAGTCAGATGGTTTAATAAGCAATGATGTGTGGTGCATAAATTCAGATGCCGAAGGGAAAATTTGGATAGGAACCATTGAAGGCGCCTGTATATTTGATGGAAAAACCTTTTCAAACTTCGAACTCCCGTTGGGCATAAAAGATTCTACAGTGGGCGTATCGAGCGCTAAAATGATAAACAAAATACTACTTGACAGGAAAGGAAAATTATGGATAGCCTCAAATGCAGGGCTTTTTTCGTACTCAAACAATACATTGACTTATGTGTCGAAAAATATGGGAATTAAAACCAATCTTGTTAGTATAGGATTTGAAGATAAATCAGAAGTTTTATGGATCACATCAAAAGAAGGATTATATACTTTATCTAATGGTGTAGCAAAAAAAATCACAAATAGTAATATCGAACTAGGTAAAGGCATAGGTAGTGTTGCCGAAGATAAAGATGGGAAAATTTGGTTTGTAGTAAATCAACATTATTTATATACTTATGATGGCAAAGAAATTACAGAATTTAAAAAATCAGAAGAAAATAAAGGGCCTGTAGTTTTTCAAATCTACAAAGACCAGTCAGAAAGGATGTGGTTTGTGGGTTATGGTGGTGCCTACCGATTAGAAAACGGACGATTTATCAATATTACAAAGGATGGACCTTGGTAACAAAATACGAACGCATAACAGCACCTACCCAAAAGTAGCGGTACAGCGGTCAAATCAAGCTTTGTGCTTCGTATCAAGTTTAGTGCTGGCAGACAGTTTTCGTTTACGAAATGGCCACCTTCGGGTAGCTGCCAACCGTTAGCGGCAATTTTACCAGAACAGCACAGACCAACAATGAATAATAGAATAATAGGAATAGATGTAGCAAGAGCCATTTCAATAATCGGAATGATAATCGTTAATTTTAAATTGGTTCTCGGTGGACAGGGTACAAAATGGATGGAGAATTTTGCTGGCTTTTTTGACGGTAAAGCATCTGCGACATTCGTCACCTTGGCGGGTGTTGGAATTGCACTAATGACAAATTCTACCCTTAAAAATGGTGATTTTGATAAATTAAAAAAAAGTAAAATTCAAATTCTAAAGAGAAGTTTCTTTTTATTCATTTTAGGACTTTCATACTTTCTTATTTGGCCAGCGGATATCTTGCACTATTATGCAATTTATATGTCAATTCTATTACTTTTTTTAAATACTTCAAACAAAACACTATTAATAATGACAGGGTTTCTGATTTTACTTTTTCCAATTTTGCTATCCTTTTTAAATTATGAAACAGCGTGGAATTTTGAAACCTTAGCATACAAAGACTTTTGGACACCAATTGGTTTTATTAGAAATCTGTTTTTTAATGGATTTCACCCAGTAATTCCTTGGTTAGCTTTTATATTCCTCGGACTATGGTTTGGACGGCAAGATTTGATGAATGAAAGATTTTTAAAAAAGGCTTTTTTATTTAGCCTTATTCTGTTTTTGACAATGCACATTATTTCATTTTCAAGCATTGAAATTTTATCCGAAGGACAACAGCAATCGAAAGAAATATTTACACAAATTTTAGGTTTAGAGCCAATGCCACCTTTGCCAATTTATATGCTCACAGGATGTAGTTTTGCTTTAATGATAATTTCCTCTTGTATCCTATTGTCCAGTAAATATGAAGCAAGTTTTCTAGTTCAGTCACTTCATAAAACAGGACAATTGGCACTGACATTTTATTTGGCACACGTCATAATTGGTATGGGAATTATTGAAGAAATTAACCCGTCAAAAATGGGGAAATACCCAATTGACTTTACGTTGCCTTATGCCTTGTTTTTCGGTATTTTATGTGTTGTCTTTGCTGTTATTTGGACAAAATATCAGAAATCAGGACCATTAGAATGGGTAATGAGGAAATTAACTGACTAAATAAAGTTGAACAATGAAAACAAAAACTGCCACTAACAGCGTGCAAGTGCCATAACCCTGCCGCAGGCGCAACACGGGTTACGAGCACCTGCACGCGAAACGTTAGCGGTCATTGCAAACTAACTTGCTATAAACAACACATCACTTAGTCGACAAATGGAAAGTTAAACAATTAAACAAATGGTTAAGAAATATTCGGTTTTGATATGTTTGGTCATTTCCGTAATTTTTATAATAATAGCAACCTTAGTTTATCCTGGCGGCTCATTGCTTGACAAAAATTCTATAGGGTTTGACTGGTCAAAAAATTTCCTAAGCAATTTGTTTGCACCAAAAGCGTTAAATGGTTCAGAAAACCCCGGCCGGATTTGGGCACTTATAGGAATGGCATTCCACTCGGTTGGTTATGGAATTTTTTTTATCAATATGTCAAAAAAGATCCCTTCAAGACAATGGGCTAATATATTAAAATTTATAGGCGCTACCAATATGTTACTTATTTTCCTAATTGCAACACCTTTGCATGACCTGGGAACAATATCGATCATTTTAACATTGCTTGGTTTATTTACTATCACGGTATTTATCCTAAAGTCAAAACTTCATTTACTTAAATTCTGCTGTATTATTTGCTTATTGACTTTTTACTGTTTCTTTTCCCTATTTGGTTTTGGTTATTTGGGTTTGGCAGTCATAATGCAGAAAGTATATAATTTAAGCTCGATGCTATTGGTTTTAGGACTAGAGTATTTTACCAGATATGAAGATTTTATACAAATTAAATCGGAAGGACAAAAAATATAAGCAACGAACCGCTAACACGGGTTTGGCAAAAGTGGCGATTCAGTGCTCCACAGACACATTTGTGGTTAATCATCCGCCAGCTGGCGAACTCCGCATCAACACCTGCCTGCTGGCAGGCAGGTGTGTGGTGAAAATCGCCACCTTCGCCAAGCCCAAAACGTTAGCGGTCATTGTAAGACAACCATCAAAACTGCAAAATTAAGTGTTACAGAAATAAAATATCAAGTAATAAAACAAGACACTACATTAGTTAAAATGATAAAAAGTATTAAATTAACATATATAGCATTTGCAAATCCAAAATAACAAATAGAATTATGACAAAAGAAGAATTTTTCAAATCCAATTACTTTAAAATTTTATTTCCACTTATAGTAGTTGCACTAGCAATAGCACTATGGCGAAATGGTTATGAGTTTGGACAATGGTTACACAGAATCTTAAATTAGAAAACAACGAACCGCTAACACGGGTTTGGCAAAAGTGGCGGCTCAGTGTTCCGCAGACACAGTAGTGGTTAATCAAAGTATGGTTCTCCGCATCAACACCTGCCTGCCGGCAGGCAGGTTTGTGGTAAAATTCGCCGCCTTCGCCAAGCCCAAAACGTTATAGGGCATTTTAAAACGACAAAAACATTCAAACGACAAATATCATGAAACAGAAATTTCTTCTGCTGACATCCCTTCTTCTCTTTGCAAGAGGTTGTGACTTCTATTCAACGAGCCTTTGGTTTTTTGACAACCCGACAGGTGAGCAAAACCCTTTATACAAATTTTTTGGCGTTGGCTGGACTGGTTTAATTATAGTCAACGTAATTGTTGTTGGACTAATTATTTATGCATTTTACTATTATACGTTTAAGTATCGTTCGACAAAAATCAAGTCCTCTTCAAATACTCTGACTGACTTTGTTTCAGAATTATACTTTAATGAAAAGGGACGATTTCTTGAAATCTTCTATAAGACACCAAAAAATAAAAAGACGCTTCTTGCTCATTCAGGATATGTTTTAGTTCGAGTTCTTATATTTGTAAGTTTCTTAGCAACAGTTCATAATTTATGTCAATTCTATAATATCTCATTTTACAATTCTTTTAGAGATTTAGTTGGCAGACCATTATATGTTATTTATGGACTAATGATAATCTCAATTTTTTATTTTTCGTATAGACTTTGGGACAAGGAGTATAGACAAACAATTAACAACTTTGAAACTGACAATGAATAAAAACGCTCATTAACAGGCGTTTCGCTCAATGGCGGGTGACGTGGTTAATTGAACATTCTACCTCGCATCAATCCCCAAAGTTTTAGGGGATGGTGTTTTGACAGTTTAGTGCTCCGAAATCCGCCACTGCGCCAAGCGCCAAAACGTTACCTGCAATGGCTGGGGACACTGATAACTTGACACTGACTGCAATAATTTTACTTTAAAAAAATGGATTTCAATATACAAATGACACGAATTAAACTTTACAGCTTGACAATTTTATTATCCTTTTTTACTTCTTGCAATGGACAAGTGAAAACAACTACCCAAGCGGAAATTCCAGACGCTAGAATAACAATAATTCAGCCTATAGCAAGCCAATCAATTATTCAAGATCAAAATGGCGATATCTGGTATGATGACTCAGTTGGTGTAACAGTTTATAGTCCGTCAACCAATGTTTTCAAACATTATACAGAAAAAGATGGGTTGAGCAGCAATAGTGTTCTATCAATTTTAGAAGATAACAAGGGAAAAATTTGGATAGCTACTGCTGATGGAATTACTACTTATGAGAATGGAAAATTTTCGGTTATCACCATTCCAACTATAACAGGAAGAATAAATTACTCCAAAACGAGTAGCAATGTATATTCTCATATTGAAAATTTTATCAACTGCATTTTACAAGATAGCAAGGGAAATTTTTGGTTTGGTAATCAAAAAGGTATTTACAAATTTGATGGCACTAATTATTCTCATTTCACCGAGAATGATGGAGTGCAAAACAATACTGGTTATGCAATTTCAGACGGGCAAATTTTTGGACCTGAATCAATCATTGAAGATAAATCAGGAAAAATTTGGTTTGGTGGCAGAGGCTCAGACGGATTGTTTTGCTATGATGGCAAAACATTAAATCACTATAATGTTGACAGCATCGAATGGGTACGACCATTGATGCAATCAAGCAATGGCGATGTTTGGTTTAACGCAAGATTCAAACCTTGCTTGTATATTTACGATGGCAAATCATTCAAGTCTTTTTCATCTATTGTACTGAAAGATTGGGTCTTTACAATGGTAGAAGACAATAACAAAAATCTTTGGTTTAATAATGGTAAAAATGATGGTGTTACTTTTTATGACGGCAAAAATATTATCAATTACACAACTGAAATTGGAGTATTGCACAATGCATCAAACTTTTTCTGTACAGGAATTTTAAAAGACAAAGAAGGAAATATTTGGTTTAAAAGTTTAAGCACAAAATTGTGTAAATTTGACGGAAAAACATTTAATTTTTATCAAGAATAGAAATGCACAAAACCACATTCAGGTAACAGCGGCTTGGCAAAAGTGGCTGTTCCGTTCTCCGCAGACAGTTTTGTGATTTATCAAACATTGGTTCTCCGCATCAACACCTGCCTGCCGGCAGGCAGGTTTGTGGTGAAATTCGCCACCTTCGCCAAGCCCGAAACCGTTAGCGGTCAGCATAAAGGACGACACAACAAACAAGAATTAAAAAAGAAATGATAGCGGTAGACTTACCAACAATAAGTAAAGAAAGGCTCTTACTAAGACAATTTATTGATTGTGACTCAGAGAATGTTTACAAAGGACTTTCAGACCCGGCAATCATATAATATTACGGAGTAATTTACAAAACACTTGAAGATACAAAAGCCCAAATGAAATATTTTGTAGACTTAGAAGAAGATGGGACAGTGATGTGGTGGGCAGTTTGCTCTTTAGACAATAAAACTTTTTACGGAGTAGGTGGACTAAACAGTTTAAGTAAAGGACACAAAACAGCAGAAATCGGACTTTGGCTTTTGAAAGAGTTTTGGGGAAAGGGAATTATGACAGAAGCAATGCTGATAATTTGCAATTGCGGTTTTGACAAACTTGGACCACATAGAATTGAAGGACTTGTACAAATAGACAATTTGAACTGCAAAACGCAATGAAAAAACTTGACTTCAAACACGAAGGGACAATGAGAAAATGTGAAATTTATAAGTTTGGACATTTACGCTAAACTTAAAAGCAAATGACAACATACAAACAATTTTAAAATTATGAATAAACAAACCAATTACTTTTTTCTTGCAGGATTTTTCTTTGTCGTATTTTTAGTAATGGAATTTACTGAAATTTATGGAGACTCAGGTTGGTTCAAAGCTTTTCTGATAATTCTATCTGTGACTTTTTTGATAAGTGGAATTGCCACCAGAAAGAAGAAAAATATTGACAACGAACAGACATAAAATAAACTGGCGAACCGATAACACACGTTTGGCGCAATGGGGGCTGATGTGGTTCATTAATAGTTTTTTCTTCTATTGTAAATTCGTGCTGGCAGACAATTTAGTTTCCCCCCCCTCACAGCGCCAAGCGTGGGAACGCTAGCGGAAACCCTACGAGCGACCGTGCAAACCAGACAGCTATGTTACAATAAATAAACTTCAACTAAATCAAATACCTTGACAAATGAGTATAGACAACATCATAAAAACGTATAACCGCTTTGAACAACTTGGCGATGAAGAAATTTTTGCACTCAAGGAAATATTGGCTCATTCAAAGCATGTAACTTTAAAAAGAGGGCAATACCTGTGGCAAGAGGGCGACACTCCTGACTTTGAAGCGTATGTAAACTTTGGCGTTTTACGGCAATTTGTTACTGAAGATAATGGCAACGAAAAAATAATTCAGTTTTATCAGGAGGAATATTTTATTCACGACTGTTCAGGTAAGCCGGTTGAACATTGTGTTCAGGCATTGGAAGATTGCGATTTGCTTACCATCAAATCTAACCTTCTGAATTGGGAACATTTTATGCTTGAGTTTCCCGCCATTGAAAGAGTTAGCAGAAAAGTGGCAGAAATACTTATGCTTAATTATAAAGAGCATGTCAACTTGCTGATGAAATCCAACCCCGAAGAGCGTTACAGGTATTTGCTGGATACCAATCCCGATTTGGTAAAGCGTATTTCGGTAACGCATCTTGCCCAATATTTAGGAATTTCCAGAGAAACACTCAGCAGAATAAGAGCAAAAATATCAGTAAGCAGCATTTTGTGATTTGAATCACACTCAGTTTTAAGAAGAACTCTGACCTTAGCAAAAATAATGGTTCTACTATAAATTCTGTGGGTAAAATGACATCTATAACACTAAAATCGACTGGTGAAACAATCACCTTTGTAAAGACAGGTAAGGACACTGAAGGTGCATTTACAGAAATTATCTGCACCATTCCAGCTGGACAAGAGGGTCCACCGCCACATATTCATCCATTGCAAGACGAAATTTTTGAAGTTATTGAAGGCAAACTTGAGCTTTCGACTAAAGGCAAGAAAATTGTTCTTGAAGAAGGACAAAGTTTTACTGTTCCAGAAAACACGGCACACACCTTTTCAAATCCGCTTGACAGAGAGACAAAGTTTAGAGCCACATACAAACCTGCACTTGACATTGACTATATGTTGGTACAGGGTTTTGACTCATTAAACAGTCAATCTAATCCCAATAAACCGGGTTTTCAGATGATAGTTGATTTTGACTTTATACTCAAACAAATTCACGGACAATACAAGTTTGCTGGTGCACCCGGCATTATATTCACGATTTTTGCAGCTATCGCTGGATTATTTATCAAACCTAAAGTGAAATCGCTTAAAGACCACAAAGCTTCGTTCTAGAATCGTGAAACAATTATTCAAACAACTTTATGTAAAACCGATAAAGTCAGACTGCATTGACAGAGTAGCACGAACGCATAACATGGGCTTAGCGAAAGCGGGAGTTTAGTTGGAACTTTAAGCATTTGTGCTTTTAATTAACTTTGGTGCGGTGCGATAGTGACGAGCTTTTATTACCCGCCTTCGCCAAGCCGCAAACCATCAGGTTGTGAAAAAACTCCTAACTAGGCTTAATTTATTCGGATACCTACCTTAGAAAATTTCTAATATTGCATTGTAAACGCATTAAATTTAGGTATTTTCACACTCTGCCATTGGTGGCAATTTTGCCTAAAAATTGGAAATCTAACATAAAAAATCAAAAATGAAACTAATAACTACATTCCTACTTTTACTATTAGGACAAACTGCATTTGGACAAGACAGAATTCAAAGAATTGACAGTTTACTTAACTCATTATACTCTGTCCAAAAAATAAATGGAAATGTTCTTATTGCAGAAAAAGGTATTGTAATTTATAAATACAGTTTTGGAAATGGTAATGAGGAAAAAAAGCAAAAATTAGATGAAAATTCAGTTTTTGAATTGGCGTCAGTATCAAAACAATTTACAGCTATGGCGATTATGATACTGAAAGAAAAAAAAATGTTGAGTTTAGATGACAATTTTACTAAATATATTCCTGAACTATCAATCTATAAAGGTATTACAATTAGAAATTTGCTTAACCACACAAGTGGGCTTCCTGACTATGAAGAAGTAATGGACACCTTATTTGATAAAAATAAAATTGCAATAAATCAAGATATTATCACTTTGTATGCAAAGCATAATCCTAAAATTTTATTTGAACCAAATACCAATTGGAAATATAGTAATACAGGTTATGCTCTTTTGGCTTCTGTTATTGAAAAAGTATCGGGAATGAATTACGGAGCTTATTTAAACAAAGTAATTTTCAAACCATTGAAGATGAAAAATACAACAGTTTTTAGGAGAAGATATACATCTCAACAAATAAATAATTATGCATTAGGTTATGTATATTCAGACAGTTTAAAAAAATATATTTTGCCAGATGACTTTGCTGAGACTAAATATGTTGTGTGGCTTGATGGAATCGTTGGTGATGGTACAGTAAACTCTACTGTAATTGACTTATTAAAATGGGATAGAGCTTTATATACAAATAATTTACTTTCAGCAGATGGAATGAAAGAAATTTTTAAAGTGGCGACGTTAAATGATAAATCAAAAACTCAATACGGGTTCGGTTGGTTTATTGAGGAAAATGTTGATTTTGGAAAAATTGTAGCTCATAGCGGTGGTTGGCCAGGTTATAAAACAATCATTGACAGGCATATTACAAACGATAAAACAATTATTATACTTCAAAATCACGAGAATGTTTCAATTCCTGTAAAATCAATTAGAGCAATACTATACAATAAACCAATACCTAAAGCGACTGAAAGAAAAGAAATTCCATTAAGAATTGAACAGTTAGAGCAATTTGTTGGAATATATGAAGTTGAAAAAGATTTTGAAATTAAAATTTTATTAGAGAAAGATCAGTTATTCATTCAGCTTACAGGACAAAGTTCATTTCCAATTTTTGCTGAAAGCGAACTGTTCTTTTTCTTAAAAGTTGTGGATGCACAACTACAGTTTGAAAAAAATGAAAACGGCGAAGTAATAAAAGTATATTTATTGCAGAATGAAAATAAAATTGAAGCAAAACGAACAAAATAAAATATGCCACCAACACGCGTCAAACGCAATCGATGGTTTTTGGTTCATTGTTCGTTCCTTATTCCTAACTTCGTTTTCTCTTAATTGTGAAAATTCGTTTCCCAAACCGCGACTGCCTCTGGTGCGGAAACGTTGGTGGCAATTATAAAACTGACACTGAATTACTCTTATGACTAAAAAACTAAAAGAATGAAAAAAGAAGAAATGACAGAGTTAGCAGAAAAAGAGCTATCTGTATTAACTGACAAAGAACTATTAGACGAAGCCAAAAAAATGAAATCGTTTTCGTTAACCAATGCTTTACTTATTGGGTTTCTTGCAGGAATTGTTATTTACAGCGTTGCTCAAAACACTTGGGGGTTTTTAACATTAATTCCATTGTATTTTATTCACAAGTTTGTAAACGACCCTAAAAACATAAGAGTGAAAGTCTTAGACAAATTGTTAAAAGAAAGAGAATTGAAATAAGCAATGACCATAAATTGAATAATTGCGAGTTTGCAAACAGAAATCATGACAAGGTTGAATAGGTTATAAACCTATAAAAAGGTTTAGAATAGCGATTGTCGCTTTTTTAAAACAAAGATATATTATGGGTAAGACGAAATGCATATAGAACAAATAACAGCCATCAACAGCACCTATACCCTAGCAGGAGTTATTAGCTTCTATGACAGTTTTGTTGTAGGTTCAAGTTCCGTTCTCGATTGAAATTTTGTGATAAAAATCCCTACCTGCGCATAACTGTAAAACGTTCGCGGTCATTGTAAAAAACGACTACATGTTCGATTATAGACAAACAAAAAAAATGAAAGACCTGATTAAAAGAAACATAAGCGGCAAGAAAATTTTATTTCTTTTTATATTGACGAATATCATATATGCAATTATGCTGACAATAACGATTCCGAAAGTGATGAGTTTTTCAGGAGGAATGAAGTTGTTAGATATGATGCCCACCGGTTACAATGTTGAATATGTCAACTCTCTTTTAAATACTTTAGGCGAAAAAGGAAGGGACGCTTATTTGTTCAATCAGCTCCCTATTGATATGATTTATCCTTATCTTTTTGGTGTAAGTTATTGTTTGATTCTTGCATATTTTCTAAATAAGCTTGGAAAAATAGAAAGCTATCTATTCTACTTAACTTTTCTTCCTCTTTTTTCAGGACTCTTTGATTATTTTGAAAACATTGGAATAATTACAATGTTGAATAGCTATCCCGACAATTCAATAATATTGACATTGATTACAAATGTATTTTCGGTTTTAAAAAGTTCCTTTACAACTATCTATTTTATCATTTTGATAATCATTTTAATTGTATTTGGAAAGAGTAAATTATTTCAGAATGCTAAATGAAAGAAAACAGGCGATCCACGAACAATAAAAAACAACGAACCGCTAACTGCACCTACAAGAAATTGGCGGTTCAGTGGTTTTATGAAGCTTTATGCTTCGTGCCAAGTGTAGAGGTGGCAGACAGTATAGTGCTTCGAAATCGCTAACTTCTTAAAACCGCAAAGCGTTATGCGTCAGGCTGAAAAAGGGACACTATTAATATTAAGAGACAAAAAATGAAAAGAATTTCAATTGCGATATTTATGACTTTGCTTTTTAATACAACGTCATTTGCACAACTTAAAAACTCTTCTGAAGTAATTAGTCGAATTGAATCCTACTTAACAGAATATGAAAAACTTGGATTTGCAGGAACTGTGCTTATAGAACTTGACGGAACGATAGTTATTTCAAAAGGTTATGGTTTTAGGAATGCAGAACTCAAAGTAAAAAACACACCTAATACAATTTTTGATATAGGTTCTCTGACAAAACAATTTACAGCAGCAGCCATTCTAAAATTAGAAATGCAAGGCAAATTAAGCACTTCTGACACTATTACTAAATACTTTCAAAATGTTCCGGTTGATAAATCAACAATCTCAATTCACGATTTATTAAGACACCAATCAGGATTGCAAAGTAATTTGGGTGAAGACTACGACCCAATAACAGAAATAGCTTTTCTTGACTCTCTTATGATTTCCCCTTTGCAATTTAAAAGTGGTTCAAATTTTTCATATTCAAACATAGGGTATAGCTTGTTGGCCCTTATCATTGAAAAAGTATCAGGACAAACGTATGAGCAATACCTTTGCGAAAACCTTTGGAAACCTTCAGGAATGGATGAAACGGGTTATAGTAGACCAAACTTCGACACTGCTTTAATCGCTATAGGTTATGGTAAAAATAATACGCTATGGGGAAAACCAACAGATAAAAAGTGGAATGAAAGTGCACCTTACCTTCACTTATTAGGAAATGGAGGAATACTTTCGACTACAGAAGATTTGTTTAAATGGCATAAATCGCTGATGACTGAAAATATTTTATCGAAAGAATTAAAAGAAAAATTGTACCACCCAATAATCAGGGCAAACGAGAACAACAATGCTATTTATGCTTATGGCTGGGATGTTTCCAGGACAAAAAGAAATACTTTTCGGGTTTGGCATAATGGTACAAATAATATATTTTATGCAGACTTCATGCGATTTATTGAGGAGAATACAACTTTGATTTTAATGTCAAACAAAACATTTCGTGGTACAGACCAAATAACCTTTGAAATTGCTAAGATAATTTTTGAGAAAAATTACAAACCAACTATTCCAAAGCCTGACAATGAAAACAATCAGAAATTTACCCAAGAAATAATTGAAATTATTTTGAATAAAGGATTAGAAGTAGCTGCGTTAAAATATAAAAAAAGACCTTCAAACACAGATGTTTTAGAATATCTTTTAATTAGAAATGGCTACGAGCAATTATCGCAAAACAAATTTGATGAAGCAATTTGGATTTTTACATTAAATAGTATTGCCAATCCCAATTCATTTAACGCTTATGATAGTTTGGGAGAAGCGTATATGAATAAAGGAGACAAAATATCAGCCATAAAGAATTATGAAAAAAGTTTACAATTAGACCAAACGAACCAAAACGCAGAAGAGATGATTAAAAAATTGAAACAATAGTGACAAAGAAGCCCGAACGCATAACACACTGTATAGTTAATTGCCGGAGCAGTGCATATTCGACCGGTACAGCTCGTATAAAAAGTGGTTGTAACTTGATAGGAAAGTGCTTCGAAATCGGCAACTAACCATATCGCCAAACGTTAGCAGTAAGCGTATAGCACAACAAAACCTTGAATTTTAAAAAACAAATATTACTCTATTTTTCACCGAAAACATTTGAGTTTTATCGGGACAGAACAATTTATGATTTGATTGGAATCAAAATATATAAAAAGTATTTACCTACAACAGGAGACATTGTAAGACAAAAAAGAAAAATAACGCAAATCAAGATAAGTAATACTGGCAAAATAAATGAGTTATATAAATACGAAAGGAAAACGAGGAATTACGAATGGCGACATGTAATTGGTGCGATTATTTTTGTTGGATTAACGCTCATGCTTTATAGAAAATTGACCATTTTTGACTGGATTTTTCTACCTATCTTAAATTTGTACCTAAACTTTTATCCAATTTTCCTGCAACGCTACAACAGAATTAGAATAATTAAAGTTTTAAAGAATAATGGACAACCAAGTCCGTATGAAATTTATCAATAAAACAAGCGTAATAATGAAAACGCCTGAAAGATTACAACGCCTAACTTCTAACAGCATCTACCCAAAAGGTGGGGTTTCGTGTTCCAAGGACAGTTTTGTAGTAAATCAAACATTCGTTTTTCAAATCAAGTTTTGTGGTAAAAGTCCCGCCTTTCGGGAAGCTGTAAAACGTCAGGTTGTGAAAAAACTCCTAACTAGGCTTAATTTATTCGGATACCTACCTTAGAAATTTTCTAATATTGCATTGTAAACGCATTGAATTTAGGTATTTTCACACTCTGCCGTTAGCGGCAATTTAAAAGACATATTATGAAACGTTACAGAGTAATCATTTTGACATTAAGCCTTTCATCATTCTTTCTTTTCTTCTCGGGAATTATCCGACATGACGTTGATGAAAAAAACTACCTAAGTTTAGCCAATCAGAAAGAATTTAATTGTGTGGGAAGAATTTATAAAGACAGCACTTCTAGTGGGTCTTGTGTTTTAATCAGTGACTGTTTTGTTTTATCTGCGGCACATGTATTTATCGACAGTGATACCCGACCAGATACAATAGAATTTAATGGAGTGAAAGCCGTTTCTTATGTTACTTACAATCATAGAGTAACTGATGTTTCAAAGATCTATTTAATGTTTAATGGACAAAAAGTTAAGGTTAAAAAATTGTTGCTTCATCCTAACTATTTAGACAGTTTAACTAAGGGGTCGTGTGATATTGCTCTTTTAGAGCTAGAAAAAACTATCCATAATATTACACCAGCAAAAGTTAATACTGCATTTGACGAATTAAATTCGATTGTAGTTGGTGTTGGTTATGGCGCATCAGGACCAGCAAACAGACCTGATTTAGTGAGTCAACAAAATAAAAAAATTGCCGGGGAAAATGTAATAGACAGTATAGGTGGTCAAATATATTTAGATCGTGAATCATTGCTGATTTGCGACTTTGACCATCCAACACGAAATGACTGTAATAAAATAGGAAGTCCCGTACCAAGACCTTTGGAATATATTTGCTCGGGTGGTGACAGTGGTGGTGGACTATTTAGAAATAAGAATAACGCATGGGAATTAATAGGTATTTGTTCTGGTAGTGGTGTTGATATTAATCAATTAATGAAATCAGGTTATTATGGACATACTATGGAGGGGACGAGAGTTTCATTGTTTACGAATTGGCTTAGCTTACAAACAAACTAAACTGCCTGTAACACACGTTTGGCGTCATGCGGGGTGACGTGGTAACATTCAAGTTCAGTTTTCCAATTGGGCTTTAGTGCTGGGTTGACAGTTTTGTGCTCCGAAAACCCACACGAACGCCAAGCGTGGGAACGTTAGCTGCAAGGCTTGTAGACCAACAAACTTTCCATTAGACAATTTATAGACCAATCAAAATTTAATAATTTGAGAACTTATTATGTCTTTTTTGACATTTTAATTGATATATCAACTATATTTGTATCAAATAAATAAAATTCATGGAAAAGATTGACCAAATAATCTTTTACTCTGTTGAAAAATCTATCAAATCATACAGGCAGTTCGCTCAAAAATGCATTGACAAGAAAGGATTAGACATTACTATCGATCAATGGCTTGTATTAAAAACTATAGAGAATAATGCGGGCATGACTCAACAACAAATAGCTATAAATGTGTTCAAAGACTACGCTTCAATCACTCGTATAATTGAAATTTTGGTGACCAAAAAGTATTTAGAGAGGAATTTTCATTCAGTCGACAGAAGAAGATTTGATTTAAGTATTACAAAGTTGGGATTCGAAATGCTTAAAAGATTGACGCCTATCATTGAATCCAACAGAAAACAAGCACTTAACGGAATTACCAAATCGGAAATCGAATTATTGAAAAATGTACTTAATAAGATCACTGAAAATGTATCTAAATGAAGAAAACATTAACCCTAACAGCTATCGCTTTCATTTGTTTAAGTCTGCACAATAATCTTGATGCACAAAATAGCTTTTCGAATAAAAGTGTATTTACAGTTGAAGAACTAAAACAAGATTTTTCAGCGCTAAGATCCTCCATAGAGGAAAGTCATCCCGGACTTTATCTTTATAAATCAAAATCAATTATTGATTCTATATTTAATGCCAATTATTCCTCATTAAACAAAGCAATGACAGGAAGAGAATTTATTCTATTAACGTGCAGGGTAGCTTCACAAATTGGTGATGGCCATTTAAGGGTCGTGCCTCCAAAAATACAATTGGACTCTTTGGATAACGGACCAACAGCAATTCCTTTTAATGTTTATTGCATTGATAATAAATTATATGTTAGAAAAAACTATTCACCACTTGACGATAAGGAATTTCTTGGGTCTCAAATTATTTCTATTAATGGCCATTCGATAGAAGGCTTCATCAAAGAATATCTACAAATATTTCCATCCGATGGTAATAATCTAACCCATAAATACAGACTACTTTCAAGCTCTCGATATTTCACTCGATATTTCAGTATGCTATACGGTTATGCAGAGCAATATAACGTAGATTATATTTCATTGAACGAAACAGCTCTTAAAACAAAAACGCTTCAAGGATTGACCTTTGATAAGCTACTAAAAATCGCGAAGGAGCGTTACCCTGACAAAATTGAAGAACAAAAACCTGCCTACTTTAAAATAAACGAAGATAAAAAATATGCTTATTTAAAAATAAAATCCTTTGACAAAGGTCAATACAAAAAAAATAAAATGAACTTCGAAAAATTTCTTAAAGTTTCATTCAAAAAAATGAAATCAACCAATGTTCCAAATTTAATTATTGATGTTCGCGACAATGGAGGTGGGACAGATGAATATGGCAGAATATTATTTTCTTATTTCGTAACTGAACCTTTTGATTATTATAGGTCATTACGAATGAATAAAGAAAGTTTTGATTGCTTTAAATACACAAATAGGCCCGACATGAAAGCCCCAACTGGAATGTTAAAACCGAATAAAGAAGGAACATTTGATAATGTCCAACATCCCAATGTTGGTAGGCTGAATCCTTTATCTCCAATTTACGCAGGAAACATTTACGTGCTAATAAATGGCTGGTGTTTTTCGACTACCAGCGAATTTTTATCTCAGATTCATTTTCATACCAAAGCAGTTTTTATTGGCGAGGAAAGCGGGGGTGGTTATTATGGTAATTGTTCTGGACCAACGCCTGACTTTACTTTGCCGAATACCAAAGTAAGAATTGAAATTCCATTAATGAATTATAGAATGGCTGTAGAAAACTATCAATATCTGGACAGAGGACTAATTCCAAATTACACAGTGACACCGAGCATAATAGACAAAGTAAGCAATATTGACTTAGAACTAAACTTGACTAAAAAACTCATCGATGACAAATAGAGCCCAGCAGGTAACAACAAATAAATGTAAGCGGGCGAAATCGGTCATCGCTCGGTGCGACATTAAAGTGCGCTGAAGCGCGAATTTATTTTGCACCTCGCTAATAAACATTTATCTTTAAATAACCTTTTGTAGGTATAGACACAGGATGCTTCGAAAGCCTGCATACGTCTATTTTCAAAACGTTAGCGGTCATTGTAAGGACGACCGTGCATAACCAAAACGACTAAAAAACGACATACAAAAATTCATGATTAATTATTAAAAAAACAGACGCAATGAAGCAAACAACAACATTAGGACACAGTACTTTAACAGTTAACAGAATTGGACTTGGCTGTATGGGCATGTCAGAGTTTTATGGTTCTTTTAACGAAGAAGAATCTATCAATACATTGCATAAAGCCATTGACTTAGGAGTTAATTTTTTTGATACAGCCGATATGTATGGTTGGGGAGCAAATGAACGACTATTAGGAAAAGCATTTAAAGGACGTTGGAATAAGGTAATTTTAGCTACCAAGTTTGCTGTAATGCGAGGACCCAATGGTGAGTTTCTTGGACTTAACGGCAAGCCAGAATACGTCAACCAAGCTTGCGAACAAAGTCTTCAAAATTTGGGAGTTGATACAATTGATTTGTATTACATGCATCGTCAAGACCCGAAAGTAGAAATTGAAGAAATTGTTGGCGCAATGAGTGACTTGGTAAAACAAGGAAAGGTAAAACACATCGGCATTTGCGAAGCGAATGTAGAGATGATAAGAAGGGCACATGCGGTTTACCCGCTTGCTGCGGTGCAAAATGAATATTCGTTGTGGAGCCGAGAACCTGAACAAGAGATTTTGGATGTATGTCAAGAACTCGGAATCACATTTGTCGCATATAGTCCTCTTGGTCGGGGTTTCTTAACAGGGGCAATCAAAAGTCGAGCAGATTTAGAAGCAAGTGATTGGCGTCTTACACTTCCTAGATTTAAAGACGAAGCGATAAAGGAAAATCTAAAATTTGTAGAAGTTGTGGAGCAAATTGCACTGGACAAAAAAGTTTCCAAAGCACAAGTTGCTCTTGCTTGGGTTCTTAGTCAAAACGATGAAATCGTAGCCATTCCAGGAACAAGAAAAGTTCAACGTCTCGAAGAGAACTTAGGTGCATTTAAAGTGGAATTAACTAAAACCGATTTGGCTACAATACAAAATTCAATGCCTTCAGAAACAATTGGAAATCGTTATTAGAATGCCTGATAATCTTCAACGACAGACAGAAAAGCCTACTGCTAATACGGGTTTGGCAAAAGTGGCGGTCCAGTGCTCCGCAGACACAGTAGTGGTTAATCAAAGTATGGTTCTCCACATCAACACCTTCCTGCTGGCAGGCAGGATTGTGGTGAAAATCGCCAGCTTCGCCAAGCCCGAAAACGTTATGCCCAATGCTAGGAAGACACAACAGACACAAGACTGACAACTTAAAAGCGGTAAGACAATGAAGAAAACACTTTTAATTTTAACTGTTACGACCTTGACAGCAGCTTTAGGGACGACAGCTTGTAACTTTGGGACTAAAAACCCACAAACCAAAGAAACAAATCAAACGGCTGACACAGTGCAAACCAGACAAGTTCATCCGATTATCGAAAGTATTTTTTACAACCTTCCTCTCGAAAATTCCCGTTTAGACCTTCGTGAAGTAATCGTAAATGATAAGAGATTTATTTTAACAGACACTACTTTCAATGACTACCAACCCTCGTCCTTTTTCAAAGGTATCACAGCAGACAAAGGTCTGATTAAATCTAACCCTGACTCAATTCAAGTTATGTTGATTTATGGCAATGCTGCTCTGGTTACTGAAAAAGGGGGACAAGAAGACTCTACTAAACATCCTATGATTTTAGAGTGTAAATATTTCTTTTCCAATAAAGACAGAGCTGAGATGGAGTATGGAAGAATATTAAATTTGGTTCATCCTATTTTCACTGACACAAGTTCAATAATGGATGACAAATGGGAAGCACAATTCTCAAAAAGCACAGAAAAATGTATTGGAAAAATCTTCGATCACTTTGATCCATACTATAGGGTAGGTATATCATACATATCTGTTATACCTGTCGATGGCTCTAAACCTATTTTTGTGCTTGACATAGCATTTAGTAAAGAGGATAAATAAGATGTAAGCACTGGGCATAACACGGGTTTGGCAAAAGTGGCGGTTCAGTGCTCCGCAGACACATTTGTGGTTAATCAAAGTTTGTTTCTCCGCATCAACACCTGCCTGCTGGCAGGCAGGTTTGTGGTGAAAATCACCAGCTTCGCCAAGCCCGAAATCGTTATGCGTCATGCATGGGTGCACTGCTAAAACGAACAGACTGCAAGAAACGAATCTACAAAAAATAATTTGTAACATAATGAGACTGAAATTTAAGTAGCTTTAAACAATGAAGAAAACTTATTCCCTTTTGCTGTTTCTCTTTTTTATCGTTTCCTGCTACGGGCAGGACACAACAAAGACAGTTGGAATTTCTAATATCTCTGACCCAGCAAGTGATATTGTTTCTGCTGCGTTGAAAGATAAAATCGGAAACATTTGGTTTGCAGCTTTAGGTAGAGGGGTGTATCGTTACGATGGAAAATCCTTTACTAATTTCACAGAGAAAGACGGTTTAAATAGCAATGATGTTTCTTGCATTTATGAAGATAGCATGGGCAAACTTTGGTTCGGGACTAATGTTGGGGTCTGTTACTACGATGGAAAAATATTTATTGATTTTCCAATTGCTATAACTGATAGCAGTACTGCTCATTCTCTTAAAGATTATTATTCCCAGTTTCCAAAACAAGTTGGTAGTATTTTGCAGGATAAATCAGGAAACTATTGGTTCATCACATTAAATAACGGTGTTTATCATTACGATGGAAAAACCTTTACTAATTTTTTATCCCATGAAGTCCTTGTTTGCATTTTAGAAGACAAAGCTGGAAACATTTGGGTCGGCTCATGGGCTCATGGAGGAGTGTATCGTTACGATGGAAAATTATTTACACATTTCAATGGACTTAGCGATGATATGATTAAGTGCATTTTAGAAGATAAAAATGGGGACATTTGGTTTGGCACCAGAA
The DNA here is from genome assembly GCA_016714365.1 of Candidatus Vicinibacter affinis. Taxonomy (NCBI): domain Bacteria; kingdom Pseudomonadati; phylum Bacteroidota; class Saprospiria; order Saprospirales; family Saprospiraceae; genus Candidatus Vicinibacter; species Candidatus Vicinibacter affinis. The sequence goes on along the minus strand of JADJNH010000007.1, from coordinate 694,596 downwards.
ACCATGGTGTTGACCATTATGATGGGAAAGTCATAACGAATTTTTCAAAAAAGGATGGCCTGGGCAATAATGATGTCTCATGCATTTTTGAAGATAAAAATGGGAACATTTGGTTCGGCAGCAATTTTACTGGGGTGGGCATTTGTTCTTATAATGGAAAGTCCTTTACCAACGTTACTGCGAAAGAAATTTTAACAGATATAGAAGGTTGGCTATATTCTGTTATGACTATTGCCCAAGATAATGATGGACAACTTTGGTTCGGTTCGAGGGGTGGTTTTATATTCCGTTACGATGGAAAGTCCTTTACCGATTTTTCAGAAAAAGTGTCTAAGCAACAATGAAGATAACAAACGACACACTTCTGAAGACAATTAAATTAAAAGGAGCGATCAACTGTGCAGCCTTCGAGCAAACGAAATCCGAACAGCCAATAGCACGAACGCAAAACATGGTATACACTCAATTGCACTTTTTGGCTTCAATCATTCTCTTTTATTTTTTTTCGGTTAATAAAAATATAGTTCTTACTTTTGGCTAATCGCCGTGGGTGCGATTACGTGTATACCAAATCCGTTATGCTTCATGCTTTGGAGACACAGTATATTCAAACTGACAGTAAGAAATAAAATGTAATAAAGCCGGGGATGCTGAAAACCAAATAGAGTAGGCGAAATTAAAATGGAAAATATATGATAACTTCAATCTTTCTTTGGTCTGTTGTGCTGCTTTATAGTTTCCATTTCGCCGGACATTTACATAATATTGTTGCGAATGTTGCCAATTGGTCTTCGGGAACAGTCGAAGACATGAACAGATACAGTAACTTTTTTCATAAGGGAAATAACACGCATTTTTTTGCACCTGTAATTTTTGCATCTATAATTGCCTGTTCCATCACCCTAATTCTTGTTTGGGATAAAAATGGACTAACTCGTAGTCTTGTTGCGGTTGACCTGATTATTGCAATATTCGTTTTGATTTCTGTTGTTACATTTTTTCGCCCAATGAATGTTTATTTTGAATCGAAACAATATGAATCGACCAAGCTAAAATTGCTTGTTGACAAATGGATTTTGTTTAATAGAATTCGCGTCGTAATTATACTTGGAGGGTTAATTATTTCAATATGGGCATTAAGCTCTTATCAATCCGTCCTAAAATGAAATCAAATTGATCAACAAGCGTTTGAGAACACTTGCACGAAAGCATAACAGCACCTACCAGCGATTGGCGGTTTCGTGTTTTATTGATGATTTGTGCTGGAAGAAAATTAAGTGCTATTATTGAAAAGTAGTGCCAGAAGTCGCCAACTGCTGGTAGCCGCAAAACGTTAGCACTCATTTTAACGCTCCGAATAAACAATAATGCTAACTCAAAAATTCAAACAATGAAAAAACTTCTTCTCTCTATTTCGCTTATAATAATTGCAGCGTGCAATGTATCCTTTGCTCAATCAAAAATTAAAGCAATCAAAGCAGGAAAAGTGATTGATGTTTTAAGTGGAACAGTTCTGACCAATCAAATAATATTGATTGACAGCAATATGATTATTACAATTGGAAGCAGTATAGAAATTCCAAAAAATGCAGAAATCATAGACCTTAGTAATGCTACAGTATTACCCGGATTAATTGATTGCCATACTCATTTGACGTTTCAGCCGGGTGATAATTATTACGAAGATATTTTCAGAAAAACCCCTATTGATTATGCCATGCTTGCTCCCACTTATGCAAAGCGCACATTACATGCAGGTTTCACAATGGTGCGCGATGTGGGTGCCGACCAACTTATGGATATTTCGATGCGCAATGCAATTAACAGAGGCGATATTGAAGGTCCACGCATGTTAGTGTCCACATTTGCACTTGGCGCAACTGGTGGTCATGCTGATTTAACGGGCTTTAATCCAAACATTGATTGGAAGTATAATAAAGATTTTACTGGTGTTGCTGATGGTGAGAGTGAAATCCGCAAGCGCGTTCGCAACAATGTTAAATGGGGTGCTGACTGGATAAAAGTAAGTGCAACAGCAGGCGTGTTAAGCGAAGAAGAAAGTGCTGGCGCTCCACAATATTCTCTTGACGAATTGAAAGTGATTGTGGAAGAAGCACATCGCTGGGGCAGAAACGTTGCTGCACATGCTCATGGTACTGAGGGCATCAAGCTGGCAATACAGGCAGGTGTTACTAGCATCGAGCATGGAAGTTTAATTGATGAAGATGGAATTCGCATGATGAAGGAAAAAGGAGTGTGGTTAGTGGCTGATATATACAATGATGATTACATTCTTGCAGAGTTTTCAAAAAAGGGATATCCTCAAAAAGTAATTGATAAAGAAAAACTGATTGGTCGTTTGCAGCGCGAAAATTTTCAGAAAGCTGTTAAAGAAGGAGTTAAAATTGCTTATGGGACAGATGCAGGAGTTTACCCGCATGGATGGAATGGCAAGCAATTTTACTACATGGTAAAGTTTGGATTAACCCCAATACAGGCTATACAATCAGCAACAATTAATGCAGCTGACTTACTTAACTGGAAAGAACGAACAGGTTCCATAACCAAAGGAAAACTTGCCGACATAATTGCTGTTGAAAGCAATCCACTTGATGACATCACCAAACTTGAACATGTAAAGTTTGTTATGAAGGATGGAATAGTTTACAAAAACGAAATCAAGAAATGACCTTGTGATTGAATAAACATTTGTATGAACTTAGAAAGAACAGTTCCGAATGGACAGCAAAACGGCTGATAACAGCGGGTTTAAGAAATTGGCGGTGACGTTCTTAAATGAACATTTGTTCTTCGAATCAAGAGCATTGTTACCAGACAGTTTAATGCTCCGAAATCGCCAACTTCTTAAACCCACAAAACGTTATGCATCATTCAAATAATAACCACTGAAAAAAGTTGGCAAAAATAAATCTTAACAAAAAACAATTTAAATGAAAATTGGAAAAGAAATCAGAAAAATATTTTCAGGCGTAATTGCATTTGCAGTATTTATTTCAACTTTCGCTACAAATATTTGCAATGCACAAGTGGCAACCATTACTGTGAACAATGTAAATACAAATGTAATGACGAACACTAAATTGTTATTTGGATTAACTTTTGATTCAAGAACAAGTTTAATGGGAAATATTACCACTGGACTAATTGGATATTATGACTCAAGTGGAGTTGTTATTCCACAAGTAGATTCTATTTTCAATGATTTCCCTATGAGTACACTGCGATATCCTGGGAATGGCATTGGGGTAGGTTTTAATTGGAAAAAATCTATAGGTCCAGTTTATCTAAGACCCAATCAAAACTTAATGGGAACACAAGGTTCTCCTCAGCCTGTTAAATTTGGTTTCGATGAATTTATGGCTATGACAGCGGCAAAAGGTGTCCCCCCTTCTGAAATACAAATAATGGTTCCTATTTATGACTCAATAGCGACAGGACTTACTTTAGCACAATCAAGTGCGGTGGTGCCAAATGTTATTAGTCATAATGCCGACTGGGTTGAATACTGTAATGCGCCCAATGACTCCAATATTAGTAATCCTGGAGGTGGAATAGATTGGGCTGAAATTAGAGCTGCCAATGGACATCCAACACCTTATGGTATTAAAATATGGAATATTGGAAATGAGCCGTGGGCTTCAGGTGAGTATGGTGGTACCGCAGCCGGTTGTAAAGCCTATTTGGCAATTGCTACACCAATTATTGACGCAATGTTGGCAATAGACCCTACTATAAAAATAACGATGCCTGCCAACGGAAATCCCACTCCAGGAAATTGGTCGTATGCACTCATTAACTCAACACTTGCACAACAGGGGAAAATATACTCACTTTCGCAACACTTTTTTGGTGATGAAAATCCAGCAACTCCTTCACCGAGTATTTTAGCATTAAACACACAACTTAATAGCTTAATTTCTGCTGCTGCCGCAAAAAATATAAAAGTTTTTATTGGTGATTACGCACATCGAATTCCTGAAAATCCAAACGCAGCACAAAAAGATTCAGCTATGCAATGGTTAGGCGCAAATCTAGAGGCTGACTTTTTGGTTCTGCTTTCGCAAAAATCAACAATTGAAAGAGCCAATTTTTGGGTCTATGGTAATGCTACAGCCACATGGCATCCCATTCGAAAAAATACAGCAGGAAATTATAGTATACTGCCTGCGGCAGAAATATATAAACTATTATTCCCAGCATTCTTAGATAATTCATTTCAGGTAACGAGCACATCTCCTCTAGCAAGTGATGGAATTTCGGGGAGTTATTCTGTTCGTTCAAACGCATTCATATCTGATGACTTGAATTATCTAAATATTGTGGCAGTAAATAGAGATAGAAATAACACAGTGCCTTTACAAACGATTGGGTTAACTGGTTATACTTTGAACAATCAAAGACTACTCTCTGCTACGTCAAATACTTCGGAAACAATAATTGAAACAACTGCAACAACTGATGTTTCAGGTAATTTTGTTATGCCACCTATGAGTGTTTTAATTTTGGAATATGCCGATGCTACCGTTGGAATTAATAAAATAGATTTTAATAATTCAACTATCCAATTATATCCAAATCCAACAGATAATGTGTTGACATTTTCGGAAACGCTTGAAAACATAGAGGTTTATAATTCTTATGGGCAATTAGTAATAAATAGAATTGATAGTACCAACTATATTTTAGTTGCCCATCTAACCACAGGAATTTATTTTGTAAAGTCAGATAAAGGTGTTATGAAATTTATAGTAAAGGATTGATGAAAAAAATAGTTAATACAAAAATGCACGAATACATAACAAAGGCTATATGTAATAAAGGTTTCTGTGGTGATTCAAACGTTCTCACCCGCTTAAACATCGGTGTCAGTGGACAGGAAAGCAGCCCGCAGTCCCTTACTGCACATAGCCTCAACCGTTAGTAGGTGAGGCGGCAAAACTATATTAACTATCTAAATAACGCTACTTATATAGAGTGAGACAATAAAGACAGATATATAATACTCGCAGCCGTCATTAATTTGAAGCAAATGAACAATATAATTTTATCGTTATTATTACTATTAGTAGGACAGCCCTTTCTATTTGCCCAAAAGATAAATTATGAAAAACTTAAAATGCTACTTGAATTTTGTAATTCTTCAAAAGCAGATGAAATTATTATAAGCGCTGAAGGGAATATAATATCTCACTGGAAAAGAATGGACTTTTCTAATCTTCAAATAGACTCCAATCTTCTATCCAATTGCTATTCACCTTACATGGGAACTGCCTCAATGGTAAAATCCTGGACTGGTTTACTAATAGGAATTTTGATAGACAAAAACTACATAGAAAATGTCAATGATAATGTATGTAAATATTTACCAGATTGGCAATTAGGTTGTCAAAATAATATTACAATTAAACATTTATTAACTATGACCGGGGGTTTTAGAAGACTTGGTGCTAGAGGAATATTAGCGCAATCAGACATGAATAAATTTGCGTTAACATTAAAGCCTGATACGCTTCCAGATATAAAATTTTCGTATTCCAATGAATCTGTTCAATTACTTGGAATACTTGCCGAACGAGTTACTAAACTAAAAGGAGATGAAATATTTAATAAATATTTAATTAAACCTTTAGAAATGGATTCAACCAGCTTTTCTAAAGATTCAGTCGGCAATACTATTTTCTTTGGCGGTTGCACCACTACAGTAATAAATGCATATAAAGTTGGGCAATTAATGCTAAATAAGGGTAAGTGGAAAGGTAAACAAATCGTTTCAGAGCATTGGGTGAAAGAATCAACTACAACGAGCCGATTAGCTCCTTATTATGGATACCTCTGGTGGATAGATAAAAACTCAAAACACTGGAACTATGCTGCCACAGGAGATTTGGGACAAATGACCATTGTTTTTCCTGAATTAAATATAGTGTTTATCAGAAAACAATCATGCGATTTATCTCAATCAAGTGTGAATATGAGTTGGATGGGACCAAAATTTCTAGAGCTCATCCAAGGAATCATTGACGAATAATCTAATTTCTAAGACAACTATAGTATATAACAATCCGCCCTACGTACAACAAGGGTTTTGCGCCAGGCGGGGTGACGTAAAAACTTGGAGCTTGTGGTACTATTCAAGTGTGGTGCTGGTTGACGGGTGATGCTCCGAAACCCGCCCGAACGCAAAGCCCGAAACCGTTGGTGGCAATTAATACGAACTGAATGAATAATCTACCTTATTCCATACCGACAATCATTTTATGTGCGATAGGATATTATTTCTCATGGCGACTTTACTCAAAGGACAACTTTGCAATAGCTATCTTCCTACTGATAGTTTGCGGACTTGCGCTTCGGATTTACACTTCCTCTGACTTTTTCTTGCACACTTGGGACGAAAGGTACCATGCACTTGTAGCTAAGAATCTTATTCATCATCCATTGACACCGACACTTTACGACAATCCGATTCTTCCATACGATTACAAGAACTGGACATCCAATCATATATGGGTTCATAAACAACCGTTACCACTTTGGACAATGGCTGCAAGCATGTGGCTGTTTGGTGTTAATGAAATTGCGTTGCGACTTCCTTCAATCATCCTCACGACAATAGGAATTTGGCTTTCCTTTTTTATTGGCAGTTATTTCTTCAATAAAAAAGTCGGCTACCTGACAGCTTTCTTTTTTTCCATCAATGGTTTGATAATAGAATTAACGGGGGGCAGAGTAGCAACAGACCACATTGATATTTTCTTTTTGTTCTTCGTGGAGTTAGCAATTGTTTTCAGCATCCTATTCGCACAGGAACAGAAAGCGGTTTTCAATATTCTTGCTGGAGTTAGCATTGGTGCTGCAATTTTATCCAAGTGGCTACCTGCATTAATTGTTGTTCCAATTTGGCTTTTGATTGTAATGGACTCAGGAAAATTTAAACCCAAAGAAATCCTTCTTCAGTTAATCGTTTTGCTGACAACTTGCATTTTGATTTTTCTTCCCTGGCAACTTTACATTTACAAAGCATTTCCTGTTGAAGCAACTTGGGAAGCCAGTTTCAATTTCAAACACATCACCGAAGTTCTTGAAGAAAGAACGGGAACTTTTTATTATTTCATTGACAGAATCAGAATAAATTATGGAGAGTTGATTTATCTGCCATTGATTTGGTTTCTATGGATGTCATTGAAAAACATTAAAGACAAGAAACGATTAGCAATTTCTATTTGGGTTTTAGTTCCGCTTCTGTTTTTCTCAATCGCAAAAACGAAAATGCAAGCATATATTCTTTTCATTTCCCCTGCACTATTTCTAATGAATGCCGAATTTTTCTTTATGCTATGTGCTTACAAGAAGAACCACAACTTTAAATGGCTTTTCAATTTGCTTCTATTTTTGTTAATTGCATTACCCATTCGCTACATGATTGAAAGAGTAAAACCATTTGAGCAAAGCAACAGAAGCCCTGATTGGTCAATTGAATTGCGAAAACTCAACGACAGAAAAATATATAATGGTGTGTTGTTCAACTACGACAAACCGATTGAAGCAATGTTTTATACCAACCTCACAGCTTATCCAAATATTCCTGACAGGAATAAAATTACCGACTTGATAGCAGAGGGATACACAGTAATAATTAATGACGATGGAAAACTACCTAAAGAAATCAAAACAATTAAAGGCATCTTGATTGAAAGATTTAACTGCCGCTAACAAGGGCTTAAAAGAAATGGCGGGTGAAGTGGTAAATTAAAGATTTGTGCTCCTAATAATCGGTTGTAGTAGGTTGACAGTTCGTGCTTCGATCCGCCGCAGCAAACGCCCAATGCGCTAAGGCCCAATTCTTAACGCCAATGATAGCACACTTACGGACTCATGCCTAAAGGATGACATGCTTGACCATGTTTTTAGGGAATACGGATACTAAAAATGACTTTTTTGTAAATATTTTTTTAAATTTACCTTCGTTTAAAAAGTAAATTGTTTATTATCTACTTTCAAATAAAACGTCCATGCAAAAGAACTTGAAAATCATTTTTACTCTCTTGCCTGTTTACCTTTCAATAGGTAGTTGTAATAATTCAGACGACAAAGACCCTTGTTCATTAACTGTTGAATTAAAGAGTAGTATTCATTCATCAACATTTGATGTTACATATGAAGCTGTGGTTTCTGGTGGCCTGCCTCCATACGAGTTTAAGTGGACTGGAGGTGATGATCTCGCTAATTTTGATGATTCTTGGCGAATTGCTGGAATTTATGATAAAATTTCTGTGATTGTCATTGATGCCCTGGGCTGTGAAGCCTTTGATTCTTATTTGCCTTTATCAAATTGCGGGATAGGCGATTCTGTTATTGATCCTGATGGGAACAAATACGGAGTAATTTCCATTGGAACCCAATGTTGGATTGCATCAAATCTGAGGGCAAGCACAGGTATTTCTCAAGTCACTGACAGCGCGTCTTGGATTACAACCACATCACCTGCATGGTGTTATTACAACAACGATCCCGCCAATGTTACTTATGGAAAAATTTACAACTGGTATGCTGTACAACAAGGCAACCTTTGCCCCTCAGGTTGGCGTATTCCTACACAGGCCGACTGGCAAGAATTGGAAAACTTTCTTGGCAACGAACCGGCAGGAAAAATGAAATCAACCACCGGATGGCAAAGCCCCAATACGGGCGCAATCAATAGCAGTAAATTCAACGCAATTCCAGCTGGTTATCGGATTTGGCTATCCAGTCGTTTTGAAGGGTTGGGACAAACTGCAGGATTCTGGTCTGCTACACAAGCCTCAGACTCTACCGCATTCAGCCGTGCGCTAACTTATGATAGTCCCTGGCTTACAAATCTTCCAGTCAAAAAAAGGCATGGCTATTCATGCCGGTGTATTAAAAACTAAGCATTAAAAAAAAATGCTTAATTGATTGAACGGGAGGCAGCATGACGGGATGACATGGGCTTAGCGGAAATTGCGGTTGTAAACTCTATCCATTTTTGAGCGGCTTTACTTGCACACAAATTGTCTGGCGATTTGACCGGGGGTCGATCTGCCGCGGCGGACCGCCACTTCTTTAAGCCCCGAACCGCTAGCAAACATTAAAAAACAGAGAACGTCGAGCATTTAGAAAATTTATTTAAATGAAAGGATTCAAAAGTAAATACTAATAATATCGATATGAGTGGCTACTGGGAATTGATGAAGACTGATTTTAATTGTTTTGTGAGTTACTGCAAAGATTGAGGCTTTTTTTGAGAAGCAAATGAATTTTGGAGAATTAATTAGTTCAAATTCATGACAATTTTATATGAATCACAGGACAATATCTTTTGGATAAATTTTAATTTTCCCAATTTAAATTGCTGATTCGATTTCATTTGTTGAAAGCAAATAGATGTGGAGAAACTAACAATCAAAGTGGATTTTCCGATTCTTTATTAGTTCAAACTTATTAACTAAAAGCAAACAGGTTGAATAAAAGCTTGGACATTTGAAATCATATCGTTTTCAAGAGCTGACCTTGTTCGGAGATAAATTCCGAGACTCAAATGCTTACAACCTTTCTTATTCACATCAAAAATGAACTATCTTTGCAATTTATCCAGAAAAAGGTTTATTTATAAAAATGAAACCAGCTTACTATGATATATTCAATTGAATCACCTGACAAAATTGATGCGAAAGAATCTGATTACTTGTATATAAAGGAATCACAAATACCAGACGCAGGCAAAGGTCTATTCACATCCGTATTAATTTATAAGAATGAAATTATATCAGTTTTCAAGGGTGAAATATTATCGGTAGAAGAAGCGGGCATTAGGGCAAGGAATGGAATGGACAGATATTTTATTAACATGTTGGATGGAACAATTATGGATTCGATGAAAGTAAAATGTTTTGCCAAATACGCAAATGATTCGGAGGGCTTAGTAAAAACAAATTTTAAAATTAATTCTACCATAACTTTGGATGATGATAATAATGTTTGTCTCGTTGCAATTCGCGATATAAATATTGAAGAAGAGATATTCTGTAGTTATGGAAATAAATATTGGAGAAAATTCATAAAGTAACTCATGCCTGATTTCAACGTTATTACTTTAGACAGTGTAAAGATTCCTAAGATAAATATTAGAGTGTTTAGTAAAAACTTTGACTATGCTTCCACATTCATATGAAATATGGAAATTAAATATAAAGAAGCGTTAAATCTACTTATTTATCAAATAATTCTTGTTAAGAATTGACAGTAGTTAAATTAGTGGTTTAATTTAATTGTTACGAAAGAGTTTGATAATATTACTAGGATGACAACATTAAAAAATGAATAAAAACGGTTGCCAACACAAGCCATATGCCATAAGGGTTTTAGAAGGTTGGCGACAATTCGTACTGCATCGTGGTTTGACACCGGGATTGTGAGGCTGCTTCATAATCCCTTACGGCACATGGCGTTGACCGTTAACTGTCATTGTAAAACGGCATCGTAGAAATTAGAAACCTTAAACGAAAATAAAAAATGGACAAAAAAAGCATTGGACAAAAAATTCTTCATTTCCCACTAACTAAAATAATAATTGGACTTTTAGTTTGTGGCGTAATAGTTAGCGTAGGACAATTTTTGGTTGGCAAACTTTTAGACCTAACTGTATTAGACAAGGATATAAAAAATTTAATAGCGGGAATTGTGGTTGCAATTCTTGCAATAGTTTCGTATATATACTTATACACATTTTACGAAAAGAGAGAAATTACAGAATTCACCAAAAATGGAATTATCAAAAGTTTGACAATAGGAATTATTTTAGGTGTTGTGCTTCAATCCCTAACAATTCTTGTGATTTATTTGAAAGGCGGTTATTCAATTGTTACTATAAATCCAATTCTTTTTTTAGTTCCACCTTTGACAATGGCATTTACTTCTGCGATTTTTGAGGAAACTTTAATGAGAGGTATTATATTTAGAATTACTGAGGAGAAATTAGGTAGTTATTTTGGACTAATAATTTCAGCCGTAATATTTGGTGCAATGCACCTTGCCAATCCTAATAGTTCAATGACAGCGGCTATTGGACTTGCAATTCAAGCAGGACTTTTACTTGCATCTGCATATATTTATGCACGAAATTTATGGTTTCCAATTGCTATTCATTTTGCGTGGAATTTTACACAATCTGCAATATTCGGAGCAAATGTTTCAGGAAATACAATTTCAAAAACATTGGTAACTTCAAAAATAGAAGGTGCTGAATGGTTTACAGGTGGACAGTTTGGACCAGAGGGTTCAATTCAAGCGACAACTTTCTGTTTCATAGCGACAGTTATTCTCTTAATTTTAAGTCACAAAGAAGGGAAAATCATAAGTCCATATTGGAAGAAATAATATTGAATAAAAACAACGAACAGCTAACATCGGTTTGGCAATATAGCGACTGAAGTGCTTCTATGAAACATTTTTGTATAGTTCAACATCAGGAATTCTATTGAACTTTTGTACTAAAAATCCGCCACATCGCCAAGCGCCAAATCGATTTCAGGCAACAATTATTCGTCGCCAAAAAGTTCAAGAACTTAAAGCAACACGTTTTTTGTTTCCGTTTTATTGGCCGCAATTGTGAGAACCTTTATACAAAAAAACGGTGCGTCGAATCCGGAGTTTTGTTATCTTGTTGTACATTTGCATACTTCACGCACACAAGTTTGATAGCCACTATTCCAAAACTTTATGACAATCAACAATCTATTTAGAGTGCTCGTTGTTCTTGCACTTTTCTTTCTTTCTTTTTCGGTTACTGTACGTGCACAAGGCAATTGCGAAGCCACAACGTTAGATCAATTTTATGAATGTTATGGTGGGAAGAGTGCGTTTAGTGCTCACTCAGTAAAAGCGTTAACCACGTTTATTCAGGCAGAGGATGCAATAAAGGCGGACAACTACAGTCAGGCAAAGTTATTGATTGATGATTTGTACAAAATATACCCTGTCGGCCATAATGCATGGTGGAACGTGTGGACTGCTCCGAATGGTGCTAATGTAGGCACACCACATGGGTATTATGGCTTGCGAATGATGGAGGATATCATTGCGTATGGGCTCAACCCTAATCCTAATGCTAAGGTAAAAAAAGTTAACATGAATATTGTATTAGTGGGTTGCTCCAAAGGTATTCAGCCAACTACAAAATCCGAATTGCAAAATGGTACGGGAACATTTGTTACTCATTCATTAAACCCTAAGCTTAAAGAAAATAACTACCGGATAATACGGCAGTCCTTGGATTTATTTACCCGATATGTAAAAGCTATAACGAATGGAGCATTGGAATTACAGATAGGATTTATTGAAATTGACACGCTGTGCCTTCCGGTAAAAGTAACCACAACAAAGCCCTATTTAGCGTATGATAATATAGAACCGGTATGGGGAGCATTAACCGACGCAGCCAAAGATAGCACTGATTGGTTTATGATTAATTATCCATCACACGTACCTGATTTTCCGGTGTTTGATGACGAGTCGTTTATTACAGGTGGTATGGGAGCGGACAGTAAAGGCGGTCCGGTGTTTATTGCCGATGATAAGTGGGTAATGCGCAAACCGGCACATCTTGGGAAAGGAAATTACACCGATATAGAAAGAAGAGTTTATTTACCACAATGGCTTCAGCATGAGTTCTTCCACCATCTGTATCGTATTTATCCGGAACTGAAATTAGAAGTAAAGGGACATGATTGGTTTGATAGAAGTTTTTGGCCATCAAACTTTGTTGGACAATTTGAAACAGATTACTATTCAGAGACATTGCATAAGAAACTACAACCTCAATGTACTCCTTTGGCAACCAAACTAATTACCAGAATTGATAACAGTATAAAAAATGAATATACTCGTCTTAGCATGGATGAATTGGTTGGTCCGTATTCATTAGATGTTATCCAGAACACTTGGCACGAAGGAAATATCATTATTGAAAATGGTGAGTACTACTGGAAAAACAAAGCCAATGTTCAATGGCAAGTTACTCCAAGCTTTACGGAAGGCAAACTGAAAACCGGAAATGATTGTCCGTATCCGGGACAGCATTTCTTTTTAGAACTATTCAGGACTGTTGAAGGTGATGTGTACCCGGGAGTTGTTTCTCTAAAATTCGGAGGTGAGTATTACAAAAAAAGATTTGGCTTGATGCGTAATGCAGTTCCTATAGAGATAGCATTAGGTAGGTATGAACGAGTACCAAATACAAGTGTACAGCATACAGGTGCTATGATAAAAACACAGGGCGAAATTGTGTGGAAGAATAGCGCAAGTGACTCCTTAACACTTATTCCAACTGCGAAGGATGAATATCTAACTACTACTCAAAACAGTTCACCTCCAAATGAAAAATTCCAACTGATTAATGTTAATGCCGATTGTGGTGTATTTACCTTAGGTTTTAAATACATGAATTATTATTACTGGAAGCCTAAAAGAGTATTAACTGATGAATCTCCGAAAGTAGTTAAAGCTATTTACGATGTTGAATTAGCCAAAGGGTTTGGAACTCATACTATAAACTTGCCTGAAGTATTTGCAGATAGTAAAGGCGACTCGTTATTGTTGTTTGTAACAAGTAACGATACAACTCTTATCAACGCAAAAATTGAGAATCAAAAACTCATACTTACGGGTAGTAAAGAAGGGCGAACTGCAGTGTATGTTATGGCATTAGATAAAAATGGTGGCTTGGCTGTGGATGAATTTGATGTTCTAGTTAAAAGTACAGTATCAACCGTTGAAACGCTTACTCCAAATTTCAATATCAACGTGTGGCCAAGCATAACCAACGATGTTATACAAGTATCGGGGTTAACAACTAACTGCCTACTTACACTAACTTCTGCAATTAATGGGTATCAAAAGTCCATTCCAATCACAGAAGGTATAGCAACTATTGATGTACGTCACGTGCCGAGCGGTATCTACCTGATAATTGTTACCGATAAAACCACCGGAGAAGTGCAGTGGAGAAAAGTGGCAAAGTACTAAGCCAACATATTATTGATAGTGCTTCTAGTGCAGAGATACAAAGTTTTTTTGATACTGGCGCCTGATAACAGCACATTTGCAAGTTGTATGTCGTCAAAGTAATTTGAACATTTCACTAAGTAGTGTTTCAATTTAAATCAAAGCTAATTCTTTTTGTTTATAGTTATTAATATCATTAGGAAATAATTTTTCATACTCAATTTTTCTATCTCTAATACATTGTAGTTTAATTCTTTGCCTTTCTTTTAAAATGAGGTCTCCACGGCCAAAATACACATCTGCAGGAGTTAAATTTTCTAATGATTCATGATATCTTTCATTGTTATAAGTTTCTACAAATTTTTCTAAAGCTCTTTCCAATTCCTCAGGACAATAATAATTATCAAGTTTTACAACGTTTTTCATTGTCCTATGATAGCGTTCAATTTTACCTTGCGTTTGAGGATGGAATGGTCTTCCATGTATCTGGTCCATATCATAGCTATTTTTCAAATAATCTTTTAAATCAGAAGCTATATAGCAAGAGCCATTATCGGACAATAATTTAGGTCGTTGTTTGGTGACAATTTTAGCTTTTATAATAGCTCTATCAACGGTTCTTTTCACGTCTTCCACTTTCATGCCTTTGCAGAGTTCCCAGTGGACAATATATCTGCTGTAATCATCTAAAACGGTACTCAAGTAATACCAACCCCAGCCTAAGATTTTGAAGTAAGTAAAGTCTGTTTGCCACATCTGATTTACGAAAGCTGTCTTTTTACTAAATTCATCTGCTGCTGTGATAAAAATATGTGCAGGAGCCGTGATCAATCCTCTTTCTTTTAGAATTCTATAAACGCTTGATTCTGACATAAATATTTGTTGTTCGTCAGTAAGTTTAAAAGCAAGTTCCCTGGATGATAAATGAGGAAACTCCAACGCAAGTATGACCACAAGATTTTTTGCTCTTGTGGTATGCTGTTCCATTGCCTTCTGCTAGTGCGTTTACTTGGAGCTAAACCATCCACCCCATGATCTGAATAAGCCTTATACCAGTTATAAAAAGTACTTTTATTAAGCCCAATCTCTCGTAGAGTTTTGTTGACACCAAATTGTGAGCCAACTACAATATTGATTAACTCTTGTTTTTCCGATGCCGTAAATCTCATATACTTATTGAATTTTACAGTTAATCCAGCACGGACAAGCTTTTTTTTACAATATCATATCGGAGCACCAAATCAGCTACCATCTCTTTTAAGCGCTGATTTTCCTTTCTAAGCTCTGTCACTTCATCACTTGTAGCTTCCCTGGTTGTATCACCAGATAATCGCTTCTTTCCAGCTTCCAAGAACTCTTTATTCCACTTATAAAATTGTGGCTCTTGGATAGAATACTTTCGACAAAGTTCTGCTACTGAGGTCTCTGCCCTCAATGCCTCCATAACAATAGTAATCTTCTGTTCTGAGCTGAAGGTCCTTCTAGTTCGCCTACGAATCTCTTTAATGAAGTTTTCTGTGGTTTGTTTCTTTTTTGTTTCCATGGTTTACAAATTTAATTGATCTTGGAAACACTATCTTATTTTTAATTATATTTGGTCCACTTTATGCTGACGATTTACACTGCTAAATCTTTAGCTTTAAAAGCTTTGACACTATCTAATGAAAGTTTAGATCCTTTCCTCAAATGGCGTATATTAAAAGAACTGAGCTCTATTTATGAACATGAGGGTGATTATAAAAATGCATATGCAACATATGCTCAATTCACAAAACTCAGAGATAGTTTATCCAATGATGAAGTCAAATTAGAAATTAATCGCAAAGAAATCCAGTATGAATTTGATAAAAAAGAAGCAACTTTGGTTTTGAAAAAAAAATTACCATTGCACAACTAGAAAAACAAAATATTCTCTCTGAAAAACAACGACAAGATCTAAAAATTAAAGATCAACTCATCATCATAAGTAATGCTAAAAATAAAATAAGCCACCTAGCCTATTTAAAAGAAAAATCAGAAAAAGCAGAAAAGGAAAATCAATTGCAACTTTCAGAAAAAGATAAACAACTTCAGGTTTCTCAATTAAATATTCTAAATAACGAAAAAAAAATACAGCAACAACATTTAGCCAGTCAAAAATCAACCATTGGGTTCTTACTCGCAGGTTTAATTGTGATTCTATTAAGTTCAATTATATATTATCTTTGGTTACAACACCGGCAATCTCAAAAAGAAGCTATCATACAATCCAAATTTACACAACGGCTTTTCGAATCAACTGAAGACGAACGGGGTCGAATCGCCAGAGATCTACATGATGGTTTAAGTCACGAACTGTTAACCCTAAAAAGAACTTTAGCATCAGAAGGAATTAATAAAGATGCAACAACAAAAATCGATCATATCATTAATGATGTTCGTCAAATTAGTCGAAACCTGCATCCTGTTATGTTAGAAAGTTTAGGCTTAAAAATTTGTCTTGATACGCTTTGTGAACAGTATATGAACAGTGGATCCCTATTTATATCCCATGAAATTAATTATAACCAAAACTTATCTAAGTCATCAGAACTGCAAGTATTTAGAATTATTCAAGAAGCCATAACCAATATCATCAAATATGCTAAAGCTGATGCAGCAAAACTTAGCATCGAAACAAATAATAATGTTACGGAAATTTGTATTCAAGATAATGGAATTGGATTTGATGTTAATACTGTTTTGAATAGTGGCAAATCATTCGGATTAATCAGTATTCAACAACGATCTAAAGCAATAGGAGGAATTGCTCAAATAATATCTAATCAAAATGGAACTCTAATAAATATTAACATACCAAATAATATCAATTAAAAAATTTAATCTTAAGAAACTATATGGCAAGTATATTAATCAGTGAGGATCATCCACTCACTTTGATGGGAACCAAAACTTTTGTCCAAGGTCTTGGACATCATATTTGTGAACTGTGCAGCAACGGAGTAACTGCTTATAATATGATTTTGAAACACAAGCCAGATATCGCCATTTTAGATATTAATATGCCCGGAATGAATGGTATTGAAATTCTTGAAAAATTGGCATTACAATCATTAAGGACCAAGGTCATTCTTGTAACCATGCACAAAGAATATTCCCTTTTTAATAGAGCCAAAGAATTGAATGCCAAAGGCTACTTATTAAAGGAATTTGCAATGGATGTTCTCGAAGAATGCATTAATTCCGTTTTGCGTAATGAAATTTGGTTTTCAAAAGAAATACAAGAAAATCTATATCTAGACACACAATCCTCTAAAACTGATATACTTAATGAGTTAAGCTTTGCAGAAAAGAAAATTGTCCAATTAATTGGAAAACAAAAATCCTCAAAAGAAATTGCAAGTATGTTATTCGTTTCTGAAAAAACGATTGAAAATCATCGACATAGCATAATGAAGAAATTAAATTTGCCTCCAGAAAAAAATGCGCTTTTAGTATGGGCTATTCAAAATAATAGTCAATTTTAAAACAGGTAATTAATACGCTGCAAAAAGTATACGCCTGCAGGGTTTTGGGCTTTGAAAATTTGATTTATTCTATATTGTTAATTCTATGCTTACCCCCTTTAAATTCAAACGCATCCTTTATTTTTTTGGTTAACATAGTCATTGCTAGCGGCGAAGGTTCAGAAATAACCCAAACCTCATGACCTTCAAATGTAATTTTGCCTAAACCTAATGCTACAAAGAATATTTTCACTTTTATTGTCATAGTTAGGAATCCTTACTATATTTGCGTCATCATTCATAAATAAAAAAGTATAAAAATGACAGAACAAATCAAGGGTTACGCCTACGGGCAAGTAGGGCAATCACCTGTAAGCATTGCCGATTTAGACCTTCTCAAAAAAACTGTATTGTTTACAGAAGAAGATGAAAAAAACCTACGCCTTGCAGGAGAAGTGCTAAAAGACCAAACAAACGAAGTGCTTGACCTTTGGTATGGTTTCGTTGGTGGCAATCAACATTTGTTGCACTACTTCGCTAAAAACGAAAAGCCAAACATGGAATACCTGGCTGCGGTTAGAGCAAGGTTTGGACAATGGATTATGGACTTGTGCAACAAGCCTTACGACCAAACTTGGTTAAACTATCAACACGAAATTGCTTTGAGACATCACACAAGCAAGAAAAACAAAACGGATGAAGTAGACACAGTTCCAATAATCCATTACCGCTATATGGTAGCTTTTATTTTTCCAATCACAGCAACCATCAAAGGATTTTTAGCTAAAAAAGGACATGATGCTGAAACTGTTGAAGCAATGTATTCATCTTGGTTCAAGGCAGTAACGCTTACTGTTATTCTGTGGACATACCCTTACATAAACAAAAACGAATTTTAATTGATACCCTGCCTCAAAAAATTTGGAATAGCTGGATTTTTGTTCTTCCTCTTAAAGGGACTAATCTGCCTATTCTTTTTTTCTCTTCATCAAATCAAAAATTTAAAATTATGCAAGTAGCAGTTTGGGACACTTATGTAACTAAAAAAGACGGAAGCGTAATGCATTTTGACATTATTGCTCCCGACCATATAAAAGATGAAAAAATAATTTATACCTTTGGTAAGGATTACTTACAATCTAAAAATCAAGAAAATCAGCCTTTGGCTTCAGAGGAGTGTAGCTTTTGTCACATTGAAAAAGCAACAGATGAAATGGTTTTGAGTATTCAACAAAAAGGCTATTACATTATTGAAATGCAAAACTGTAAATAAAAGTGTCGGTATTTAATTTAGAAAATCAAAATGCAAACCTTGACAATAAAATAGTTGCAGGGTTGGAACGCTTATCGCAAGTGTTCCGTATTTTGCTTTGGGAAAAAGCAAAGGAACATAGTTTAAGCCCTATACAAATTCAGTTACTGATTTTTATTCAGCACCATTCAGCAGACAAAACAACAATAAGTTATTTGGCACAAGAATTTAATTTCACAAAACCTACTATCAGCGATGCGATAAAAGTATTGGAACAAAAAAATCTAATCAAAAAATTTACTGACAGTAATGACACAAGAAGCTATACGATACAACTCACTGCATCAGGAAAAAAAATAGTTACGGAAACAGAAAACTTCGCCAACCCATTGACAGCAATTATTGCAAAGGCTAGCGATGTAGACAAAAAAATATTATGGCCAAACATTTCTAATCTTATAATTCAACTGAATAAATTAGAAGTAATAAGTGTCCAGAGAACTTGCTTTAATTGCAAACATTATGCAATTAAAAACAAAATCCATTTTTGCAATTTGCTTAACCAAAAACTAGACACACAAGACATTAGAATTGACTGTGGAGAATTTGAAGAGGCTTAATCAGCCAACGCTTTTGGTGGCACATTTGTATTTTTCCCTACGCACAGACCAACGTTAAAACATCCAAAAGAGCACCCAAGCCAACGCTCAAAGAAAGTGCAAACTTGACACAGGAGACCTTCGACAGAAAAGAACCACTACGACTAACATAAGGCCGTTATGCGAAACCCAATGGCAGCAGTGCTAATTTTTAGCTTTGTTGCATTGAACAAACTTTTCTATAACAAAAAATAAATTTATATTGCAATTAAAAATTAACAAAATGAAAATAAAACTACTAAAAAAGCTATCTGCATTCATCGTCCTGCTAGCTATCACGATGTTTTCAATAACAGCAATTGCGCAGATAGTTTATACGGATGTAAATCCGGATAGTGTGATTATGTGCACATACACGGGCGGTTGTTCGGCACCATATTCACTTGACTTGAACAAAGACGGTATTAATGATTTTATCCTGGCACCAAGAGATTCATTGTTTGATTGCACATGTAATAAAGAATTAGCTTCTGGCGCAATAGATTCTGCAGTGATAAGTTCAACTTCTCTTAGTTGGATCGCTGACACCTCAGGAGGTTATGCTATAAATACCCTTATTGATTCATCTTTGGGCTGGACTAATGCACATCATCTTTTGGCTCTTAATCCTATGAATTGTGTGCCTACCGTATGTAGGGGAGGTTCCGGATACACTGTAGGACAAACGCCCGCAACGGGTCCCTGGGTTAATGTTTCCGGAAAATACCTCGCTTTAAAAATACATGTGGGACCTGATTTTTTTTATGGTTGGATTAAACTTGGAGTAGCATTAGCCGATTATACAGTTTCAATTACGATAATGGAATACGGTTACAATACCACTCCAAATCAACCCATACTTGCAGGACAAACAGTTGCCACCGGAGTAATAGAAAATTCGTTTGCTTCATCAATTAGTCTTTATCCTAATCCAGCCACCAATCATCTCACTATCGCATTACCAAAAACAATCGAAAAAGTCAAAGTAACTATCACCGATATTTCAGGAAAAATAATTTATTCAACGGCGGCAAGAGA
This sequence comes from Candidatus Vicinibacter affinis, assembly GCA_016714365.1. NCBI lineage: Bacteria > Pseudomonadati > Bacteroidota > Saprospiria > Saprospirales > Saprospiraceae > Candidatus Vicinibacter > Candidatus Vicinibacter affinis. The sequence goes on along the minus strand of JADJNH010000007.1, from coordinate 674,143 downwards.
TACACAAAAGATAAAAGTGAGCACAAGAGATTTTTCAGAGGGAGTTTATGTTGTACAAATTCAAACGTCAGATTTAATTGGAACAAAAAAACTTGTGGTAGAAAAATAGAGTTAATGTGTAATTCAACCTTTATCTTCGTAAATATAGTCGGCCATTCACATGACAGCAGCTACCCTAAATTGGCGGTTCAGTGGTTAATTGAACATTCTACCTCGGATCAGCATTTGTGGTGGCTTGACACATTTGTTTTAAAAATCCTGCCCATCGCCAATTTGTAAAACTTCAACAGTAAGGCGTGATGAACTCGCGGCGAGAGTAATTAACAACTGAAAAACAATTGAACTTTTCGTATCATAATTGAATATAAACGTATCAAAACGTATCATATTTTGCTTTTAATTTCAGACTATAATCGTATCTTTGCGTATCAAAACGTATCAAATTGAATAACGAAGTATATAATTTCAAACTGAATATTGATTGGAAGCTGATTAACTTAATCAGTGCAATAGACCGCTTTGATGCAAATTGGACAGCAATTGAGAGAAAAGAAGTACAGAGCCTCAAAGAGTTAAAAAGTATTGCCACGGTGCGAAGCGTAGGTGCTTCAAACCGAATTGAAGGCAACAAAATGAGCGATGAAGAGGTAGACGTGTTACTTCAAAAAATTGATATCACAAAACTCACCGACAGAGACTCACAGGAAGTAGTCGGTTATTTTGAAGTAATGGATTTAATTTCGGAATCTTACGAAAACATCATTCTTTCCGAAAGTCACATCAAAAGTTTACACAATAGTCTGATGAAATATAGTGCCAAAGACCAATGGCATAAAGGCAATTCTAAGGCGCATATTAATGCAGTTGAAGCATCATTACCTGACGGGACACAACAAATAATCTTTCAAGCAACTGAAGCTGGGTTTGCTACCGAAGATGCCATAAGAGAATTAATCAATTGGTATAATACCGAAACGTTGGTTCACCCTTTAATCAAAATAGCATCTTTTGTTTATGATTTTTTGAGCGTTCATCCTTTTCAAGACGGAAATGGCTTGTTAAGTCGTTTGATTTCAACGCTATTATTACTTAAAAACGGATATAAATGGATACAATACGTGAGTTTTGAGCACGAAATTGAAAACCGAAAAAGCGAATATTATCAGGTTCTTAGAAGTTGTCAGGCACAACGACCTAAAGAAGATGTTACCATTTGGATGCGGTTCTTTTTGAGTTGCTTGTCAAATATTCAATTGCAACTAATGAAGAAATTGAATAAAAGCGGAATAGAAACACAACTTTCGCCCAAGGAAAAACTAATTTATACGATTATTCAAAATCGCCCAAACATTCAGTCAGGAAAAATTTCCGAGAAACTGGCGATACCATTACCTACCGTAAAACGTATTCTATCAGAATTGATTAATAAAGGATTTATTGAAAAACAAGGTAGCGGACGGAATGTGAGTTATACTATACAATAGATAAAGATAAAAGTTAACCAACAATGACTAAAAAGAATAGAAATCGCCCAGCTACTAACAGCGCCTACACGCAAGCAGGGGTTGTGTGCTTCGTAGGATAGGAAATGCCAAATTTAAAGTTCAGTTATTCGTAGGAAGTTCAGTGCTAAAAATACCTGCCTGCGTTTAGCTGAGAAACAGTAATTTTAAAAGACGACAAAATGAGAAAATTAATATTTACAATACTTTTCGTGACTGCTATTTTTCAAGATAGCATTTCTCAGCAAATTGTATTCCGACAACCATCGTCATATGTTTTAAGTTTTATTGGGAATGATTCTATCACTCTATCCTCAGTCAACTATAAATCGTTCAGAATTTATTATAAAGACAGTTCATACACAGCAAACCATCTTATCGACATTGAAAAAGAATTGGATATTGCCTACCATAAAATTTTATCTGTATTGAATATCCCATCTTATGACAATGGAATTTATTTATTGGCAGTGGACAGCAAAGAAGAGATGCAGAAAGTTATGGGTTACAAAATAAAAGGTGGTGCTGCTAAAGGACACGATCTGGTTTTCTTTGTTTATAATCAAAATATCCGTCCACAATTCAAACACGAAATATTTCACTTAATTTCCTATGAAAGTTGGGGGTTGACTAATTATCGCTTATTAGAGGAAGGTAGTGCAACTTATACCGACAACTATTGCTTTTATGACAACCCCATGTATTCAATAAATGCATATTATCTTCAACAAAAAAAACTATTCCCGCTTGACAGTTTAGTCAACAACTTTGATAATCAATCGAAAAAAAGTGATGTAATTGCATATATCCAAAGTGCAGGAATTTTCAAATATCTTTACGAGAAATACGGAGTAGAAAAAATGAAACTACTTTGGACTGGTGGATTTGAGAACTTCAAGTCGATATATGGTCTCTCAATCGAACAACTTGAAACAGATTGGCTTAATTTTATCAAAACTGTTCCAATTCCGAAAGACTTCGATATTAATAAATTAAAAGAAGGATGTGGATAGAAAAAATAATGCTAACAGCACATTTTCAATAGGCGAGGTTTTCCCGCTAGGTTGGACAAGCTGTTCTCTGCAGAAAGTTTCGGTGTTAAAAGAAGGTCAGGTCTCCGTATCAACATTTGTACTGGAAAGCCCGCCCATCAAAAATATATATACCGATACAAACCATGTCAAGACAACGACAAACCTTGATGACAATTAAGATTAACAAATGACTAAGAACGAAGAAACAAAACTGGAACATCTACTGACAAATTCGCATAAAGCTGAAATGATTGCTTATATGGAATCTCATCCTGGAGATTTTACTGAAGTTATCAAATTAGCCATCGCAGACAAACAACCATACTCTTGGAGAGCTTCATGGCTATTGTGGAGTTGTATGGACAAAAACGACAAACGAGTAAGCAAATATTTAAAGAAAATAATAGACATTTTACCCAAACGAAAGGACAATCAACAGAGAGAGTTATTGATGATTCTGCAAAGGATGGAATTGAATGAAGAATACGAAGGACAATTATTTGACACTTGCACAAAAATTTGGGAACAGGTTGGTAAAAACCCTTCGCTTCGTTGCAATGCATTTAAATTAATGGTATCCATTTCTAAAAAACACCCAGACCTGATCGGTGAAATTAATTCATTGACTGAATCCTATTACACAGACACTTTATCTGATAGTGTAAAGAAATCAATTACCAAGTTGATGTATGACTTAACAAAAACGAATTATTGAAAATACTGCAAAGACAAGATGAAGCACAGCTTATATCAGCACCTACAAGAAATTGGCGGATCATTTGTTCAATGAAGCTTTATGCTTCGTATCAATTTCACTGGTGGCAGACAGTTTAATGCTCCGAAATGGACAATTTCTTGCAGCAGCAAACCGTTTACCTAAATGTAAAGCGCGCTTAAGACAGAAAAAATGAATTCAATAAAAAGACCTTGGACAAATCTGATTTTAGCACCAACTTGGTTTTTAATCATTATTGTTGCTGTTTCAATATACTTTGTCGGAGTAGGTGTAAGTGAAAGGGACATTCCTATAAAAATTGCGGAGAATACTCCATCGCTAATTCTCATTGTTCAAGTTATTTTACTTCTTACTCTTTTGTACACAACCAGAAAAGACAATTTCAATATTTTAAAAGAAGGTTGGAAAATTGATAAAACAAAACTACCAATAGACATTTTTGGAGGAATAGCAACAGGAGTTATTATAGCTATATTTTATTTTTTTATCTTTTCACCATTGCAGTATTATTTACAGATTAATATTGGTGACTATGTTCCGGCTGGTGAAACTATGAACGTACTTGGCAAACAGACAGTTATATTTTTTATTGCTAATGTTCTTTTTGCACCATTTGTTGAAGAAAGTTTATACAGAAACTATACTCTATCAAAATTTTTACAAAAATACGGTCATACCAAGAGCATTATAATTACCGTAATCATGTTTGGATTACTTCATTGGGTTGGCGGAATTTGGTATATGCTTATGACTGGATTCATAGTAGGAATGCCATTTGCTATCATAGCGACAAAGAAGAAAAACATTGTATGGGTATTTGTAGCACATCTGACACTAAACATACTTGAGTTTATTTACATAACTACCAAATCTTAAACTATTGACAAAACAATAAAGGCATTACAGCACCTAAACAAAAGTCGGTGTTTCGTTTTCTATTGACATTTTCGTTATTAATCAAACATTGGTTTTTCAAAGTAAGTATTGTGGTAAAAGTCCCGCCCGAACGCCAAACCGCAGACAGTTAGCGGTCAAGCGAACGTTTCTGAAACAACAACTAACAGCAATAGAACAGACAATGATAAAGAACAATAATTAGCATACTAAAAAACATGAAAAATCAAAATGCATTTTCAAGAAGAGTTTTGGTAAAAAGTTCAATTTTAGGACTTTTGACTTTGCCTATTCAAAATATTATTTATGCAAAAAATATTTTTGACATTGACGAAAGTAATACCAATGATATAAAGGAGCCAAAACGTTATCCAGCCATAACCGAAGAGATAGCAAATGAAGTTGTTGGTGTTTCACATTTTAATTTGGAAAGGTTAAAAGAACTTGTCGATAAAAGACCTGAACTGTCTCGCGCTACCTGGGATTGGGGCTTTGGTGATTGGGAAACAGCAATAGGAGCAGCATCTCATGTAGGTAGAAAGGACATTGTCGAATACTTAATTACAAAGGGTGCAAGACCTGATATTTTCACTTTTGCAATGTTGGGTGCACATGATACGGTAAAATCTATGATTGAATTTATGCCTGGATTGCAACGAACACTAGGTCCGCACGGGATTAGTTTATTGCAACATGTCAGAAATGGTGACAGTAAATCAAAGAATTCAATCCAATTAATTGATTATTTAACAGCATTAGCTGATGCTGATAGCCCAAAATATCATGCTTTGGAGGAAGCTGAAAAACAAAAATATGCTGCCGATTACAAATATGGCGAGGGTGAATTTGATGGCTTTTCTGTAAAAGTGAATAGCCAAAAGCGACTTTTGTTTGGCAAGCTTGGAAAGTTTGGTGGAGGCCTATTGAAAATTGGCGACCATACATTTACCTATAATGGTGCGCCTTCGGTCGAAATTTCTTTTCAATTTGAGAGCGATAGAGTTGTTTCACTTAAAGTTAAAGAGCCTGAATTGATTTTGATGGCAAAAAAAATATGAAAATGGACAATAAGCCCGAGCCGCTCGAAGCACATTTGCAATAGGCGGGGTTTTCCCGTTAGTTGGAACAAGCTTTGCTCCGCAGAAAGTTTAGCGGTAGCTGAAAGTTTTGTGCTCCGCATAAACATTAGTGGTAAAAATCCCGGCCATCACAAATAAGCAAAACTTTGACAGCAAGGCTAATGGACGAATGCGGAACAAACACAAGCTACCGACATAAAAACATCCGGATGAATTGTTGGGCAGAGTAAATGAACTGATAAAAGAACGAGGGCAAATTTTACCTATACCTTTTGAACAAGAGTAAAAATTTAGTAATTTTGCCCTTGTGTTAAGAACGAGCGTAAAGCTTACACTTGAACAAAATGAGCAAATTTGACCGGAAAATACCAAATAACGACCTGCCTTTGCTACCGCCAAAGGCAGATATTGAAACTAAAGAGATACTTCGCAAAACCATTTCGGCGGGTAGGGCTTTAGCTAAACTGAACGGAACTCTGCTCAATTTACCTAACCCAACTTTGTTTTTAGATACGATTTATTTACAAGAAGCAAAAGCAAGTTCAGAAGTTGAAAACATTATTACTACCAATGACGAACTATACAAATCGTTGGTTGCCGACAGAAAAGTAGAAAATTCAGCCACAAAAGAAGTTTTGAGTTACAAGGAAGCACTTTGGATGGGCATGGAACAGTTAAAGAAAAAGCCGTTCATTACTACCAACCTTTGTATAAGCATTCTTCAGAGTATTAAACAAAATAGTGCTTCTATTCGGGTTGCACTTGGAACAACTTTGGCAAACACACAAGGCGAAGTGATTTATACACCGCCGAGCGGAGAAGATATTATCCGTGAAAAATTGGCGAATTTGGAAAAATTTATCAACGAAGATGAAAGTATTGACCCACTTATCAAAATGGCGTTAATGCACTACCAATTTGAAGCAATTCACCCTTTTGTAGACGGTAACGGCAGAACAGGAAGAATTTTATTGTTGTTATATCTCAAACTTTCAGGATTGTTGGATACACCTGCTATATATTTGAGTGAATACATCATCAAACATAAAGCTGATTATTACAAAAATTTGCGAGGTGTAACTGAAAATAACGAATGGGAAAGTTACATCTTATATATGTTGGATATGATTGAAGAGACTTCCGTAAAAGGATTGGAACGCTTAAATAAAATCACAACTGCAATGAACAAAACAGCAGAGGAAATCAAAAAGAAACTGCCAAAAATTTATTCCAAAGACTTAATTGAAATTTTGTTTCGTTTGCCTTACACCAAACGCCAACATTTGATAAATGAAAATATAGGTAATCCAAAAACTGTCGGCAACTACTTACAAACACTGGAAGAAAATGGCTTTTTAAAATCTGTAAAAGTTGGTAAAGAAAAATTGTATTTGAATGAACGGTTATTGAAAATTTTAGAAAGCAAATAAACACAACCAATGACAGACGATAAAATAACAAGTATATTTAAGTGCCAAAACATTGTACCAATCGAAAACTTGACAAACCCTGCTGCCAACAACGGTTGTGCGACAGCCGGGGTTTACATTTTTCACAAGACAAATTCTGCTATATTTGAAATTCGTTTCAAGTGAGTGCTAAAATTCCCACCCGAACGCAAGTCTGCGGAACGTTATGGGTATTTTAAAACGACCATAAAGAAGACAACCATCAAAGGACAAATATTATGAAACTTAAATTTTTTCTACTGACATTCCTTCTTGTGTTTGCAAGAGGTTGCGACTTCTATTCAACGAGTCTTTGGTTTTTTGACAACCCGACAGGCGAACAAAACCCACTATACAAATTTTTTGGTATAGGTTGGACAGGTCTAATTGCTGTCAATGTAATTGTTGTTGGACTAATCATTTATGCTTTTTACTTCTATTCATTTAAGTATAAATCGACAAGACAGACATCATCAAATAATCTACCCGACTTTGTTTCAGAATTATACTTTAATGAGAAAGGACATTTTTTAGAAGTTTTCTATAAAACGCCGAAAAACAGATCGACACTTTTGGCACATACGGGATATGTGTTAGTTAGAGTTGTTATTGTTGCCAGCTTCTTAGTGACATTTCATAATATTTGCCAATTTTATAACATATCTTTTTATAACTCATTCAGAGAAATAGTTGGAAGACCTTTGTATGTAATTTATGTACTAATACTCTTCTCGTTTATGTATTTTTCATATCGACTTTGGAGTAAAGAGTATCGGCTGAAAATTGACAACTATATTATTGAGATGTGAAAGAAAAGCACCCTATAACTGCAACTACAAGAAATTGACTGATCAAAAGTTAAATGAACATTCTGCCTCGCATCAATCCCCAAAGTTTTTGGGGATGGTGTATTGGCAGTTTTGTGCTCCTAAATCTGCCACTTTGGCAATTGCCAAAACGTTACGCGAAACCTGTTGGCGGCAACTGAATTTCAAATAATGAATCTTTGAATGAACAGTTTTAAATCAATTAATCTAATTTCAGAATGATTACAAAATGAAAAAACAACTACTAAAAAAGCTTTCTGGTTTCATCGTTACAGTCTTGATGTTGTCTGTAAGTGCAAATGCACAGATTGTTTACACGGATGTGAACCCGGATACAACCATTGCAAACAGAATTTATTATTTGGATTTGAATAATGACGGGACAACCGATGACTCGATTAGGCTTTTTGTTTCACGTCCTTATATTGGAGAATGCCGTGGAAGTAAGGTTTCAATTTTCGCTATAAACGGTAATACTGTATCAGGTTCAACCTATCCTCTTGCAATGAATATAAAGGACACCATCTCATCAGCACTTACATGGTCTGCTTCCGGAGATTTGCGCTATATACGGTCTGGTGATCCCACATCATGCCCCAATGATACTCTCGGATATTGGACAAACGCTATAGACTATTATTTGGGACTAAAATTAGTTGTCGGAACCTATACCTATTATGGTTGGCTGCGAATGCAAATCACGGTAGATCCACTTTATGCATCAGGCATAATTAAAGATTATGCTTACAACTCCATTCCCAACCAACCCATCCTTGCCGGACAAACCAGTGTCACAGGAATAACGGAAAATATTTCTGCTTCTTCAATATCTCTTTACCCCAATCCCGCAACAAATTATCTTACCATCACTTTACAAGGAGACAACAAAAAAGCCGAAGTAACCATCATGGACATTACAGGAAAAATATTTTACTCAACAACAGAAAATGAAACACAAGAGTTGAAAATAAATACAAAAGATTTTGCAGAGGGAGTTTATTTGGTGCAAGTGAAGTCGGAAGATTTTATGGCGACAAAAAAACTTGTTGTTAAAAAATAGAGTTATTTTGTAATTGATCGATACATTTTCGCATTGAGAGTCGGGTATTCGCTTTACAAGGGCTTAAAAGAAATATCAGGTGAATAGCTTAATCAAACATTTGTGCAACTAATAAACAATCCTAGTAGGTTGACGGGTTGTGGTTATAAACCATCACTTTTTAAACCTTAAACCGTAAGCTGCAAGAAGAAAGATGAAAAACGAACTCCAAATACTAATTGAGGAATTGCAAAGAGAGCATGACTATTTGGAAAACGAATTGAACGCTTGTATTCAAGAATGGGATTTTTGGTGACAGAGAAAAGCGCATTTAAAGAAATTGAAGATTTTGAATAAGTGAAAAATCTACCAATAATCGAACTTCTTTCAAAGATTGGTTTCGAAGTGTTTGGACTGTACGGAAATAAAAATGGAAGAATAAAAATAAAAAATGAATCCGGCAATCAACAACGTGCAGCTGTCCATTGGGGCAAAGGCCCACAAATTCATCTACACAAAATGTTTGCAGCAAAGCTTAATCATTAACCTTATATGAGAATTAAATTTAACCACATTGCAGTGCTAAGTATCCTTTTGTTCACTAATTTTCAATGTGATGAAGATAACTTATGCGATCCAGTAATAAACATTGCTGCTCTCAATGTAGATTTGTCTCCCGAGAAAAAAGAATACTTAATTGGCGATACAATCTTGTTGAAGACTGATTTTAGCACTTTGTTAACCTTGACTAATTCCAATGAAAAATTAATGATTGACAGTGGCATGTGTAATCTTGGATTGTTTGTACTGAAATTGGGAATGCAACCAGACAGTTTGGTTGGATTTTCAGACTTTGATATTGTCAACATAATAGGAGAGTTAAATCAAGATCTGATTTGGGATCAAATAGAAAAGCGTTATAAAGGTATAGTTAACTTCAATTGCAATGACGATAAGTGCGAATTCAAAATTGGTTTAATTCCAAAGGTTAAAGGAAGTTATTGTTTTGCTTTATATATAGGAAGTATAATGATTCAAGATACAACTTTATGCCCTTCACTTAATAAGCTTAATGATAACAAATTCAATGTTAACTCTTATAACCGAGAGATTTATAAAGAACTTGATATTCATTATCCTATATTACTTCCCACCTTTACTGGTGGTGGATATTGGGATATTATTGACAATGATGGGGCATTTGCTTTTAAGGTAAAATGAAATCCTGTTGATACCATTTGCTATTGTCAAAAGCGGATATTTTTTTACCGATATTTTATTATCTTGAGACCGATTAAGGCTACTTAGTAGATGTTAGCATTGAGTCGTCACTGCCCGTATCCTTAAATGTTAGTGATCAGGCATTAAAAACGTTTTTTCCGACAGACCATATTTATTAACACGGGGACGCTGAAATCCGACCAGAGTAAGCACAATCAAAAAATAAAATTAAAAATGTACAATTACAAGAGGTTAACAGCAATGACAATTTTATTGGCATTTTCAGTTTTGGCGACCACATTTCAAAGTTGTGAACAAGAGACAAAGGAAGTCAATGAAGTAGCAATGAAAAGAGAAGAAACAGAATACTTTTTATTGAGACCGGAACTTGAAAAATCGTTTGGTTATTCACACGCAGTTAGAATTGGTGATGACTTGAAAATATCAGGAGCGGTCAGTATGGACGACAAAGGTGTAATTGTGGCACCGGGAAATATGGAAGAGCAAATGAAAAATTGTTATATTGACTTAGAGAAAATCCTGAAACATTACGGTTACACTTTTGACGATGTTGTTGTGGAAAACGTTTACACGACCAATATGAAAGATTTTATTATCGTATCAGGATTTCGTAACTCTATCTACAAAAAACAATTTCCAACAGGAACCTGGCTTGAAGTAAAGGGTCTTGCCATTGAAGGCCAGTTGATTGAAATCGATATGGAAGCAAATAAATCAAAATAGCTGTAGCGGATTTAAAGTCTCAAAAGAGAGCATGACCGTAAAGTTTGACAGGGAATGAAAAGCATGAAGCACTCACATCGGTTTGCCAATATAGCGGCTGAAGTGCTGCTGTTAAGCATTTTTGAAAGAGTCAACAGCAGTAATTCTTCTGAACTTTTGTGTTGCAAATCCGCCACTTCGCCGAGCCAAAAACCATTATAGGCAATTTTAGAAAACAAAACCGTTGCATCAGAAAAGAAAAAGTAAATTATAATTTATGAAAATTTTACTTACTGGAGTGACGGGATATATAGCACAAAGATTATTACCTGTTTTATTAGAAAATCGGCATGAGGTGGTGTGCTGTGTTAGGGATAAAAATAGATTTAATAATAAAAAATATGCGACTTCAAATATCTCGTTAATAGAAGCAGATTTTTTAAACAAGGAAAGCCTACAGCATATTCCTAATGATATTGATTTAGCTTACTACCTCATTCACTCTATGTCAACGCAAATCGGAGATTTTGGAGATATGGAAGAAATTTGTGCCACAAATTTTCATAACCGAATTGAAGAGACAAACGCGAAGCAGGTTATATACCTAAGCGGTATTAGTAATGCCGAAGAGTTATCAAAACATTTATCATCAAGAAAAAATGTTGAGTCCATTTTATCAAGCAACATCTATGCACTTACCACTATTAAAGCTGGAATAATTGTTGGTTCAGGGAGTGCCTCTTTTGAGATCATTCGCGATTTGGTTGAAAAATTACCCTTTATGATTGCACCACGCTGGCTTAATACAAAATGTCAGCCGATTGCCATCCGTAACGTGGTCGAGTTTTTAGTTGGTGTAATTGGTAAAACTGAAACCTTTAACAAAGGTTATGATATTGGAGGTCCTGATATTTTGACTTATAGAGAAATGCTATTGCGCTTTGCAAATGTCCGTGGCTTAAAAAGGCGAATTATTATTGTACCTGTAATGACTCCAAGAATTTCGTCATACTGGCTATATTTTGTAACGTCCACTTCCTATGCATTGGCTAAAAATTTAGTAAACAGCATGAAAGTTGAAGTAATTTGTAAGCCTAATGATTTATCTGCCACACTGGGTATTAAGCTGATTGACTATAACACATCTATACAATTGGCTTTTGATAAAATAGAGCAAAATCAAGTGCTTTCAAGTTGGAAAGATGCGCAAACAAGTGATATATTTAGTAAAGGGTTTTCTAATTTTATTGAAGTACCTATTAACGGATGCTTTAAAGATATTCGTGCACGCAAACTCAAAAACACAATTATTTCTCTTGAGAAAATATGGCGCATTGGAGGGAAAACAGGTTGGTATTACGGAACTTGGCTTTGGGAAGTACGAGGGATTTTAGATCAAATTTTTGGTGGTGTTGGTATGCGTAGGGGTAGAAAAAGTGACACTGAATTAAATACAGGTGATACGCTTGATTTTTGGCGTGTAATGATTGCCAATAGGGAAGAAAAACGCTTACTGTTGTATGCCGAAATGAAACTACCCGGTGAAGCTTGGTTAGAATTTAAAATCGATAAAAGCAATATACTTACACAAACAGCAACCTTTCGGCCGATTGGATTATTGGGTAGATTATATTGGTATTCTGTTTTTCCGTTTCATGGATTTATTTTCAAGGGAATGATAAAGAAACTTGCGGTAACATAAACAGAGTAGTTAATAGAAAAAACAGCCCATAACAGCACATTTTCAATAGGCGGGGTTTTCCCGCTAGGCGGGACAAGCTGTGCTCCGCAGACAGTTTTGTGGTAACCTATTTTAGGACAAGACATGCTTCCAATAACCCGATTTTATTACATGTAGATTACAAGGCAGGTCATGGTGCAAGTGCTGATAAATTTGATGCAATTAGAAACAATGCTAAAAAATGGGCATTTATTTTGGAACATACAGGATATAAAAATTAAGGAAGTAGAATAATATAATAGAAATAACAACAGCAGATAGCAGCAGCTTGGCAAAATGGCTATTTTTGCCAATTCGCCAAGCTGCAAAGCCTTAGCGGCAATCGTAAAAGACTGGATAATGAACAGACATTTATCATTAATAATACTTATAATCTTTACCGTCTCATTCGGACTGATGAGTTGCTCTTCTATTTTAACTGGACTTTATGGCATGAAAAAAATAAAGACTGTTGACGAAAAAACTATTGTTCGATATGCCAAAAAATATAGCATTCCTACTGCTGACAGTTACGAACTTGATACAGCCTATCTTTCGTATCTTTTTTCTCTTGACTCGACTAAATATAGATCAGAAATTAAAAATCACTACCAACCATTGCAATCACTTTATTATGACAATTCGGGATATTTAAAGTCATTTCAAGTAAATTGTTATGCTGGTGGTTTTCCTAATTTAAATTGGAACAGAAATGGAATAATGACCTCTTTTCCACCCAAACAGCAAGCGCCAGTAGACAGTATAGTTTCCCTTGAAACGCAAATGAAATATTTAAAACCACTTTCTCAGACTTCAAAACATATTAATGACAATTATGATTACATTGTGATTGTTTATTGGAATAGATTTATGGGAAGACATAGTAAGAGATTAATTCGTTTTGTTCAAGACAACAGTAAACTTGAAACGGAGAGAAAAGTTAAAATTATCTATGCAAACACAGACAATATTTTCGCACGACAATAAAGAAATGGTAGCAAGTAATAGCACCTTCAAGAAATTGACGGTTCAGTGGTTATATGTATCTTTGTATTTCGCATCAACATTTGTGGTTGCAGACAGTTTCGTGCTTCAAAATCCGATTCTTCGCCAAGGGCCTAAACGTTATACGCAAGCATAGACATGACCAAAAAAGACATAATTTTAAAAATAAAAAGGTAAAAGTAATAAAATGAAACAGACAATATTGGGAGCTGGTGGAGCAATTGGAATTGAACTGGCGAAAGCATTGGCAACGTATACCACCGACATAAGGTTGGTAAGCCGAAATCCGAAGAAAGTAAATCTTAACGATGAACTTTTCCCGGCAGACCTCAACAATCGAGAAGATGTTTTTAAGGCTGTAGAAGGCAGCGAAATAATTTATGTCACTGTGGGTTTTGCTTACAATATTAAGATATGGCAAAAGTTGTGGCCACCATTTATCAAGAATGTTATCGATGCATGTATGCAACACAATGCAAAAATGGTGTTCTTCGACAATATCTATGCAATAGGTGGAGATAATGTAAAACATATCACTGAAGAATCTCCGATGAGTCCTTGTAGTAAAAAGGGGGAAGTAAGAGCCGAAGTTGATAAAATCATTTTGGATGCTATCGAGAATCGGAAACTGAATGCAATCATTGCCCGTTCGCCCGATTTCTTCAGCGAAGTGAAAGCTGCCAGCATGGCTATGAATTTGATTTATGATAATCTGATTAAAGGCAAAAAAGCCCAATGGTTGTGCGATGCAAAAAAAGTGCACAACATGGGTTATACTCCAGACCTTGCCATGGGAACTGCCATACTTGGTAATACCCCGGATGCCTATAATCAGGTATGGAACTTGCCGACAGACTCGGAAAAAATAACCGGTGAAGGCTGGATAAATCTTTTTGCAAAAGAAATGAACACCAGCAATAAATATCAGGTATTGCCTAACTGGCTCATAAAAGTTTTAGGATTGTTTATTCCAATCATGAAGGAATTACCAGAGATGAACTACCAGTATGACAGGGATTATTTTTTCGACAGTTCAAAATTTAATAGTCGGTTCAACTATACCCCGATCAAAAACGCCGTTGCAGTAAAGCAAACGGTTGAATCATTGTCGGAAAAGAATACAAGCGTATAACAGCACATTTGCAATAGGCGGAGTAATTTACTCCGCTGATAGTTTAGCAGTGACCGATACCTTTGTATTCTGCATCAACCTTTTACTGAAAATTCCGAACATCGCAAATTTGTAAATCATTTAAGTAAATGGTAATACCTGATGACCGAAATTAAATCTTAAGCAAAATTTATGATTAATATTTTAACTTGCAGACAAAATGAATTTAACCTCTTTAAAAAAGTAGAGCCATGAAGTATTTTCTGAATAAACTTATTTTAACGATTTTAGCGACGTTTTCCTTGACTTCTTGTGGTAATTTAAGCAAAGAAGTTGAAAACAAACTTAATGATTTAAAAAGAAAAACTGAATCTTTAGATTCTATAATAAATAAAGAAGTTGATAAGGTTCTAACGTTGGACTCTTTAATTAACAGTGAAAGTGACAAATTTAAAAAACTTGATTCATTAATAAATAAAAATTCTTCAAAACTTGATTCTATTTCAAATGAGAAGATTAAACTTTACGAAAGAATTATTAAATAATTAAAGATTGATAATATGAAGTGTCCAAATTGTAATGTAATTCTCATAATGACAGACCGAAACGGTATTGAAATCGACTACTGTCCAGATTGTCGTGGAGTTTGGCTTGACCGCGGCGAACTAGATAAAATTATCGAACGTTCCTCGGAAAAAGTCATAAATGTTCAACACGAAAGTTACTCTGATAAGCAACGACATACAACAGACAAGGAATTTCAATACAAGAAGAAAAAAGGATTATTAGAGGATTTGTTTGATTTCTAAATGACAAATGATAATCTAAACTAAAATTGACCTTAGAAAAAGGACAAAACCCACTATCTAGAATGTGGGTTTTCAAAAGTGGCGGTTCAATGTTCTGCAGAGACATTTGTGATTAATCAAACATTTTTTCTACACATCAGCATTTTGGTCAAAATCGTCATCGGTACCAGGTTTAAAAACCTTGTACTCAAGCCTAAGAAACATTGATAATTAATTATTGAATTCAGAAATAGAAAATAGAAAAAATATGAAAACGTTGATTTATTCAATTTGCATTTTATTACTGACTTTATTCCTCCATAATTCAGTGAATGCACAGGCAGTTGTAGATTTTGAAACAGGTTCTGTATTTACAGGGTACAATGATGTACGCATCCCAGGTGATTCAGGCACACTTTTTTCTCTTAAAGATGATTTAAAAGCCAGTGCAAAAATATTTTATCGATTGAGAGCGAGTTATATATTTAAATCGCGGCACACACTTTCTCTATTGTATGCTCCTCTCGAAACTAAATCAACCGGCAGGTTCGCAAATGATATTTTCTTCGAAGGAGTGATGTTCCCTGCAAATACTGATCTTAACGGCACCTATAAATTTAATTCTTACAGACTGACATACCGATATGATATTGTACAAAAGCCAAGATTTGAGTTTGGGTTTGGATTTACTGCCAAAATCAGGGATGCTAAAATTAGTCTTTCATCGCCAAATTTGTATTCGGAGAAAGCGAATGTAGGATTTGTACCAATTATTAATTTCAGGCTTCTGTGGAAGATTGGTGAGAAATTTGGACTTCTTTTGGATGGCGATGCGCTGGCGGCACCGCAAGGAAGAGCCGAAGATGTTCTGATTGCTGCAACATATAATTTCTCCAAGAATTTTAGTATTCGTGCAGGATACCGTATTCTTGAAGGAGGTGCGGATAATGATAGAGTCTATAATTTTGCATTGTTTCATTACGCTTCTGTTGGCATTTCTTATACTTTTAAAAATAATTCAAAGCCAAATTAATTCTTAAAGGATTTTTTTTGAAAGTAACCCCAACTATTTTGGCTAAGCGCATCACTTGAATTTGCTTTAAGTTAGGTGGGTATGGTAGGTTTATTTAAGGCAAAAGCATTCCTGAATGGTTTGAAACGTTGAACAGGCCATCCTTCAATCCACCTAATTGGTTGTTTGGCCAGTTTGGACAACTATATCGCTACTTATGGGGATTTATTTATTTCTTATTTGGAAACAAAGTGAAACTAAAGAAAGCAACTTAGCAAATTTTATCTTTTTGTTACAGATAGCAAATAACTATTGTTGAAGTTTTTTTCTACTATACTTCGATTAGCTTTACTTTGATTGAAATTTTTGTTTTATGGATATGCATTGTTTGTATTCTTTTTTTGTTCTACAAAATCAAACCCATGGCTGCATATATATATATACCCTATTTATTATGGGGGACTTTTGTACAATACTTAATAGAAGCTATTATTTCCTCAACAGAACTTGATTTTATCACAGAAAATATTATAACTTAGAAACAACTACATTTCTTACTCACAAAGATCAATGGTCAGCGTACAACAGCATGATTAAGAAATTAGTGTTGAAGTACTTATATAAAAAATTTACTACACATCCTTATTTGTGGTGGGTTTAAAGTTTTGTACTCCGCATCAACATTTGTGCTAAACAGTTAATCCATCAACTTTCTGCAAAGTATCATATATTTGTAAAAGAAAAGACCATGACATTAAAGGAATTTATAAGCAAATTTGACAAGGACAATTCGGTTATTCTACTGGAGGGGAAAAGAAATGTTTTGGACAGAGATAAAGGAAAGCTTAGGTCATTAGGGAAGTTGTTAGCCTTGAACACAACAAGGATGAATTTTAGAAGTGGCAAGGCAGAAGGTTCGGACCAACATTTTTCGGAAGGTAGTTCGTAATTTTTAAAAGTCAACTACACATTGTATTTTATAGTTGAAGACATCTCCATTTTAGAAATTAAGTGGGAATGGAAACTAATTTCAAATTGGTAAAAATGCTATTGGTGGCAAAACTAAGGAGTAGCAAGGTCACATGCCATTGCATTCGATTTTCTTCCTATTCTTGTGTTCTTCGCATAATCGCATCGCTTAACATAATTTCTATATTAATTTCAATTGCATGATAAAAATTCTTAACTTCACAGAATGATTTCACAACACATTGAAATACTTCTTGCCGATGACGAGCTAGCTGATTGTCTTCTTTTCAAAGAAGCATTGGAGGAGTTGCCGGTATCCGCGCATCTTACCACCGTGTATAATGGTGAGCAGTTAATGGAAGAAATTACAAAAAAAGGAAAAAAGCTGCCAGATGTTCTGTTTTTAGACCTTAATATGCCTCGAAAAGATGGTTTTGCCTCTTTAGGAGAAATAAAGCGCAGTACCTTTCTGCAGGATCTGCCGGTTATTATATTTTCTACTACCGCTGAGTTGGAATCGGTTAAGAGGGTTTTTAGGGATGCAGCGCACTATTACATCTGCAAGCCAGTTGACTTTTTGCAATTGAAAAAAGTTATATATGAAGCTCTTACTCTTATAACACAGAAAAGTAATCCCTTACCACTCAAAGAAAATTTCATGATTACAGGGGATACCATTATAATTCCTGATTCCGCCGGAAGTTAATTCGAGGCTTAGTAAATCAACCGAGAATATGTTCAATTTCTAAAATCATGATATTACCCGAATGACAATGAAAAAGAACAATTCAAAAACCCCAATACCCAAGTCAACTTCTGTCTCCGGAAACCAGTTTCCTGTAGTTGCCATTGGCGCATCCGCAGGTGGGTTGGAAGCTATGATGGAGTTATTAAAATACCTGCCACCTGATACAGGGATGGCTTTCATTTATGTCCAACACCTCAGTCCGGACCACAAGAGCATGTTGACTGAAATTTTATCAAAGAAGACAAAAATGAAAGTGCAGGAAATTGACGACATGGATAAAATTAAGCCCGACAATGTTTTTGTCATTCCGTATAACAAGGGTATTGAAGTAACTGATGGCCACATAAAATTAATTCAGCGCTCAGAAAGCAGCACAGCAGTGTCAATTGATATTCTCTTCTCCTCTCTTGCACATGCACAAAAGGAAAGAGTTATTGGCATCGTTCTTTCAGGCAGTGCAAGTGATGGTACCGTCGGTATAAAAGACATTAAGCATGAGGGCGGATTAACTTTTGCCCAGGACGATACTGCCAAATTCACCAGCATGCCGCACTCTGCAATTGCCGCTGGTGCGATTGACTTTGTTTTATCACCTAAAGAAATTGCACTCGAATTGGCACGTCTGAGCAACCATCCATTTGTAAAGGTCAAAAATTCAAAAGCGAATAGTGAAGATTTAATTGAAAACAGCAATCCGGATTTAAAAATTATTCTCAGCCAATTATTTAAAACTACTGGTGTTGATTTTAGTGCATATAAAATGAACACTATTAAGAGACGCATCATTCGCAGAATGTTGCTGTATAAAATATCTACCCTTAAAGACTATTCGAAACTTCTTACACAGAAAAACGAGGAAATAGATATTCTTTACCAGGATCTTTTGATTAATGTTACCAGTTTTTTCCGGGACACCGATGTACATAAATATTTAAAAATAACTCTTTTTCCAAAATTGCTGAAAAGGAAGGCGGCAGGAGAGTCGCTTCGTGTTTGGGTCCCGGCGTGTGCAACCGGTGAGGAATCCTATTCCATTGCCATGATGTTTCTGGAGATTAAGGAGAGTCAGGGCTCTGACATACCCATCCAGATTTTTGCAACCGACCTCAGTGAACAGGCAATACGAAAGGCTCGTGGCGGCGTTTACACCAAACAGGAATTGGAAACCGTTTCTCCAAAACGCATCCAGCGTTTCTTTACAAAGGCAGAAGGTCATTTTCGCGTGAATAAAGCTGTACGCGATATGTGTGTATTTGCACAGCATAATTTATTAAATGATCCCCCTTTTTCGCGTTTGGATTTTATCAGTTGCTGCAACCTTCTTATTTATTTTGATATCGGGGCACAAAAAAAAGCATTAAGAACTTTTCATTATTCTTTAAACAATGATGGATATTTAATGCTGGGCAAATCAGAAAACATAAATCAATCAACACAGTTATTTACAAGCGCTAATAAAAAATATAAAATATTTTCACGAAAAATCAATTCGGATGCTCAGCGTTTTCCTGAACTTTCACCCCGCTTTGCGCAGCAGTCTGCATTTGAAAGTAGTTTTCTAACAGTTAATCAAAAAAGAACAACAAAAAATATTTCTATTAATACACAGGGGTTGGACGATGCCATTGATGAAGTGCTTGTTGCAGAATTTATGCCTGCAAGTGTTGTCATCAATCATCAAATGGAAATCGTTCAGTTTCGAGGTACAACGGACTTATTTCTTACGCACCCTAAAGGCAAAGCCACTTTTAACATTTTAAAAATGGCGCGACCTGAAATATCTTTTGAATTACGCAGCGCTATTTCAAAAGTAATTAAAACGAAAGGGCGGGTTCGAAAGGGCGGTATAGAGTTAAAAATAAATTCTCTGATTAAAATTGTAAGTTTCGAAATAGTTCCTCTTAAAATACAGTGGAACGAACCTTTGCTACTTATTCTTTTCACTGAGCATGAACAAGCGGAAATTTATGTGCAGCAAGCTATCGGCAGAAACTATACATCCCCAGTAAAAGACCGGCGGATTTTAAAATTAGAACAACAATTGGCAGCAGCACAGGCAGATGCGCTCTCCTCTGTGCAAGAACACGAGGCATTTGCAGAAGAATTGCAGAGTGCTCACGAAGAAGTGGTTTCGAGTAACGAAGAGCTTCAAACCGTTAATGAAGAATTGGAAACTTCAAAGGAGGAAATAGAATCTGCGAATGAGGAACTCACCACCACCAATCAGGAAATGCAAACACGCATTGATCTTCTCAATGAATCTTATGAATATTCTGATGCCATTATTTCTACTATGCACGAACCCATGCTTGTTTTGGGAAAGGACCTTCGCGTAAAATCGGCCAACAAAGCATTCTACCAGAAATTCGAGGTAGCAGAAGAGGAAACAGTTGGAGTACTTTTATATGATTTGGGTAACAAACAATGGAACATTCCTGCGCTGCGTGAATTACTTGAGGACATTATTCCCAAAAACTCTCAGTTCCTAAATTATGAGGTAAAACACACCTTTCTGAACCTAGGTGAAAAAATCATGTCGCTAAATGCCAGTCGCATTATTCAGAAAGCACACCGTGAGCAATTGATTCTTCTGATTATCGCCGACATCACTGAAGTAAGGCGCCTCCTGATGGAAAAGGAATTAATAGAAAAGGAGTTGCATAAGAAGGAAAACTTCGAGCGCAAGACAGAGAAATTAAAATTAGAGAAAGCTGTCGACACCAGGACTCGTGAATTAAAAGAGGCTAACGTATCTCTCGTAGATAAAAATAAGGAACTTTTGAATATGAACAAAGAACTGGAAGCATTTACTTATATCTCCAGTCATGATATGCAAGAGCCATTAAGGAAGATTCAAATTTTTGCGGGAAGAATTTTAGAAAAGGAAAACGAAAATTTGTCTGAACATGGAAAGAAATATTTTCAGCTTATGCAACTGTCCGCAGAAAGAATGCGACAACTCATTCAAGATTTAATTTCCTTCTCACGACTAAGAGCGGCCGACCGAAAATTTGAAAATGCTGACCTCAGTATAATAGTAGAAGAAGTTAAAAATGAATTTAAGGAGGAAATCGCTGAAAAAAATGCTGTTATTGAGGTGAAGGAAAACTGTGAAGTCCATATTATTCCTTTTCAATTTCGCCAACTCATGCACAATCTTGTTGGAAACGCCCTTAAATTTTCTAATCCACTCAAACCACCTCATATTGTTATAAAGAGTCGGAATGTTAAAGACAATAATTTAAACATAAAAGGGCTTGCACCTCGAAATGAGTACTGCCATATCAGCATCACCGACAATGGAATCGGCTTTGAAAAGGAATTCAGCACCAAAATATTTGAAGTATTTCAAAAGCTGCATGGCCAGGAAGAATACACGGGAACAGGTATTGGTCTGGCGATCGTAAAAAAAATTGTGGACAATCATAACGGTATAATTACTGCAACAGGCAGACTGAATAAAGGAGCAACTTTTGATATCTATATTCCTGTTTCATAAGAGAAATAATTTGTTTTGTTTAAAGAGACAGATCTTCTTTTTCTATTTACCGATTTTGATGAGAAAATATTTTATTTCAGCAAGCTTATTATAATTACAAGTTTGCTCTTTAAATAAAAGAGTGTCGTTGTATTTTTACCATTGTTTGTATTCTTGAGCGGAGGATATTTGATACATGAATTAATAATTAAATTTTATGTTTATAAAACTTTATGCGATTGCGTTTCCTGTTTTTTTTGTGATTGATATGATCTGGCTTGGCTTTGTAGCTAAAGACTTTTATCGAATGCAGATTGGGGTTCTCATGAAGCCCGATGTTAATTGGGTGGCTGCGATTACTTTTTATTTGATTTTCATTGCAGGCATCGTCATCTTTGTCATTGCGCCGGCCATGGAAAGTGGCTCCTGGACGCACGCCCTTTTCTATGGTGCGCTTTTTGGTCTGGTTTGTTATGCCACCTATGACCTGACAAATTTAGCGGTTGCAAAAGATTGGCCACTTTTGGTAACAGTAGTTGATTTGACGTGGGGTGCAATACTCGCAGCTTCTGTCTCTACTATAACATACTTCATCGCCAGAAATCTTGGATTATGAATTATTACTTAACGCTTATTTTATTTTTGTTTGTATACATGAGTTGCTGGTTTTTTATTTCTTTGATAAAAAAAAGAAACGATGTAGCTGATGTGGCCTGGGGTTTAGGATTTGTACTTTTAGCCTGGGTGTCTTTTTTCCTTTCCAGCGATTCCGGTACGCGAGGAATAATTGTAAATAGCTTAGTAAGCATTTGGGGATTGCGTTTAGCTTGGCATATTCATTCGCGAAACAAAAATAAATCAGAAGATTATCGATATCTGACATGGCGCAACGATTGGGGTCAATGGTTCTACGCGCGTTCGTATGTACAGGTATTTCTTCTCCAGGGATTTTTACTATTTCTAATTGTCTTGCCAGTGATTGCGATCAACAAAAGTGATGGGGCATCGCTTGGCTGGTTTGACTTTATTGGTGTCGCAATTTGGCTTTTTGGTTTCTATTTTGAAGTAGTAGGAGATGCACAGTTGGCCAAATTCATTAAAACTCCCGGAAACAAAGGTAAGTTAATGCAGAGCGGTCTTTGGGCCTACACTCGTCATCCAAATTATTTTGGCGAAGTCACACTTTGGTGGGGTGTATGGTTGATGGCGGTTTCCGCGCCGAATGTTTGGTTTACTGTTATTGGACCTTTGACTATAACCATTTTGATTTTAAAAGTTTCAGGAATACCTTTACTTGAGAAGAAGATGGCCGAGAATCCTGAATTTGCTGAATATAAACGCAGGGTAAGTGGATTTTTACCCTTGCCACCTCGTAATATTTTAAGCCAATAAAACTCTTTCATGATGGACTACACTTGGAAAACATCGGTGTCTGAATTTTTTTCCGGGGAGCTAAGGTCAATAGCCGTTTTTATCATATTTTATTAATAATGGTAGGTGAATGAGTAAGTGAAAACAGCTAAAAAAAATGACGTATTTCCATGACAAAAGGAATTGAATTCAATTCCTATAAGCTTATATCTCCTCGCGGTCTGCGGGGGATCGTAATCTATGTATCTGTGCAACTATCCTGCGCTTTTAATTTTGGCGGAAGGGCGGAGTCTAAAACTTCAGATATTTACAGTTACAGCCGATCAGTGATTAGGCACCCTAAAAATTGGGAAACAACTTTGCCTTAATGTTTGAATGAAAGGTAACAGAAAATATATTAAATTAAGAATTGAGATCTATATATTTACCAAAAAATAAATTCAAAATATGTTTAAGAAATTTACAACGGCTGACAAGCTGTTATTTATTGCCGCATTATTATCCTTGATATTTTCCGAGATACTTTATTTTCAAGGAGACAAGCAGTATGGAATTTTTATTGGAATTTGGGTTCCTTCGATTTCAGCTTTTAGAATTTATCTTAAACAAATTAATAATTCAAATAATGATTTAATTTATACCATATTTTGCAGGGTTAATAACGATTCTTTTTGGAATTGGATTCGCTTTATTAATAATTGAGCCAAGCAAGAGGAAAAAATAGATGGTATTTTCAAATGAAATTGTGATTTGATTTATTTTTATTCAAATCATAGGTTATTAGTTTAGATTTATTTTATATAAGCGATGAGCCGTAATATAAAATGAAAAAGAGAAAATCCATTGATACCAAAATGGAAATTTAATCAAGAGAATTAGCACCCGAGTGAAGAATTTTGAATTTAGGTTATCAGGTGATTATCGAGACCATTTTGCTTCCAGAAGGGTTTTATACACACTTTTCTAAGATTAAAAAAAATTTAAAGTATCAAAAACATCATCTCAAACAATTGTCAAAATAGGTTCGGCTCAGGTATCTCATAATTTGAACTTATCTCAAATATGAGTTTGATAGCTCTGTCATCAGGAGTTTTTTTTTCTTTTGAGGATATTCATGGGAATTACCAATAAATGATAGCTCTGATAAAGTGATTTAAGTATAAATATTACTTCTGCATAAATTTTGAATCGCGGTTGATTACCCTTGATTTGATGATGTCTCTTAAATTAAAAGTAATTATTACAAGAAATTTCTCGAATAAGCGGATCGCTTTAGAAGAGATATTAATTTGTCACCAGCATAGGCCGATAATATAAAATTACCGAAGGACTATATTTAATTTTTCTTAATTTCATCCTACTTTTGTCGGAGTTACGGAAATTCAATAGATTCTATCGAGTCTGTTATGGACTTAATTGTTATAAATTTTGCAAATGGAAATTGCTTTATTGAAAGTAATACAAATTTATCAATGGTTTATTTCTTTGAAGAACTAAAAGTTTGAACTTTCCGGAAATTAAGTATATTTTTTTAATTGGTTATAAATTACAGTAAAATGAATACGTTATTATTAAATTGTTGGATTATTGTTCCTTTAGGGATTATCTCACTTTTAGGTTCGTTTTCATTTATAAAAAATTCGAAAAATCCAGATCAAAGTCTGCAAACGGTTCCAAGGGTAGATTTACAAAAGTATGCGGGCAAGTGGTTTGAGATAGCCTCTTTTCCCCAGAGCTTTCAAAAGGGTTGTTACTGCACCACGGCTGAATATACACTTCATGAAAAAGGATATGTTATTGTTGAGAATCGATGCAACAAAGGCAGTGTTGATGGCAAGCAATCCTACATAAGAGGTAAGGCTTTTGTTGAAAAAGGGTTCGGGTAATGCAAAATTGAAAGTGCAGTTCTTTTGGCCCTTTAAAGGAAAATATTGGATTATAGATTTAGCAGATGACTATAGTTACGCAGTTGTGAGTAATCCAAATAGGAAGTATTTATGGATATTATCCAGGACGCCTACAATTGGCGTTACACTTTATGGACAAATTCTTGAAAGGCTTGAATTAAAAGGATTTGACATATCGAAATTGCAAAAGACCACTCATCTATAGCCCTAAAGTTTATCGGCTGTTAATATTTTGAAACTTCAGTAAAGCTACAAGAGATACAAAAAGATATTTCTGTAGGCCTGTCTTTGAATAACATGATGTTAAAATATTTGAAAGTAATTGTCAAATTTGTGGAAATTTAATACCTGCACCTCAGTAGTAAAATGTAACTTAAAATATTTTTACTCATCCGTCGTATAAATTTATTCTTAAAATTTATTAATTTTATGTGATCTGGTGACATAAAGTTGAGGATGAAGGGGAAATCTCAACAATCAGCTATTTGGCCGTGGGGTTAATATTCCTATGCCCGATTGAATTCTTTAGAAGCATTAGGCACATGATTAATTGTAACTTAAAGTGAAATAATATTTTAAAATATAAATATCAAAATAAATGACAACTAAAAATTAAATAGGCCTTGATAAAGGTAAAAGCGAAAAGCTAGCGGACAATTTAAACAATTTACTTGCTGACTACATGATGTTCTACCAGAATACCAGAGGCTTACATTGGAACATTAAGGAGAAAAGTTTTTTGAACTGCATTTAAAATATGAAGAGCTTTATACAAATATTCTTTTGAAAGTGGATGAAATAGCAGAACGTATTTTAACCCTTGGTGTTACTCCCTTACATACTTTTACGGATTACAAAAAAACTGCAAAGATTAAAAGTGTTAAAAATGTTTCTGATGGAAAGGAAGGCGTGCAATCTATTTTGGATGCTTTCGAAATACTTATTGTAAGACAAAGGGAGTTGTTAAATATTTCAGCGGATGCCGGAGATGAGGGAACAAATGCACTAATGAGTGATTATGTTCGAGAACAAGAAAAATTAGTTTGGATGTATTCGGCTTTCTTAAAAAAAAATAAAATAATTTGACACTGTAATAGTCGGCAACAATTTATTTTTATAAACATTTATACTAAAATTATTCTTTTGGTCTTTACATATAGCGGCTAACATACAAATATTGATTTGTATGCAAAACATGGTCATGATGCACTTTAAATTCTTAACAGGTGTGAATGAGGTACTTGTATTATCAAATATCAAATCTTTGAATGATAAATATTGTAATTTCACATTCCAAATTTAACACTGATTTAAAGAGCCATTTGAAGTATTTTGATTGAGCATTAATTCAATAATATGCAAAGAAGAAAATTTATAGAATTGGGTGGTTTACTTGCTGCTGCGGGTGGTCAATTTAATTCTTTTGCGGAGGCAAAATTAGCTAATGATCGGGGTAGTGAACATGAGCGCATTGATTTTATACATGATGGAACAGACTTATCTCCAAAAGAATTTGCTGATCTCCTTATGAAGCTGGTGGATGAGGGAAAGGTGAAGATAGATAGTTATTCCAATGGAGGAATAGTAGAGGAGTTGGAAAATAAATTCGCCGCTTTGTTGGGTAAAGAATCGGCGGTATTCATGCCCACCGGAACCTTGGCAAACCATATTGCAGTGCGAAGACTTGCAAATAAGAATCGCAGAGTCATTGTTCAGGAGCAAAGCCACTTTTATAATGACAGCGGAGATTGTGCAGAAACGCTGAGTGGCTTAAAGCTTATGACTACAGGAGAAAATGCAGTTGATTTTTCTTTAAGCGATGTGATCAATATTGCAAACCAAGCAAAAACGGGCAGGGTTGAGACAAAGATCGGAGTGATCGCAATTGAAACACCGGTAAGGAGAAAGCAAGACCGCATCTTTACATATGATAAAATTAAACCAATAAGCGATTATGCTAGAAATAATGGAGTAAAAATGCATTTGGATGGGGCAAGGCTTTTTGTTCAGTCGGTTCATACGGACATACTGCCTTCTACTTACGGATCACTGTTTGACGCGGTCTACACCTCCATGTATAAATGTTTTAACGCCCCTTCAGGAGCCATTTTGGCTGGAACCAGAGAATTCACTGAATCCTTGTTTCATGAAAGAAGAATGTTTGGAGGTGGGTTGCCTGCAGCCTGGCCATTTGCAGCCGTTGCCCTTTATTATGCTGATCGCTTTATGGATGATTATAAGACAGCGTGGTTAAACGCTCAAAAGTTTTTTTCGTTGCTCAGAAAGGAAGAGAGATTTACTGTTTCCGAATTGGAGAACGGCACTCATGTAGTGAAGCTTGATGTGAAAGGAAAAAATCTTGTCCAGTTTAGAGATACGCTTCATAATCAAAATGTTCAATTAAATGCACCTGTTGAAAATGGATTTTTTTTGAAAATAAATCCAACACTGAACAGAATTCAACCCGAAAAATTGGCTGAAATATTTTTAGAAGCATTGAAGAAATAATATTGAAAAAAGCAGTGAAAAAATGTATTTCATTTTGAAATGATTTACAAGTATGCTGAAAATGATGATCACTCCTTAAAGTTAACATGGATTTATTTTTAAGTTCATGATGTCACATTTAGAACTTTCATACAATACAGTGAAAAGGCCATTATAAATAGAAGATAGTTTTTCACTTATTAGCCAAAGATCACAGATTTGTTTATTTTATTTTGTAAAAAAATATTTGCTATATCAAGATTCACCTAATATTCGATTTGATCTTTTAAATTTGATTCCCCAATAACCGGGAAATTCTCACGAAGCACCCATGATTTGCAATAAATTTAAATGTTCACTTGGATAATTCGACGGTAATTTATAATTTTAACCGGCAATCAATAAATCATCAGTTGTTTTGGCTAAAGGAGGCATATAATAATTATATTGTATGGATAAAAGGACCGACATTCATTTTCCGGCTAATGAATTTGAGAAAATATTCATAAAGTCGATCTGGCGTCTTTCGGAATTTGATGTAAATAAAAAGGTTGAAACAATTCTTCCTAAAGGTACCGTTGAATTAATATTCAATTTTTCAGATCAAATTGACTATGTCAATCCAGCTTTGCAAATTTCAAGAAAGCTACCAACAGTATTTATCAATGGACTGAATTTTAATCCATTCAAATTATTAAAGACAGGGTGTCAGGATTTTTTAGGAGTACAACTTAATGCTCCCGGATTAAAGCTACTTTTCAATATATCTGCTAATGAGTTTAACGACAGGGTTTATGAAGGAAGTATTTTTTGTCCCTGCTTGGACTCTTTGTCTAATGAGCTGTTTGGCAAACAGACCTTTAATGAACAAGTTGAAGCGATCTTAAAATGGGTGCGAAAAAAAGTTTCATTTGTAAATTACGGATATTCGATTGACAGGGTCCAAAGGTTAATGTGTTTGAATTTCTTTCGTGAGCTAACTGTTAAAAAAATTAGTGATGAAATTTGTTTGTCAGAACGTCAGCTCAGAAGATTTTCAACGGAATGGTTAGGTATGAGTACAGAGGAGTTTATACTTTACAATAAATATCTGATTTCTCTACAGCTTTTACATGATTCAAAATGGACACTCACTGAAATTGGATTGAAGGCAGGCTACTATGATCAGTCCCATTTTATAAGAGAATTTAAATCCTACACAGAACTCACTCCCAAAGAATATCGTAAGATCTTCACAGATTTTCCCGGGCATATTTTTGTGTAACACAAAAATGTCCGATTTATACTATTTTATGTTCTCTCTTTCTTGTCATTTTGCAGTTTAAATATTTTAAATGCAAATGTTATGATTTACAAATTTTCATTAATCGAAAAAATACTTTTGTCAAATGACATTATTCCACATCCATTTACAGACGCTGCTTCGTCAGTAGGACTGGGTTTTGCTTTGGGTAGTGCAGTAAAATTGAAAATCGCAGATCAGCTTTCCATGGACCTTAAGGACCTTAAGAGCATCGCCAGGGATGCAAGCGTTAGCGAGGTAGGCGCAGAATTAATTTTGGATTGCTTGGATGCTTTGGGATACGTTATAAAGAAGGAGAATCAATACGCATTTACTAAAAGAGGTTTCAATAATTTGTCACCAAATTCGCCTAATAATTTCCGTCATTTTATTTTGTTTTGTAATTATTTATATAAAGGCTATCTCCAGCTTGATGAAACCATCCGATTAGGTAAAAGATCCCAATCCAGCATGCTGGATGAGATGACTGAATATGAATGGGAGTTATTTTCAAGAGCCATGATTGACATTTCAAAAACTAATTTGAAGGAAGTGGTTCAAAAAATTCCAGTAGCTAAAACGCATACCAAAATGCTGGATTTGGGAGGTTCACATGGTTTGTACAGTATAGAACTTTGCAAACGAAACCCTAACTTAAAATCTGTAATAGTGGACTTACCTCCTGTTAAAATATATGCAGATGAATGTATTGCAAAAAACCATGCAGAAAATAATGTCTCCTTTATGGGTTGTGATTTTATGAAAGATGAACTTCCAAAAAATAGCGATATTATCCTAGGTTTTAATATTATTCATGGATTGAATGCAGCTGAGAACGAAGAATTGGCTAAAAAGGTGTACAACGCTCTTAGTCCCGGAGGTATGTACGTTATACTGGACCAGATAAAAGGTATAGGAGGCAATTCTCAAATGTCAAAGGCAACCACCTCCTATATGGCATTGAATCTTTTGCATCAGGCAGGAGGGAAGACCTATTCAAAAAATGAAATTGATTCATTTGTAAAGAAAATGGGATTTAAGAATACAGAACTTAAAAAATTAAACGCTCCAGGATTCGGGGTTGTGATTTGTCATAAATAGTATTTACCAATTTACTTTTACTCATTTTATTGTCTCCATTTTATTTCAGTGCCAGTTAAGACTAGGTAAAGGATGGTTTCTTTTTTTAGAAATCTTAAATTTATGCAGAAGGTAGTCTTTTAGTAATCTTCCTTTGAGTTGTCCATCCCACGATTTCTCAAGATTTATTTGCAGGAGATTGCCGATTGATTATTTTGTCTTGCAAATGTAATTGATCAAGTACTTTGACCTTTATCAAGGATCCTCCAGCTTATCCTAAATTGTATTTTCTCACTATAAAATTTGAGGGTTAATTCCTAATTTTATCCCGTTGTTAATTTTAGTTTAAACATGGCGAAAAAACCAATTAACATGGAAATTGAAGCTTATAACGGAAGGTAAACCTCAGAAGACCAGAAGATATGTAATTTACTGGCGCGGACCATTGATGAGCATTTACCAGAAGCCGAAAATAAAATTTGGCATGCACACCCGGTCTGGTTTCTTGATGGGAATCCGGTCGTAGGTTACAGTAAGCTCAAGGAGAGTGTCCGACTTTTATTCTGGAGTGGGGCTAGTTTTAATGAAGCAGAGTTGAAAATCAATACCGGAAAATTTAAAGATGCGGGTATTCGTTTTACCTCCGTTGATCAAATAAATTTGGATGATCTGATCAGGTTGCTTGGAAAAGCAAGAGAAATCCAATGGGATTATAAAAACATAGTCAAGAGAAAAGGAGTCCTGGAATACTTAAAGTAAATGTTTCAGAATTTTAAACAATATTTTATTTATGGATAATTCAAAAATAACAATACAAGTAACTATAAACACCGACCAGAAGAAGGCTTGGGAGTATTATACAAATCCTCAGCACATTACTCATTGGAACTTTGCTTCTGATGACTGGCAATGTCCGCATGCCTCCAATGATCTTAAGGTTGGCGGAAAATACATTGCGAGAATGGAGGCCAAGGACGGAAGTTTCGGCTTTGACTTTGAGGCAACTTACGATGAAATAGTGATGGGTGAAAAAATCAAGTATACAATGTCTGATGGAAGACAAGCAATCGTAAATTTTAAGGGTGATGGCACCCATTCTGATGTGACGGTGACTTTTGATGCAGAATCTGAAAATTCGATCGATTTGCAAAGAAGTGGCTGGCAGGCAATACTTAATAACTTTAAAAAATATTGTGAATCTCAAGCCAACTTAAAAACAAAAATTTTGAGTTTTAACATTGTGGTTCATTCTTCGGCTGAGGATGCTTACGATTCTATGTTGGGAATTAAAGACATCAATACTTATCAACATTGGACTTCGGTATTTAACCCTAGTTCAACTTATGTCGGAGATTGGGAGAAGGGAAGTAAAATACTTTTCTTGGGTACTGATGACAATGGAAAGAGAGCAGGTATGATTTCCAGAATTGTAGAAAACATACCCAATCAATTTGTTTCAATTCAACACTATGGAATTTTTGAAGACGAAGTAGAAATTACCGAGGGACCACAAGTAGAAAAATGGGCCGATGGTATAGAGAACTATACGTTTAAAGAACAAGACCATCAAACCACCATAACAGTCGATCTAGGTGTAATAGAGGAATATATTGATTATTTCAATCAAACATATCCTTTAGCCTTAACCAAGCTAAAGGAATTGATTGAAGGATTGTAATTCACATTGACGATGTGGAAATGATCTGTTCCAAACGTGAGTTTCTATTGTAAAATGGATTAATAGGCAACTGTAATCATTTCGAATCATTTTTTATAAATTGCAATTTTCTTATAAGAATTAAAAAGTATAAAGCGGTAAGACCTGATATAATCTTACTGTTACCTGTAACATCTTGTCTTAGTTTTTTACACAAGATTCAAAAAGTTAAGTAAGGATAGGGAATTCGAAATTTGCAAACTTGGATGCTTGCAAATCGACTTCCATTATTAAAGGCTGTTGACATAAAGTATACAAACCAATTGGTATTTTATTTGCAAAATAAAATATGAGTCTGGTTACATGCATAATCTATTTTAATACAGTTAAAGTAGGTCAATTTCTCTACTAATTTATTATTTTTGAACCATGAGGTTCAATTATTATTCGTTTGCATTCTCTGTTTTATTTGGAATTGGTGAAGTGCGTGCACAAGAGGGCATCCAAAAAGTGGAGGGATTTTTACCGGAAATTGTGTCTCAATTTCCTAATGTAAGAGATGCTGCCATATTTGTAAATGGGGATGAAATCTATTTTACTGTTCAAAGTTATTTGGGTGAATTGTCGGCAATAGTGGTTTCCAGCTTTAAAGACGGAGCGTACTCATTTCCGGAGGTCGCCCCATTCTCAGGGAAATACCATGATCTTGAACCATTCTTGTCACCGGATGGATTGCGGTTGTATTTTTCATCCAACCGTCCCCTGGAAGAGAATAGTAATGAAACCAAGGATTATGACATTTGGTTTGTAGAGCGAGTGTCCATTAAGAGCAGCTGGTCAGCTCCATACAACATGGGATATCCAATCAATACCAAAGACAATGAATTTTATCCGGCAGTTTCAAAATTCAATAATCTCTATTTCACCAGTGATGGGGCACAATCAAAAGGAAAGGATGATATATTTGTCAGTATATGGAACTTTGGGAGCTATGATTCACCGGTTTCTCTCAATGATTCCATCAATTCAGATGGGATAGAGTTTAATGCCTTTATAGCACCTGATGAATCATACTTGATTTATACCTGCTACAATCGGGATGGAGGTTACGGTAGTGGCGATCTTTACATCAGCTACCAAACTGATAATGGTCGATGGACTAAAGCCATGAATATGGGTCCTCAGATCAATTCTACTAAAATGGATTATTGTCCTTTTGTAGATCCTAAGAAGGGAATGCTTTATTTTACCAGCAAGAGAAATGCTGTTCAAACAAAATTTAATGATGCACAATCGTTAAAAAAACTTTTAGAAGAGATGACTCAGTATGAAAATGGTTTGAGCAGGCTGTATAAAATAAAGTTTGATCCAAATAGACCTTAGCACTTCTGAAATGATTCAGAACAAACAGACTTTTTACTCTTTTAATATCCGACCTAGTTTCTTGAAAATAAAAATTGATGTGTACTTGAATTTTGAAAGGGTATGCTTAACTTTTAAAGTATGCAAATCCGAATGTAAAAACAACAGATGTTTATGCAATTTCGGTGGATTATATTTATCCTAATCCAGCAAAAGACCAAGTAAATATTGAATTGAATCAATATTGCCCTTAAGTGGGTATAATTTTTTATGATGCAGGAGGGGTGATTTATGAAAAGCGAATTTACCATCATGTAAATGTTATTCACTTAAACTTACCGGATGTTTCCGTCGCCTACCAATTAATTATCAAAAGAATAATTCCAGCAAATCGTACCTGGTGATCAGGAGATAGGATTGTTGATTTAAAGCAGCGATTGAAAAACAAAAATTAACATTCGATTTATTTGAAAACAGGTGTTTCAAATTTTATTTTGCTGGCAACATTGCTTGCTAATTTTTTACCTACTACCTTAGAGCAATGAAAGTAAAGAATTTCCAGGAGGTATTGAGCAACAATCGATTTGAATTTTTGCTTTTCGCCCTCCTCCTGTTGCTCTTTGATAAAATATTTGTACCGGATGTGAATATTTACACCACATACATATGGCCCTTTAACATGATCATATTGGGTTTCGCTGCGGTGGGAATTTTTAAAGAAAGATTTAGGTATATCATATGGATCAAAAATGTACTTTTTATTTTAAGCGTCTTGATACCGTTGTTATTTTTCACCATTGTGAGAAATCCGGTTTTAGTTCAAAGTGCTTTTCTGGTTTATACCTTTTATTATACCTTGATATTTATTGAAGTTTTGTATCAGATTTTTCGCAAAAGTGAAGCGACCATAAGTGTGGTATATGGATCAATAAGCGGGTTCCTACTGCTGATCGTAATTGCACAATTTACTTTTTTGTTGATTGAATACAACAACCCAAATTCTTTCGGCGGGTTGGTGCAGGGAAACATTCCATATATTTACAATCAGTTGTCTTATTTCAGTATGGTTACGATGGCTACTGTGGGATATGGAGACATAACACCTGTTTCTGACGCCGCACGCCTTACAACTATGTTTTTCACCATTGCTGGACAATTTTACATGGTGGCACTTGTCGGTATTATTATCTCCAGATTCAACCCAGTGAAGTAGAACAGAGAATTGAAAAATTATTTATAATAATTTACAAATTTGCGAGATTTTTTAACTTTCACAATATCTTTTCATTCACTTTGTAATGTAATATTTATTTTGCTTAGGTTAAGCTAATCCGTTCATCTTTTTTGGTGAATCAACGCTATTTGATTCAAGATCAGTGTAAAGTTGGATGTCTAAAACAATATAATCACAATAGTTGCTTCATTTATGATTCTCCGCAAGTCGATTCAATTGGGAAGTCTTTAGGCATCATTTTAAATGCATAAATAGGAGGGTAATAGAAATGTAAAATCGAAAGATTTATTATTATTTATAAAAAATTGAAAACCCACTTATTACAAATTCCTAATGAAAATTCTGGATTAATCATTTAAAAAAGAAGAGGAGCATCTGCTCCTCTTCTTTTTTTCTTTTAATATTATTTATTGTATAGTGAATTTATCGTTTTGGCGCTTGGTGAGGTGGCGAATATAAGATCAAAAAACTGTCAATACACCATCCCCAAAAACTTTGGGGATTGATGCGAGGTAGAATGTTCAATTAACGATGTTACCCGCCATTGAGCCAAACGCCTTTTATATGCGGTTTTTCTTTACTCGGTCAATTCGTCCGTTAGATTTTTATATTTAGTTCAAGTCGTCCGCCAAAACCAAGTTCAATAATTTTTTGAAGTGTCGAAATGCGAGCTTCTTTTATGTTGTTCTCAATTTTTGAAATGTAGGATTTAGTTGTTCCAACTTTTTCTGCTAGTTGTTCTTGTGTCATTCCCATTTCAACACGAGTGTCGTGAATCAGAGCACCGATTTTAAATGCTTCATAACCTGCTTCAAGCTCGTCACGTTCCTTTGTACCACGTTTGCCATAGTTTTTTTCTTTGAACTCTTCAAGAGTCATCAAATTTTTATTTTTCGCTTTCATATTCTGCTTTTATTTTAAGTGCCATTTCTATTTCTTTCTTTGGTGTCTTTTGCGTTTTCTTTTGAAATCCGTTCGCCAAAAAAACTAATTGTCCTTGGTCAAAAAAACAGAAAATCCTAAAAATGTCGCTTCCTAATTGAACACGGATTTCATAAAGTCCGTCCGTATTTTCAATGTGATAAAGATAAGTTTCAGGAACTCTTTGTAAGTCTTCAATCAATCAAAAGTCTAAACAATTTTTCCTTTTACTTTCTTGTTTTGTTTGGCAAAGAAGTCTTGGAAGTAGTTTTTGTAAAACGTTATCTTTCTATGTTTCTGATTTTTGTCCAAGGCACAAAATTTACAAATGTTTCACTATAGGGAAACAGAAAAAATATATGAAGGTCGTTTGTTGGGGCTTTAAAAATCGCATATTTCCTTGAGTATGCATAATCCCGATTCAAATAACTTGAAAAGTTTTCATTTATTTGATCTTGGATTAGGACATTATGGGATCATCCCATTTATGTTTTATCTAATAACCGTTACATCACTTTTAAATATTTCCTTTTTCCCCTTGTCCGGATTGAAATATTCAATGACTACTACGTAGACACCTTCTACCACATGCATGCCTCGGAAAGTACCATCCCATTGAGCCATTCCGTCTTTGGAATCAAATACGCGGGCGCCGTTTCGGTCGTAAACAGCCCATTGTAATATATCCACACCGATATGAAAGATCTCAAAAACATCATGTTTGCCATCATTGTTGGGACTGAAGATGCTCGGAATAAAAAGCCGCACCACATTCTTTACACAAACCATGCGTTCGAATTCATCTTCACATCCGATCTCATTGACTACGCGCATTTTGATCAAAAATACACCTGTGTCTGAATACTGATGAACCAGGGCACCCGGCGACCTGAGGTCCACAGGCGGTGAACCATCACCAAAGTCTACAGTTCCTTTCGTGTATCCATAGGAAAGATCGAGGATCTCCACGGAATTTTCCACAATGTCTATGCAGGGTTGGTTGGGCGTGATTCCAAAGTTGGCTGCGAGAGGAGCTGATCCGGGCAGGGTCACAGAAGTTCTTTGTCGGCATCCGGTTGATTTTTCTCGCACCTCCACACCATAAATGCCGGGATCGCCATCCAGCCTGGCACCCTTTTTCTGAGGGCTGGTCTGCCATACAATATCATAATCAGCGGTATCCAACTTTAATTCCACGAAAGTCTTTTCGCCAAAGCAAACCGGGGGACCGTTTAAAATGTCCATTGGAAAGCGAGGATAAACTCTTACAAATACACTGTCCACCAAAGCATCTGAACAGCCGTCGGTAACAGTCACAAGATACCAGCTATCCTGGGTGGGTTCTACTATGTGGCTGCTGCCAAAACCCAGTCCATGATCCCAGGTATAAACCAAACCACCCTGACCGCCAGTGGCGTCAATAGAGATCGTAGTTCGCTGACCAATGCAAATGGAATCATTTTCGCTGGAGGACCTTTTGTTGATAGCAGGCAGGATTTTGATATATGTTTTTTCGGATGAGGCACAATTACCTTCGCCGCGGGTGTAATAGAGTTCCCAAATTCCTGAGCCCAGACGGGCCGGATTGATCACAGGTGGTGACGGTCTTCCGTTAATAAAAAATTCTCCGCCCGGAGGATTCAGTAAAACGGGGATGTCTTGATCTTTGAAGCAATATTGCGGGTCAATCCCACTGATGCGCACCTGTTCCCAGGCTTCTACCTCTACCACCGCCTGAGCCTGACACCCCGCGGGACTGGTATAGCTCACAGGATGAAGGCCAATGCCTGACAGCTCAGGATCAAATAATCCTGCGGATTCATCAAGAAATCCAGTGCCACTCCATTCTCCTCCGGGTGGGACCACACTGAGCAGAGTAGGAGGGCTGCGGTCGCAAAATTTGTAGGTGGAAAAGCTAATAGGAACTTCCACTTCAATTTCTGAAGTATCGTTGCATCCGAAAGCCTTATAGACGAGCTCATGTTTGCCTGGTCCAGCCAACCCCGGTAAAAACTTCCAGAGGCTATCGTAAATAGCCACTCCTGTTCCGGTAAAAATTCCAGGTCCTTCGCTTGGGTTCAGCAAAGTCACAAGATCGATGGTGTCATTTGCAGGACAAAAGAGCCGCGGTCGGGTGGTATCCAGTTTCACATCGTGGATTTGAAGTTTGAATGAATCGCGACAATTTTTAAAACTGATCCTGAAGGAATGAGCACCTGGAGGAAGGGAAGAGATATCAAATGAATTGGTCACAGGATCATACACACCAGGTCCTGACCAGCGTCCTCGTAAAGGCAAACTGAGGGTGTTGATACCGAAGCAAAGAGAAGTGTCTGGTCCGGCGTTCGGTTTGGTGATGAATACGCTGATGCTTTTTTCACAGCCATTTAGGCGGTACCGATAAGTGTTCCATTGATTGGCCATGGCTCTGGCGGCATCCAGCTTTCCTGCGATACTGTCTGTGATACCCGGTCCACTCCATCTGCCTCCGACTGGATTGAACACAAAATTGATGTTTTCCAGGTTGCATAGAGTGTCGATAAGGTTTAGTCCAATACTGTCACCTACGTTAACGGTTTTGGCGGAAATACAGCCATTGGGAGCCTGGTAATTTAAAATAAAGCTGCCACTTTGGACCGGATTAAAAATGCCGATGGAATCGACATTCAAGCCTGTCCAAAATCCACCACCGGGTTTTGCTCCACTCAATGGAAAAGGATTGCTGCCCTGACAGGCGGCCTCGACGAGTCCGGCAAAAATGGGATGGATGTAAAAGGTATCTTTGATGGTACAACCGCCGGGGGCCGTGTAGGTCACAATGTCTCTTTGCGTCTGATTGGCCTGGGACCACCTCCAGAATTCGTATACGCCACTTTTGTTTTGCGCAGCAGGAATAGCTGTAGCAGCATAGGTTCCTCCGGGTAGATTGACCTGGTATTGCCAATTGGCTGCGGATGCACAAACGGTATCTAAAATGGGATTCAGAATGATGGGATTTGCGTTAACCCTTACTGTTTTGTTTGCCAAACATCCATTAGAGGCATGATAGGTCACGGTAAAGCTACCGGTGTCCAATGGATTGAAATTTCCAAGTGAATCTGTGTAAGGACCTGACCAAAATCCCCCCACCGGCGATCCTCCAGTCAATTTAAAAACTGGTGTCAGGTGACATACTGACTGTGTGCTTCCTGCTGAAATCGGGATGATCTGAAAGGTGTCACGCACCTTACAACCGTTGGGATCTATGTAGGTGACTGTATCGCTTCGCAAACTGTCACCGGAGGACAGTCTCCAGAATTCATAAAGGCCTGACTTACGCTGATTTGGCGGGATAACAGTGGAATAAAAATCACCGCCGGGAATGCTGACCTGGTATCGCCAGTCAGCCATGGAAGCACAGACTGTGTCGGGTACAGGATTGAGGATCTTTGGATTGGGATTGACAAAAATCGAGCGGGTATCTTTACAACCGTTGGGTGCTGTATACACAAAATCAAACTTACCCACTGTTGAAGGGTCAAAACTGCCGTTGGGTTGGATTCCGGGCCCGGTCCAATAACCCCCGGCCGGACTGCCCCCACTGATCTGTACAGCAGGTGAGCCAAGACAAAGCTTGATGTCTGCACCGGCATCGATTGGATAAATGTGCACAATATCTGAAACCTTGCAACCATTAGGGGCGACGTAGGTCACCGTATCCGTGCTGACTTTGCTTCCGGCCGCATGTCTCCAGAATTCGTACACCCCCGTTTTACGTTGTTGGTTGGGTATGGTGCGGGAAAAGAAATCACCTCCGGGGATATCTACCTGGTACCTCCAGTCCGCAGCAGAAGCACAAACTGTATCAGGTATGGGATTTAATATTTTTGGCACATCCAGAGGAGTGTATAAGAAATCCGCGGTATCCATAACGCCGGAGGCACTGTCTGTAGCGATGACCGTATATCTGATCGGTACGGTATCGCAAACCCGTATGTTCGGACTGGTTTGGCCACCGGGTATCCACCGGTAGCGGAAGACCTGCTTGGAATTACCCGTTGCCAGAGCCTCCAAATTGGTACAGGCGCCTTTACAGGCTGCTCCATTGGGCATCTGGATCTCAACGGTAAAAGGGCAGTTGTTCAGGCTGAACAAAACGCTGGTATTCAACAAATGCTCCGTCCCACATTCGTCGATGTACTTGTAGGTAAAACTGACCCTATAATTAACAGGTCTGTCCAATGGAGGGTCAAATTGTAGCTTGAACCTGGTTGCCTTTCCGTTAACGCAATCCAGCGCCACCGCAGAGATGATTTTGGACCCTCCAGGACCTAAAAGGCCGAAATTCCCGGGAACGATCTGATCACAGGGTACCGGATAACCAAATTCAAAGGTGAGCTCGGTCAGGGGACAAGCCGTTGGTGCTGTTACTTTCAGGGTCGGGGGGGGCGGTAATACAAATTGAACTTTCCAGTGCATTTTCCAACCATTCGCAGTGATGTTGTCATCGCTTTTAAAATGTATGGTCACGCATTCGCCTTTCACCGTAATGCGGGGTGGTGGAGTCAGAATACCACTGAGCGTTGAAATGACGGGGCCATTTTTATTGGGTCCTTCGTAGATGGTCATTACATCGTAGGTCCTTTCGGTAGCAAAGAATTCAAAGTCTAAAGTAATGGAGGTCGCTCCGGGTACGCATATAGTGAAGGTAAAGTCTTCGTTGTGGTCATAGTTTTTATCTTCTCCAGCTTCACTGTGGGTCAATATCCCTTCACAATCGCGTACCCTTGCATTTTGCATCGGGTAGGTCGGTTGGGCGGAAAGTTCCGATTCTGTTATAAAACCGAATACAAAAGTTAGAAGCGCAAAATTGAGAAGCTTTCGTGCGGACATCATCCTTTCTTTTTAATAATCACTTCCGGCGTAATCAGTTCGTTGCTCTTGTTTCCTTTACGGTCCACCATGTAGATGTAGAATTTGGTCCTTTCCTCTGAGCGGTTTCCAAAAACAAACAGGTCAGGAAATTCCACTTTGAGGTCACCCTGAACGGCGATCAATGCTCCGGGAGGTGCAACCGGCGCCAGGTAAAAGCCATCGTACTTGGTGAGTCTGGCATCCCTTATAAACACTGCATAGGAATCCGGTTCTTCGAATCCTAGGTCTCCATCCCCATCCTGATAGCGAATGTTGAGCGTAAGTATGTCCTCAAACTCGAGAATGGTATCCTGGGTAAAGCTTTTCAGTTTTATTTCAGGTATAATGGAAAACGGTGGATCGTCTGCGTTGTCGCGACAGGAAACACAGATAAACAAAACTGAAAACAAGACCCCTAATTTAATCTGTGCGTTCAATGGACATGTATTTTTTCATGGAAAAAATGGCCTTTTGAGCCGGTATTTCAGACAAGGGATTGAGCTGGTCTTTTAGATAAGTTCGGAAATAAAGTTCCCTATGGTTGGACATCAGCATATTCGGATTGATGAGAACCCGGTGTGTATAGATAACGCTGTCGCCATACAAGCCAATCATCCGGAAACTGGGGAAGCCGGTCTCTAAATCTAAAGTGACCACAGTGCTGTCAAACACATGCGGATTTGGATGTAAACTGATCTTGTTGTTGGTAAAGCTTAAAGGATTCTGTGCATCATGACCAAAGGAGAAATAAAGATATAGGCTGTCTCTGAGGCTGTCAAGCAACAAGGGCCCGCTGAATGGTCTCCGCTCGAGGAAGGCTGTATCGCCTATCATGGCCAGACAACCTTTTAGTCTAATCTGGGGCAGACCAGCTTTAGGAATGCTTCCATCGATGGCAGGAGCACCTGATTCTATCCATCGGCGTACCAGAGAGATGTAATGGTCTTTTCTTTTGTTCCAATCGGAATCCGGTTCTATTTGGATGGGCATCTGCGGTGCCACAATACCATTTAAGCGCGCTAGAATGGCCGAGCTGTCAAGTGAATAGGGTTTGACACGATAAAGGTATTTTCCGTCCTTTTTGATCGATTCACGAAATACGAGGGTGTTGTAGGAACTTTCCAGCGTCCGGAAATCCGGATCGAAGGTTCCATCGTGACAACCTGAATTGGCGCAGGTGGGCTTGAAAATATAGGTATATAAACCTGCAATTGAGGCAGAATCCGGGTCTTGAAAAATGAATTTGACGGTGTCTTGAGTAGGCTTGTAATCGTCAAAAGGGTTGCTTGGAATATCCGGTTTTTCACATGCCCAATGTAAGGTCAAAACGGCCAATAGAAAAAGTGATGCAGAGCTGATTTTCTTCATTTGGGTCACGATTAAATTCTATCAAATAATGACCTTGCATTCCCATCCAAAAGACCTGCCTTTTTGACCTGATCTTTGATGCCAAATATGTCCGCAATGGTGGGGACCACATCCGCTGCATCTCCTATTGGATTGGTCTCTGATCCTACCTTCAGATTGGCATCAATACCGGGACCTACCATTAGGTTAAATATCCTGCGGGCGTTGGGGCTTCCGGAATGGTCGTAAGCAAACCAATCGTTGAGATCTTTGATGGAATTGTGTTGCTCGTCGCGGCCATGCTCTGGCATTACGATCATCACGGTGTTGTCCCTCATACCCGGTATGGACTGAATTTCCTTCCAAAGGAACGCAATGCCATGATCGGCACGGTGAATATTTTTTAAATATGCGGTGAAATCATTGTGACACACATCGATGTTGTTGAGATCTACCACGGTAACCCTTGGTTTGAACCAGCGCAACAATTCAACCGTAAACCCTAAAACTTTAAGGTCCCCATTGTCGTTGACGGGCGGCATGGTAACCCTACCCTCCTTTACTTTTTCAAAAGTGGCCCGGATGAATTCGCGAATACTGTTTTCCTCTTCTGGTGTATTGTAGAGGTGAGGAATCTCCAACCCCTCGTTGGAGAAGTTCTTATTGAGGAAGCCCCGAATTTCCCGGAACATTTCGTAGTCAGTATCCGGATGATAGTTTTTGAAATCCATGAAGTGTTCCTGACCGGGAGCCCCAAAGGTGATCAGCGGTGCCAGGAAATTGCCTCCATACCTTCTGCCGTAATCTTCGTGTGCCGAATAATTAAGCAATGGTCGGGAACCCGTAACACCCTGGCCAATTGACCAGCATTCAGTTGCAGAAAAACCGGCATGTCTGCGCAAGTATTCAAATATGGTCGGAGAGGCCGTACGTTGTCTGAGTCCTGCGGTCACATAATAATTACCCGATACGCCTGTACTCAGACCATTGAAATGTCCTGCTCCTCCTTTAGAAAACCTCACTTCCGGAAAAAGGGTGCCCTGCCTTTGCAGGGATGTCTGCAAGATCTGGTTAATTGGAAAGGCCCCCACGATGTTGTTTTGTTTGTCGTCGGTGCCATAGGCAATTTTATCTACAGGCGGCTTCCCATCCAGCAGGTTGTACATAATGTTGCCCTCTATTTGTTCGTTCTGGCTTCCGGCCAGGTATCTCTGGAGGACCGATTCCTGTTGGCGCAATCCACCGGCAAACTGAACATAGACGACGTGCTCGGCTTTCAACGAAGGCTGTCTGGCAAAAGCAATCCGGTTGGCAGCAAATAGGGAAATCCTACTGTGCCAGCGGCCGCAAGGGCTGATTTTTTAATAAATTTTCTGCGGTTCATGTTGGGACGATTAATAGTGAAAATGCTCGTTGCATGTACCAAATGCAAAGTAGAAATGTTCAGGCGTCACATTGGGTCTGCTTTTGATGTAATTGAGCATCCAGTTGAGTTCGGCTTCCGTCGGTTCGCGTACCAAAAAACGCTTGTAAGTATTTCGGATGAATCCTTCAGGATCTTGTCGCATGGATTCCACCGTAGGCAAGATGACTTTAGGGTCATTCATGTACTTACTGAGCAAAATGTCAAAGGCAACTTGTTTGTCTCCTATAGACTCAATCGCTTTTTGAGCCTGCAGCATGGAATTGGGACTGATGGCTCTCTGAAAGAAATTGGTATACAGAATGGAAATATACTGAGTGATCGATTTGGGTTTTATCTTTTGGCTGTTAACTGGTAGGATCGTCTGGTCGTTTATCTCGTAAACGAAATAATCCTTTTGGCAGCCTGAAAAGCTGAGCATTAGAGCCAGAGCGGCACACCATAATCCAGTTTTATTTAAAGCTTGCATATTCATCGGTTACAGCGATTTGTTTGATAATGTATCGGATGTCTTTTTCCTTCAAATAGGTGGGTAATAAGCTGGATTGTTCTCTGGGAGTTGGAAATCGGTTTAGATAGACCTGAAAGGTCCAGATAATCATGCCTTCCAGCATGGCCGGGGATTCTACGAGGGCCTCCACGTATTCGGTTTTATTTGTGACGTATCTTCCAAAGGCCTGACCGGCTGCGCTGTTTTCAATAATGTCAAAAGCAGAGTTGTATTCCTGATCGGTGGGCAAACGGAATAACAGTTCGTTGAATACAGCCCGTATGAAGTTAAAGGTGTTCATGTTGATGATGTCGTAAATCCCATTGTTGACCAG
The DNA here is from genome assembly GCA_016714365.1 of Candidatus Vicinibacter affinis. Taxonomy (NCBI): domain Bacteria; kingdom Pseudomonadati; phylum Bacteroidota; class Saprospiria; order Saprospirales; family Saprospiraceae; genus Candidatus Vicinibacter; species Candidatus Vicinibacter affinis. The sequence continues at coordinate 631,021 of JADJNH010000007.1, read as the reverse complement.
GAAGGTGAACATCTGGTGATAGGCAATATGTCCTTCGAGTAACTCCTGCTGGCTTTCGAGAACGTCCTGATAGCGTCGGAGGATGTCAAGCTTTGCATAAAATCCTTTCCAGTTTAGGTTCATGGAGTCCCTCATGGCATCAGTGAGCAGCAGGCTCATTTTCATTTGGATTTCTTCATCTGTAACCCCTTCCAGGCATCGCACCTTTGCGAGGTTGTACAGATTGAGGTGAAAGGCAGCATTGTAAGATCTTTCTCCTACGCGAAAACTGGTATCAGACATCAGACGAGTGATCAAATCGAGTCGGGCTTCGCGGCTCAGCTCCCGTGCTTTCAGAGTGTCCGACTCTTCCTTGAGCTCTGTTTTGAGGGGCTCCCGTCCCACAAGGTCAATGTAGAGTCGATTGACGTAGTTTTCGATTTTGAGTCGGGAGATGTTGGTTACAGAAGCAGGATTGTTGTCGTCTATGACGTTGATGTGATCCTTGGTGCATCCCAATGAAAAAAGTAAGGTAATCCCCATAACCCAAATAAACTGCCTGACAAATTGGCCCGGAGGATTTGAGTTGGTCTTTTTCATTTTGTTTAGTTGACGAGGCAAAGGTTAAAAATAGAATATAATCCAACTGCAAAAGGAAAATTTGTTATATATAAATTATTATAATATGTAATTAGGTATTAGGGTGCTTTGGACAATGACGAATCCTTCTGCAGAAGGAATAAATTTTTCTTGACTGGTCTTTCGTTCAGACTTTTGAACAATTATCTAAAAATTGGTGTAGTAATTTCAAAATTGAAGTTAGGGGCTGATTTCAATTTATGAAATTCAGTCTTCCCCCTACTGGGAAATCCAGGTTATTATTAGGTGTGTTAATAATATTTTTCTATGAAGAGGTTAAAATGCAACGGGACACAAATTGGATTGGATGGGTCTTGTTAAATTCTGATTTTAAATTAGACTCCAGGTATCTGATAGGATGGTTTTATAAATTAATGTAATTTAATCAATTACCAGCAAACTCCATTTAATTTTACCTCTACATTTTGATGTACAAATGAAATCTCAATTCACGGGAATTCTATTCTTTCTCTTGCAGCTTAGCCTGAGTGCCCAGTTTGGGGAGGCCTTTACAGTTGATTATCCTCAGAGGTTAAGAATAATTGATTCGATTTATACCTCTTTCTTATTAGAGAAGCAAAGTTACAGTGCCATACATTCTAACCTGGGTGAATTGAAAGAACTGGCAAACTTGAAAAAGGATGATATCTCCTTATTGATGTATAGTGTACTTGAGCAGAGAACAAAATTGTATGAAGACAGCTCCTCAATAGATCAGAAAGTCGCAACATTTCTCAAAGTCGTTCATGAAGTTGATATAAATGGGCATCGCCTCATAGAAGCACATGCACTCTTGTACTTGGCACAAATACTCAAAGAAAAAGGACGAGGTGGAACGTCACTCAGTTATATGATGAGAGCTTTTGACCTGGCCAATAATGAGTCTGGGAATGAAATTCTGGTGCCACAGATGATTGCACTTCGAATAGCAGGCATCTTGTATTTGCTTGGAGATTATCCAAAGGCCAAAGAATATGCGATTAAATCATTTGCAGATAAAATGAAAGGTCATAGGAAAATGCTTTCTTACGATTTACTGTCTCAGATAAGTTTGAAACTTGGCCAATATGACAGTTCGTCACTTTATATAAAAAAATGCATTGAAGTATATGTTCAGGAGGATACCACCAGGCCGCCCATCAAGGGATGGAGAGGTATTATGTATGGATATGAAGGCAAAATACACTACGCTAAAAATGAAATTGAACAAGCCATTCCTTTCTTCAGAAATGCTCTACCCATTTTAGTCGATGCTGCTTTTTACAACAACATATTGTCTTTCTCTATCAGATTGGCAGAATCTTATCTCATGACAGGGAAAACAGTGGAAGCCCGGGCATTATTGCCTACGATGGAAAAAGCAATTTCTCGGAACACCGATGAACAGAATTTCCTGGATTACTATAAACTCCGGGTGCTCTTGGGCGAAAAGAACCAATCTGTATCGAGGATTTCAGTTGTCTTGGATTCTATCTTATTTTGGTCCCAAAAAATAAATCAACAAAAGGATCAGAATGCCCTCATCAGGCACGAAATGGATTTTGAAATTAAGGCATACAAGGAAAGAGAAGAAGAGTTGGCCCGAAATATCAACAGACAATTATTTATCAGGTCGGTGCTTTGGAAGATATTAGGATTTTTCGTTTTGATCGCAACTTTTATCTTTTATTACAAACAAAAACAAATTAAACAACAGAAGAGAGAGTCTCAAAAATCTCTGGAGGAAGCTGCGAGAGAATTGGCACTGGCTCATGAGCAATTAAATGACTTCAAAAATTCACTGATTGAAAAAAGCAAGAGGCTTGAAATTCTGGAGTCAGAGGTGGAGCTGACAGCCAACGACCAGGACCTGGAAAATCTTCGCGTCAAAACTATCTTAACAGAGGGAGAATGGGTTAAATTTAAGGAACTTTTTGAAAGGGTGCATACGGGCTATTTTACTCGTTTGAAAAGTCGCTTTCCGGGCCTTACCCAAGGAGAAATCCGATTTTTTGCTTTGATAAAATTATCTTTTACCAATAAAGACATGGCTGCAACACTGGGGGTTGGACCTGGTGCAATCCGTACGATGAAAAGCAGGTTGTTGAAAAAGCTGGATCTGGATGGAAAATTGAGTTTAGAGGAGGTTGTTGAAGAGATATGATATATGATTCACGCAAGATATATGATTAAACGTTTAAACTTTTACCAGTACTAATCAGGAGTTGGTTTTATCATACAGAAATTTACCAATAAAAGTCTAGTGTATGATGGTTGACAACACGTCAGTTAAAAGTGATGACCAACTAAAAATTTTCATTAATCTAACAAGTGACATTATAAATGTTTAAATGCCATACCAAAATGAATTAATTTCAATTAAAATTAGAGACATTTACGAAAATATTGTACTTCAAAGTGAATGTTTTGGAGTGACACAAACCTTGACATTTCCCCCAATACTTCAGGTATTAATTATATTTGTGCTCTACTCAAAAACTTTATCTATTGTCATCAATTCATAAAAATGTGATTTTGAACAACTGAAATTCTAATATATGCTCACAGACATCCATCCAAAATTACCCATGCGCAATAAAGCAATTACAAAGGAATTTTATTTAAACAAACTGAAATTCCAGGAATTTGGAGATGCTGATCATGAGGGTTACCTGATGGTACAGAGAGATAGAATTCAAATTCACTTTTTTGAATTTGTGGAACTAGACCCATATATAAATTACGGTCAAATTTATATCAGGACAGATGAAATTGAAAAACTATATCAATCATTGATGGACAACGGAGTGAAAATTCATCCACAGGGATCTTTGCAAAAGAAACCATGGGGCCAACAAGAATTTTCTGTACTCGATCCCGACCACAATTTAATTACATTTGGACAAAGTATTTGATGCATGGAATAATTTTTAAATCAAAACGGAACATTATTTTTATTTTTCCTAAAATTGGAGATTCCTATTTGAACTGACAAAAGAGTAAAAGCGCAATGAATACTGAAATAAAAACTGTGGATGAATACATAGCTAGTTTTCCGGAAGAAGTAAGAGAGAAATTGGAGAAGATCAGAAAGATCATTAAAGACCATGCACCGGATGCTGTGGAAAATATTTCTTATGGCATGCCGGCTTACAAGACCAACAAAAAACCATTGATTTATTTTGCCGGATTCAAGCATCACATTGGATTGTATGCGACGCCTTCCGGACATGAAGCATTCAAGCAGCAATTAAGTGCATATAAACAAGGGAAAGGTTCGGTCCAGTTTCCACTGGACGGTCCTATACCATATGACTTAATCCGGGAAATTGTTGCATTCAGGGTAAATGAAAACAATCTTCAGAAATAGGTGATTAAAATATTTTCTGATCGGTTGAATTATTATGTGTAAATCAGCACCTCTTTATTTCCGTCCGAATCTTTTAACGCTCTGTACATACCCTCCGTATTGAAACTAAGGCATACATTTCCTGAATGATCAACACCAATAAGACCTCCATCTCCACCAATCGAAGGAAGGAGGTCCTGCACTACTTTGTCGCAGGCTTCCTGTAGATTCAGGCGTTGATATTTCATCAATGCATGGACATGAAAGGCCGCATTGATGCGAATGAAATATTCTCCTGAACCGGTACAGGAGATGGCACAAGAAGAATTATCTGCATAAGTGCCTGCACCGAGCATAGGGGTATCTCCAATGCGGCCAAATTTCTTATTGGTCATTCCTCCTGTCGATGTAGCGGCCGCAAGATTTCCGTGCCGGTCACGTGCTACAGCACCTACTGTACCAAACTTATGCTCCTTAACAGAGATATGGTCAAGCATGATTTCTTCACTACCTTTTACGGACAACCATTGTTGATAACGAAACTCATCGTAAAAGTATTCTGAAGGTTTAAATTCCACCTGATGTGATTTGGCAAATTCTTCGGCACCCTCTCCTGCAAGAAAAACATGGTTGCTTTGATCCATGACCAGCCGTGCCAGATGAATAGGATTTTTTACATTTCTGAGCATCGCTACCGCACCACCATCGAGATTACAACCATCCATAATGGAAGCATCCATTTCATGCTTCCCGTCAAAGGTAAAAACGGACCCACGGCCGGCATTGAACAATGGACAATCCTCAAGAATGCTAACTGACTTCTCCACCGCATCCAAAGCAGAGCCGCCTTTGTGAAGAATTTCGAATCCGGTTTCCAGCGCCTCTTCCAGAGCCATTAAATACTGACTTTCCTTTTCCGGAGACATTTCTGATCTCAGGATGGTTCCGGCTCCGCCGTGTAAAGCAATGGAATGTTTAAGCATGGATGGTAGATTTGAATCAAGGGCAAAAATAATCCAAATCCAAGAAGCCAACAGGAATATATCCATGAATAATCTGCCAGAAAAAATTTATCTTCATAGTCCTGACTTCTCAAATTGTAAATTTCAATTTTCAGGAAGTGCGTTTAAAACTTAGGTGAATTTTTATTTTTGTGGAATAGTTGACCAACCACTGTCAACTCTATGTTTAAATCCTAGAATCCTAGACCAACATGAAGACCCCCCAGTTGTGTATAACCGGAATTTTTCTCCGGGCCAAATCTTGCAGGTGCGACCAATTCCAAGAAGAAGACGGAATTGTTTTTTCTTTTGAATCCTTTATTGATCAATGGAGTGAAGCCAATTTGGTTTACCGAATTTTCATACGCCAGTCTAAAACCAAATGTCCAACCATTTCCTAAAGGATATAAAATTCCTGGGTGAAAAAGAAGATGCACTTGAATGGGAACTCCTGAATTGAAATAGGGTTTAACAACAGGAACAAATTCCAGATCAAATTTCAATTTACCGGCTGTGTTAAAAGTAATGCCTATTGGAAATCCAATAAAGTAAAAATCATATTTATCAAGCGTAGTAAAATTACCTTTATTAGCAGCAAACATAATTTGTACCACACCAACATGATACCCCGCTAAAACCGAAGTTGGATTACTCATTTTATTTTCACTTTCTTGAGCCGTCACTTTGGCTGAAATAATACAAACCAATCCCATTAAAAGGTAAACTAGATTCTTCATATATGCGATTTATTTTTCGATCAATATCTTTTATTTTATAAATAAGACAAAAGTATCTTAAATAAAAATATCAAGGTAGTTTTTTGCAAAATTTATTTACAGTCTGATTCAATTTTAAAATGTGATTGGATGTTGGCTTTGATTTTGCGCAACACCGTAATTTAAATTTGGAAATTTTGAATGGCTGAATGGAGGATATTTATTAAACCTAAAATCGAAAATATTCCCAATCTCCATTGCTGATATAAAAAAGCCGGCTTCCATTGAAGGAAGTCCGGCTTATCATTGCTTCGGTTAATATTCTATTTATTTAATCACCGCGAATTTTCGCAACATTTTAGTTCCATTTGTTTGGTCCAAACTTAATAAGTAGTATCCTTCTGACCAATTTCGGACATCAATGATTTGTTGTTGACCTGTACAGGCGGTCGTGTAAACCAATCTGCCTCTTGCATCAAATACATTGATCTGCCCATTAGCATGGCCAAAGGTTTTGATTTGTAATTCCTCCCTAGCCGGGTTGGGGAAAATCAACAAATCATTATTTGGTTCTAAAGTGACCTCTCCCAGATCAGCTCCTGAGTCAATGGATCTTTCACTCAGCACGTCCAAACAGTTTTCTACACATTTGAGTTGTTCTGCTGCAGTAGAGGATTTTAGATTTGAAGTTGGATTTCCGGTAAGCGTTTGTGGCTGAATGATGACGCAGTAATCCTCCACTTCTCCATAGCTGAAAGTACAGCATGGATTGGACGGATAACCACCATACGCCATCGAAACCCTCATTCTTGTACTTCTTGTGGGACAGTTACAATTACCAGGTATGGTTATATTTCCACACAAAACCCCTGTTCCGGTTCCATAAGCTACCAGTTCGTCGGCATCATAAAAATCACCATCAGCATTGTAATCAATCCACACTTTCCAATACACCTGATAGTTTGGTCCACCAAATCCGGGTGTAAGACAAAGATTATAAGTCTTGCCCCAATTGTAGGAGTTGCATGGACTTGGGAAATAGGCATAGCCTCCGTTATTTCCTGAATTATTGTACAGGTTGCCAAGACTCACTTTTTGAATCCAGGTATAATTACTCCACTGCCCCCTGGATTCGCAATAATTTCCATTGTTTTGACATTTTACGGTGACCGTGAAGCTACAGGTATCGTGATAGCCACCCTGTGTGGCAACATAAGTCACTTTAGTAGTTCCGCATGGGAAAAGTGATCCGCAAGGGGGGCCTGCAATTTGTTTGATTTCATAACAAGGCACCTCGCAAATAAACTCACGAAGACAATCATTGTACTGATCATTCCAGGTTCCATCCGGAAGAAGTTCTCCATAATCCTGATCGCCGTTGGCATTGTTTGGCTGACCGGGATACCAGTTTGTAAAACTTAGCGGGCTGTTGTCCACCCATTCGAAAAAGCCCTCCACATTGCGATCGTGTAAGCCTATATAGGCAGTTGCACCCATGAGTTTGCTCGCAACATAATTATTTTCAGCAGGGCTGTTCATCACAGCCAACATGCCTCCATTCAGTTCACAAATGCGTTTAGCCTCCGTCCAGGTAGCAGGTTTCCTCGAGCAAAAGTATTTGCTTCCATTATATGTTCCCATATAGATAAAACCGGAAAGTGAATCTTTGCAAGATCCACAGGACTGAACGGTTGGATGGTTCCAATTTACATACGCTCCGGGCAAATTTGGATCAATTCGATCTACCACGATGTCTGCCGGGCAGGTTATTTTTAATCCCGCACCCAACACGGTGATCGTAAAGGAATGATTGATGTAATTTCCACAGGCATCTCTGGCGGTATAAACTACGTGGTGAATACCGGCGGTGAACTTTTGACCGGGTACATAATTGGAAGTAATCTGCACAAAACCTCCACAATTGTCGGTGGCAGTTGGTGGTGTCCAGTTGACTGTAATTTCACAAGCTCCCCAAGCATCTACTGTTATATTAGCCGGGCAAGAATTCCAAACAGGTGGAGTGCGATCGTTCAATTCTATTAATTGACGACACTCACTGTAAAGTTTAGGGTCATTTGGATCGGTGGCTTTCCAAATTCTGATAAATTTTTTGGCGTTGGGGCACGCAGAATAAATATTCAGCAAGGAATCCCGATAGCTCAGAATAGGTGTGCCACAAGAAGGATCTGATGGGCTTGCTTTAGCCTCGCCGGAAACATTTGGTCCACATTGCAATACCGGACAACCAAGATAATCGGGTGGGCAATTAATGACCGGTGGCTTGTTGCAGCAATTACTCAACACCGTGATGGTAAAACTATGCTCAGCGGCATTACCGCAACCATCTGTAGCCACGTAGACCACTTTTGTGATACCTACCGGAAAAACACTTCCGGAGGTATGGCTGCCTACAGGAGTCACTGCACCGGCACAATCGTCTGTAGCCGTTGGAAAACTCCAGCTGACAGTTGCTTTACAATCTGTTGTATTGGTATAAACAGTCAGATTGGACGGACAACTGGTAAAACTAGGTGGGCTGTCATCCTTGAGTTCAACCAATTGCACACAGTTGGATTTAAGCAATGCGTTATTCGGATCGGTTGCTGTCCAAATTCGGATGATTCTTTTAGTACCGGGACATTTGCCCAGACTGATGGAATCAGCATAACTCACGATGGGATCAGCGCAGCCGGATTGTCCTTTTGTAGCGGTTGCAAATCCGCTGACCATTGGATCGGTAGAAGTTCCCGGACAGGCTTTATAATCCGTTGGACAGGTTATAATGGGTGAAACCTGACAACAGGTGGTCACCGTAATGCTGAATGAACAGCTGATAGTATTTCCACAATGATCGGTAGCTACATATTCAACTTTGGTATTGCCCTCCGAAAAAAGGCTTCCCGGGGGATGGGTGGCAACCAAAGATTTGATACCACACAGATCGGAAGCTACCGGTGGATTCCAGTTGACCATGGCCTTGCAATCAACCCCCGGACTGACAGTTACATCCGTCGGACAATTGCTGAGTGATGGGAGACCTTTATCAATAAGTTCAATGTTCTGTTTACAGTGTACCACCAGCGTTGTATCAAAAGGATCTCTTGCAGTCCAGTTGCGTACAAGTTTTATAGCCCCTTCACAAGGCCCTGTAGACAAGATGGAGTCATGATAGAAGACCACCGGAATGGCGCATTCAACACTTCCCGGGGTAACGGTTGGCGTACCGGTTTGGTCCGGGAAAATACTGTCTTTGGGACAACCTGAAAAAGCAGGCGGACAAACAATGGTTGGAGCAATTTTGCAACAATTGCCACTTACAGTGATGTTGAAGGAACAATAGGTGATGTTGCCACAAAGGTCCTCCGCAGTGTACGTAACTTTTGTGGTACCCAATGGAAAGACATCTCCCGAAATATGACTAACGGTTAAAAATAGTTTCCCGCAATTGTCGGTTACGCTGGGTGGATTCCAGGACACGTTCGCCTTGCAATTTTGTTGAGCAGTGACCGTAATATCCGGAGGGCAATTGGTAATCACCGGTGCGCCGGTATCAGATAAAACAATGGACTGCATGCAGGAAGAATTCAGCAAGGGGTCTTGAGGATCAGTTGCCGTCCATATCCTGTTGATTTCGATGGCTCCGGCGCAAGGTCCTTGTGAAACAATCATGTCAGAATAAGTGACAATTGGTTGGTTGCATCCGGGACCGCCGGGTTCACCAATTGCAAAACCTGTATTATTCGGTAAAGTAGAAGCTCCTGGGCACGCAACAAAAGCAGGAGGGCAGGTAATTTTTGGAGGATTGGTGCAGGCATGAATTTTAAAAAGGGAGAACTTGGGCCACCAACGCACCTGGGCATGAAGTTCGGGTTCAAAAAGGATCAAATTGGCCAATAAGGCCAAATGAATTAAAAACAAGGGGAGTAGTTTTTTCATTTATTTGTATTTAGTTCGTTAGAAAATACACTTAAAAAAAACCAAACCCCGATCCTGACAAATACCTGTCAGACATCATCCTGATTGAAATCGATTACAAGGTCCTAAATTTTATCGAATAAACGAGATATAATTTTTTATCCGTTTATATTTCTGTCGCACAATTAGAAAAATTTCCTGAACAAAGGAAAGCAGTTAAGACAAAGTATCCTTCCCCGAATTATTCAATTGCATTTTACTCATTGCCAGCATCTGTCTGATGGTTTGTTCCATGTTCTCCGGACTTCCATCCAGGAAAATGACATTGCCCTGCCCATGTTCTGCAAAGTTCTTGACAGCTTCTGTCCACATGGAAAACATAATCAAGGAAGCATCCAAATTAGAGTCCTGCATCAGTTTGGCTGCATTGCTCATTCCTTTGGCAATTTCTTCTCTGAAGGAGGCGATTCCTTGTCCTCGAAGTTGAGCAGCCAGTTTCTCAGCTTCTGCAGAAATTTTGATAAAATTTCCTTCCGCTTCGGCGGCTTTTGTTTTAGTGATTAAGAGTGCTTGACCTTCGTTCTCCGCTGCAGCTTTAAGATTGTTGGATGCCACGACTTTGGCCATAGACCTCATCACCTCTTCATCAAAAGTGATGTCGTTGATTTGTAGATCAATCAGGTGATAACCCCAATCTTCTAATGTTTTATCCAAATGTTCTTTTACATTTTCGACGATTTCTCGTCTCAGTATCAATACTTCGGATTGACGTTTGATGGCTACAAATGCACGCACAGATCCTTCTACAGAACGAATCAGAGCTTGCATAAAATTTCTTTCATCAAAAAATTTGAAGGCCACATTTTTAATAGTCTCCTCTTGTTGATCCAAAACAGAATACAACAACATAGCCGTAAAATTTACATTCGCCTGATCTATGGTGACGGCCTGAAATCCCAGTTCAACACTGCGGTTTTGGATGGAAATGCGTTTGTGAATTTGTTCGATGAATGGAATGCGTACATTCAATCCCGGACTCATAATGCGCTGGTATTTTCCAAAAATAGTTACGACTCCAATGCTCCCCTGACTTACGGTAACAAAGGAAAACAAAAGAAAAAGTATAAAAATTGAAAATAGAATAATGGTAGTTGGCTCCATGGTTTAGGTTTTGATACTAAACACCAAGATAATCTAAATTAGTTTCGCAGGTCTTATTTTAATCGACTAACATAGATAATTTCCCTCTATAGGCAGTCTTCTGCCATGACCAAAAGCTTTGTTGGAAACTCTTAACACCGGGGCCGATTGGTGTCGTTTGAATTCCGAACGGTTGACCATTTTCAGAGATTTTAAAACAACCTCTTTGTCAAAACCCATGGCAATGATTTCTTCCGGCCCTTTTCTTTGCTCTATGTATTGAAAAAGTATGGGATCGAGTACAGCGTATTCAGGAAGAGAGTCGCTGTCTTTTTGGCCTGGCCTGAGCTCAGCGGAAGGAGCTTTTTGAATGGAATTCAACGGAATGCGAATTTCATTTCGATTGATAAAATGGGCTAGTTGATAAACCTCTGTTTTGTACACATCTGCCAGTACTGCAATCCCCCCGCAAAGATCTCCGTAAAGGGTTCCATAACCTACTGACATCTCGCTTTTATTGGTGGTATTGAGGAGGATGTGATTGAATTTGTTGGAAAAGGCCATGAGCAACATTCCTCTGATTCTGGCCTGAATATTTTCCTCCGTGACATTATGAGCTAAATCTTTAAACCAGGGATTCAGTACCTCCAGATATCGGTCGTAGACCTCTTTGATGGCAATGATCTCATGATGTATGCCCAAATTCTCCGCAAGCTTTTTTGCATCTGCAACAGATCCTTCAGAAGAATATTGTGATGGCATCAGCAATCCGGTGACATTATCAGGTCCTAATGCATCTGCCGCCAAGACAGCAGTCAAAGCAGAGTCAATACCCCCGGACAGTCCCAGAATGGCTTTTTTAAATCCCATTTTTCCAAAATAGTCCCGAATGCCCATGACAAGCGCCCGGTAGATGAGTTCGAATTTATCTTTCTTTTGTTCCTGAACCCGACCTCCTTTTACCACTTGCTCTAAATCATAAATACGCAGACATTCTTCAAAGAATGGCATCTCGTCAAAGCAGTTTCCATCCGGAGACATTACCACAGACCCTCCGTCGAAAAGGATGTCTGTCTGACCTCCGTAACAGTTGGTGTAGAACATGGGTATTTTGTAGCGGAGCACATTGGCCCTGATGACTTCAAGGCGATCCTTAGCGTGATCAAAGCTAAATGGGGAAGCGGAAAGATTAAGAATAAAATCAGGTTCCTGATCGATCATTTCATCCAAAGGACAAACTTTGTATAGTGGGTTTTCATTGCCAAGGTTCCAAATGTCTTCACATATGGTGAGGGCTATTTTTTTACCCTTAAATTCAACCGTTTGGAATTTATGGCTTGGTTCAAAATAACGGTATTCATCAAAAATATCATAGGTCGGCAATAAAGTCTTGTGGGCTATTTGTCGGACTTTTCCCTCTACCAGAAAAAAAACAGAATTGTGCAGGTCTTTACCTTCAATTTCAGGATTAACGCTGGGGGCACCGACCACAATTGCAATACCATGGGACATTTTGCACAATTCGTTTACGACAGCCATCGATCTTCGAATGAAATCCTTAAATTCCAGAAAATCTCTCGGCGGATAGCCACAACTTGCTAGTTCACTAAAACAAATTAAGTCTGCTCCACGAGATTTTGCCTCGGCTACCGCTTTGGCCATGAGTGCAAGATTGCCATCAAAGTTGCCAATATGATAATTTTGTTGAGAAAGTGCTATGCGCATGATTTAACAATTGTGTGGTAAAAATAGCATTCCGGAAGGATCGAGTATCATATATTCATGCAGGTAAACATTTTTTGAAAGAAATATCTTCTTAAGCATTGGGGAACAGATTTTGTTTACATTTTTATCATCACCCGTACAAAAAACCTGGAAGTCTAAAACCAATGCATTAAAATTCTCCTGAATACGTTAATTTTGACCCATAGTTATCATGGAAGGATTTCTCGTTTCAGCGCGCAAATACAGACCTCTTAAATGGTCTGACGTTATAGGTCAGGAGCACATCTCTAATACCTTGAAAAATGCTTTATCTCAGGGTCAGGTAGCACATGCCTTTCTTTTTACCGGACCAAGGGGTGTAGGTAAGACTACTTGCGCAAGAATTCTGGCCAGGGTTCTGAATTGTGAAAATCCAAGCCCTGAGTGGGAACCTTGTAATGTCTGTAAGACTTGTCAGGCATTTCAGGAAAACAATTCATTCAACATTATAGAGCTCGATGCCGCCTCAAATAATGGGGTAGAGGACATGAGGGCATTGGTCGAGCAGGTAAGATACCAGCCCCAATACGGAAAGTTTAAGATCTACATCATAGACGAGGTGCACATGTTGACTTCCTCGGCATTTAATGCCTTTCTAAAGACTTTGGAGGAACCACCACCCTATGCAAAGTTTATTCTGGCCACCACCGAAAAACATAAAATTATTCCTACCATTCTGAGTCGGTGTCAGGTTTATGACTTCAGAAGAATTCAGGTCAAGGACATCATACATCAGTTGGAAAAAATCTGTGAAGTGGAGTCCATTCAAGCAGATCCTGAGGCCTTGTATTTAATTGCTCAGAAGGCAGATGGGGCGATGAGAGATGCCCTTTCCATTTTCGACCGCATCACCAGTTTTTCAGGCAAGAAGCTCAGCTACAAAGATGTTGCGGACAATCTGAATGTCCTGGATCAGGATTACTTCTTTAAGTTCTACGATGCCTTTTTGACAGAAGATGAACAATCGGCCTTTCTATTGTATGATAAGATTTTGAAACTTGGTTTTGATTCAGAAGTATTATTGGAAGGTTTGGGTCTGCATGCCAGAAATCTTTTGGTGTGTAAGAGTCCTGAGATGGCTTCCCTTTTTGAAGGAAGCGAACATACCAAATCGAAATATCTATCACAGGCTGAAAATTACAGCAGATCTTTTCTGATGACTTGTTTGGAAAGTCTCAACGAATCTGAAATTAACATGGGAAGGGCACGCAATAAAAGACTTCATGTAGAGATTTTATTGAACAGACTTTGCCAATTTAGAAATCTGGTAACTATTGGATCCGCATTGTCAGCAGCTATTCCCCCTGAAAAAAAAACTCCTGAGCTGAACAAAGAGCCTTTTCCAAATAAATCATTGGATAGCGTACCAGCTGATTTATCAAATTCCGCTCAACAGACTCCTCGCACTAATACCACCCTAGATCAAGAATCAAAAAGCACTTTGGGTGCTGATGTTCCAAATATACCGGTCAAAATAACTCCCTCACCTATCACTGATCAAGCCAAGAATCCCGGACCTGCTGCTGCCAGTTCTATTCCGAGGTTGGCCGACCTGAAAATGATCAAGGAAAAGATTGCCCAGGACGAAAAAATCCGGCAGGAAAACAAAATGGAATTTTCAGAGGAGAGCGTCCGCATTTTTTGGGAAGGGTGCATCCAGGAACAAAAATCAAATTCCCTGCTCGCTTACATGAAGCAAGCTAAAATTATAATTGCTGAAAATCAGGTTAACTTTTTAGTGGGGTCAGTACTCGCTCAGGAAGCACTCAGATCAGAGCTTAACCTGGAGGAAAAAATTAAATCCTTTTTCAGAGAAGTGGGTATCCGAATGAGTGTCGAAATCGATCCGGAAATGGCCCAAAAGGAAGATTTGGTCAAACCAAAAGTACTCTATTCGGCTAAAGAAAAATGGGATTTACTTTATGCCGTAAATCCTGAGATCGAGGAACTCAGAAATGTGCTTGAACTTAAAATTGATGAGGATTAATTTTTTTTATTGCCGAATAATCTGATGCAAAACTTTCATTTTGTTTTAAAAAAATTTCAAGAATTAAGTCCTTATGAATTGTATGAAATCATAAGACTTAGAGTAGAGGTATTTGTAGTCGAACAAAATTGTGTGTACCAGGATTTGGACAATAAAGATTTGCATGCCCATCACCTGATGCTCTTTTTAGAATCAGGGGAATTGGCAGCCTATACCCGCATTTTACCCTCAAAAATTTCCTATCCTGAATATCCTTCGATAGGTAGAGTAGTAAGTGACTTTAAATTTCGAAGTCAGGGTTTTGGCCGACGGGTAATGGAGGAATCCTTGCACCAAATGGAAAAATTATTTCCGGGCCAGGCCATTAAGATTTCTGCACAATCCTATCTGCTTAATTTTTATTCGGATTTTGGGTTTACACCCGTTGGGGAAGAATATATGGAGGACAACATTCCGCATACTGCTATGATCCGGCACTGAGTCTGGATTATTTGATAAAATGGGATTTTGAAAATCAAATTGGAGAACTTTACTTCAAAATCTAAGCATTAAATGTTTAACACTTTTCTGGCAGTATCCAGCATTTGGATTACTTCATCGGCATCTTTACCCTGAGCATAAATACGGAGAACAGGTTCTGTACCGGAAGCCCTGAACATTAACCAATTGTCATGGTCAAAATAATATTTATAACCATCTACATTTTCAAATGACCTGGTGACGTAATTCCCCCATTTTTCAATTACTCCTGAATTAAGAACTTCCTTGACATTTTCCATTTGGTCAGGCCAGAGTTTAAGATCCAGACGGTCGTAAGCAAATGGGCCAACGATTTTATAAATTTCATCGATTAATTGAGTAATTGTTTTACCGGACAATGCAACAAATTCCAAAACAGTTAAGGCAATCCAAATGCCATCGCGTTCAGGAATATGTCCTTTTATAGCCAGCCCTCCTGACTCTTCACCTGCTACCAACACATCACCGTCAATCATGTGTTCTGCTATGTATTTAAATCCGATTTTGGTAATTTTAGTTTGGAGTCCAAAATGATCAGCGAGTTTCTTGAGTTTATTGGTAACAGAAAAACTAACGACTACGTCTCCCTTCATTCCCTTGTTTCCCGCAAGATAATAGAGCAACAGAAGTAGAATGTGGTGAGAGTCGACCAAATTACCTGAATCATCCAACATCGCCACACGATCCGCATCGCCATCATTTGCCACGCCAAGATATTTACCCGGATTTGATTTTAGGAAAGATGAAATCTCGATTAGATTTTTTGGAATGGGTTCGGGCGGCGTATCCATGAATCCTGGATTCCACTCGCAGTGAAAGGCCTTAAGATTCGGAAAAAGTTGTTTCATTACGTCCTGGCCTGCACCATACATGGCATCATAAGCCAATTGGGTGTTTTTGTTGATTTCATCCAGGTTAAAACGATTTCTAATATGGGCAAGGTAGTTTTCATGGAGTGGCACGACTGTTATCAATCCCTGAGACAAATACTGTTCATATCTTTCAAGGGAAGGCGAATATTCTTCCGGAATACAGGCTTCCACTTCTTCAATTTGAGCAGGAGGAGTCGGTCCCCCATAGGATGATTTCAATTTGTAACCATTGTAGGAAGGAGGGTTGTGGCTCGCGGTAATTACGATTCCAAGATCCACTTTATGGTGTACTACTCCGAGGGACACCATTGGGGTACTTACAAAGCCATCTGCTACCAGCACCTTGATGCCATGCGATGCCAGGACACGTGCAGTTTCTTCCAGGAACAACCGACCACCAAACCTGCAGTCGTGGCCTATTAAAGCAGACTTCAGTCCGTTATTTTTCATCCACAAAGCGGTTCCCAAACTCACCCTCCGAAGGTTTTCCAGGGTATAATCTTCCGCAATTATGGCTCTCCAACCGTCTGTCCCGAATTTTATTTGTGCAGATTTTCCCATCACAACATGATTTTCATCCTCAAAGATATCAGTATCCGACCAAATCATACATTTCTGCACATATTAAAAAATATTTATATATATTCGTGCGATTTTTATATGGTTACAGATAATTACCGACAAAAGGGACTCAGGAAAAAGCTGGTTGCAGAATTGGCCTCCAAGGGAATAAAGGACGAACAGGTTTTAGAAGCCATTCTTAAAGTGCCCAGGCATGCTTTTTTGGATAAGGCATTTGAAGAGTGGTCCTATAAGGATCAGGCTTTTCCAATTGATTGTGAGCAGACTATTTCGCAGCCCTATACAGTGGCTTTCCAAACGAGTTTGCTCAAACTTATTAAGGGGGAAAAAGTCCTTGAGATTGGTCTGGGTTCAGGTTATCAGGCATGTGTCCTGTTTGAAATGGGGGCCAAAGTTTACTCTATTGAACGGCATAAATATTTGCACGACAAGACTGCTCAAAGGTTAAAACATTTGGGATATATGGGTATCCGTACTTTTTATGGGGATGGATTTTTGGGTTTACCCAGGTTTGCACCCTTTGATAAAATTCTGATCACAGCAGCATGTCCGGAAATTCCATCCAAACTTTTGGAACAATTAAAGCCGGGAGGTTTGATGGTCCTGCCACTTGAATCAGGAGGAGGAGTTCAAACCATGGTTAGAATCATTAAAGAACTTCACGAAAATTTCACAAAAGAAGACTTTGGGCACTTTAAATTTGTCCCAATGCTTAAAGGTATAGTATAAATATTAAAAAAAACTTAAAAAAAAGTGTATTGTTTGGAACTCTTTTTCTTACCTTAGAGTTTCTTTTACAGTATTTCATTCATTTCATTTCCAAGTTACACAAATCATCAGAGGTGCTCAGCCTTAAAAGATGGGTTGAGAGTCGTTGTTTTTTTTATAACATATTAAAAAATATAGGTATATATATTTTAATTTATTTATGTTTTGAAATTTGATTTTATAATTTGAAAAATTTGGTTATATGAAATTTTTTTACAGTATATTTGTTGCTCATTTTCAAAGAGTTATTTTGTCATCTGTAAAATATTTTTATATCAGCATTGTCCTTCTTTTAATGGGGGAAATGAAGTTAGTAGCTCAAATTAACCACAATAATGATAAATCAGAAACCACCCAATGTGTAACAGACCTATATCACGATGAATTAACAGCTTCATTTGAAAGGAGAAGGTCAATTATAGAGCAGAGAACTCGTAAAAGAGGTTCTAATGGGAATTTCGAAGTACACTTTTATGTGGATACCTCCTATGAAAGAAGAAGAGTAGGAGCATACAACAAGAATAATGAAGTCATTACTTACATGAATACATTGTCCAATGGCATCATTAATAAATTTAATACCGCTGCCCCAAATTGGGATGTCAATAAGGAACTTACCGTAACTTTTTATGATTCTCTAACCCCCTTCAACTACGGAAATGGCATCGTAGAAACTTTGGAGAATTTTCTGGATTGGCTCATAGTAAATAATTTTCCAGGAGACGATGACATGTATATTTTTTACACAGGAAAATATTCCAATGTGGGCGTTACTTATTTGGGCACTCTTTGCCTTCCTGGAGTTGCGTTAGTGGGTTTTGTTAATAGCCAAAATCCAAACGAAGCTTTGTCAAGTCATGAATGGGTTGGTCATTCTGCAAATTCTATACATTTCGACAGTGTGTCGAATGTAATGAAATCAACTAATGCAAGCTTTCCATGGCACATTCATTCTCTGGAAGAGGTGGAAGATTATCTTGATTTTTCCAGTTGTGTGAATAATTTTCAGGCTCCTCTTGGAATTCAAGATATTGAGTTAAATGCAGTCTGTACATCAAATGGATCTATCATGCGTTGGTCAGTTTTCCAAGTGGACGAAGGGGATCGTTTTTATATTCAATCAAGTACCGATGGTGCGTTGTGGTACAATGTAAAAGAAGTGGAAGCTGGTAAGGAACTGAATTATGAAACTTCATTGGAATCCACTAAAGTCGGAAAATTACAATACAGAATTAAATTAGAAAATAAATCAGGGTTGCAAATTCATTCTAATGTAGTTATTTTGGATCCTTGTGAAGTTTCAAGAGGCTATTATATACAGCAAAACACACTTTACAATCCAAATCATGAAAAGATTCAGATTATTAACTTAAGTGGAATTGAAATTATTAACTCCAGTGATGATGAATTGGATTTAAGTTCATTGCAAGGGGATGTGATCTATTTTGTCAGAACCAACGGTAGAACAGAAAAACTTTTTTTACACTAGTTGTTTTTCAAAATTCAAATAGTTTTATTTGGTTTATTTACTCTAAACTTAAACACATTGTGATTAGGTGAAGTTGTGTCTCTTGTTACTAAAACCAATTGACTACATTTGCCCCACAACATTACTGAAAACAAATCCTGCAATTTATTCAATAATCATTTCTGCAAATGATTAATCAAGTTAAATATCAATAAATAATTTTACTTGTAAAATTATCTTTTGGCATGATGTTTTAACTTATTCAGAAAAGATTCAATGTCATGCAAAAGATTTGATTCTGCATGATTGATTTTTCTTATTTGGGTGGCAATTTCCTTGCAGGTATGCATGATGTTATCATGAGTAAGTGGGTCAAAATGAGCAGCATGTTCGAGGGCATATTCTTTAAATTCATTCAAGGCGTCCTCAGAACTATATCCCTCTTCATCAAGCCATTCAAAAATAGCTTCGGTTTCTATTCCTCCATCGGTATCAAACTCATGTTTTTCATCATCGGTTTTTCTCCAAATTTTCTCTATCTCTTCATGAAGTTTGTTGAATTCAGAAAGTGCCACCTTGCCATCAATTTTGGCAACGGCATAAAAAAGGTAGGCAATCTTTTCATAGAATTCTTCCGGTTTACCCATATAATCGATTTTTTTGATTTGGTTTAGCGATTCAGTCTTTACCTAAATATTGTTTGGCTGCAAATTTAGAATAAGTTTTGGGCATTCACCGGATTGGTTTTATGGATTTTAGAATTTGAATAAATTAGCTTGCTTAGGTTGCTTTCTACTGTGCGTTGAACATTCCATAAAACACTGTACAGCAGTATTCTTCGTATTGGGTATTCCATGCTGATTCATTTTAGTTAAAATTTCGAAGATCCTATTTCCAAAGAAGTGAATTTTCCGGAATGAACCTAAGTGGCTGCATTTTGATCATTTCGATTATCTTCGCAAAAAAAATCCTAACCATGTATTTTAATCTCTCAGAAGAGCATGAAGCCGTAAGACAAGCTGCACGAGACTTTGCACAGCAGGAACTCTTACCCGGAGTAATTGAGCGGGACGCTCAAATGAAGTTTCCTACTGAACAAGTAAAGAAAATGGGTGAGATGGGTTTCCTCGGTATGATGGTATCCCCTGAATATGGAGGAGGTGGAATGGACACCCTTTCCTATGTCCTGGCCATGGAAGAGATCTCGAAAGTAGACAACTCTTGTTCTGTGATTATGTCTGTCAATAATAGTTTGGTGTGTTGGGGTATTGAGAAAATGGGAACTGAAGAACAGAAACAAAAATATCTTCCAATTTTGGCTTCCGGAGAGTGGATAGGCTCATTTTGTCTTTCCGAACCGGAAGCAGGCAGCGACGCTACTCAACAAAAAACCACCGCCATAGATTGCGGGGACCATTATTTACTGAATGGAACTAAAAACTGGATTACCAATGGAGGTAGCTCATCTGTTCACTTAGTGATGGCTCAATCCAATCCCGGTTCAGGACACAAGGGCATATGTACCTTTATCGTAGAGACTTCCCTGCCGGGTGTAGTAATTGGGGCCAAGGAAGATAAGCTGGGAATCAGGTCTTCAGATACACATACCATTCTCTACAATGACGTTAAGGTACCAAAAGAAAACTTACTCGGACCGCCGGGGAATGGATTTAAATTTGCCATGCAGACCTTGACCGGAGGAAGAATCGGGATTGCCTCTCAAGCTTTAGGAATCGCTTCAGGAGCATATGAGTTGGCTTTGAATTATTCAAAAGAAAGAAAGACTTTTGGGAAACCAATTTCTCAGCATCAGGCGATCGCATTCAAATTGGCCGACATGGCTACTGAAATAGAGGCAGCCAGACTGATGGTGCACCGGGCAGCCTGGATGAAAGATCAGGGCATGGATTTTGGTGTAGCGGCCTCCATGGCAAAACTCTTTGCCTCGGATGTAGCCATGAAACACACGGTCGAAGCCGTTCAGATTCATGGGGGCTACGGTTTCGTAAAGGAGTATCACGTTGAGCGTCTTATGAGAGATGCCAAAATTACCCAGATCTATGAGGGAACTTCTGAGGTACAAAGAATGGTTGTATCCAGGGCTATACTCCAGGGTCAACTTTATCAACCCATGTGGAGCAGCCAATAAATAATGATAGAACAATCCTTGCGCATCGGCACCTTTGCCGGAATACCGGTGAAGATTCACTGGTCTTTCCTTTTCCTATTCGTTTATATCCTGGGCAGCGGGCTGATGGCCGGAACCAGTCTGGACTTAATTGTAGTCGAAATGGTGTTCATGCTGTGCATGTTTGTCTGTGTGGTCCTGCACGAATTTGGACATGCATTGACTGCACGTCGCTACAATATAAAGACCGAAGACATTATTCTATTACCCATTGGTGGGGTGGCCAGGTTACGCAATATGCCTGAAAAACCGTCACAGGAACTCTGGGTAGCCTTAATGGGTCCTGTAGTAAACTTGATTATAGCAATCGTCATTTTGACTTATTTGTTGGTTCGTTATGGAACAGCTATTCTGGCTCCAGATTTAGAAGTGCAGGATAGTTTTCTCACCTGGGAAAATTTTATTCCTACCTTGATGGTGGCAAATATATTCCTGATGATTTTTAATTTGATTCCCGCGTTTCCGATGGATGGCGGGCGAGTACTCAGGGCTTTACTGGCGATGAGGTTAGGTCGACTCAGTGCCACCAAATGGGCAAGCAGAATCGGACAATTTATCTGTTTGTTGTTGATTGGTTATGGGATTTATCAGGAAGCGTGGGTGATGGTTTTTATTGGGGTCTTCATTTTTATGAGCGCCATGCAGGAATATAAAAGCGTCGCCATGGATGATGTGGTAAAAAATAAAACCATCGGAATGATGGCCAGGAAGGTAAATGTTTATTTACCCGATTACCAGTCTCTTCAAGAATGCATGGACTTGGTCATCCGCAATGGATTGGCCAATTACCTTGTCATGGATCTCGAGGGCAATTATTGTGGAACTGTCTCCACTTATAAAATTGTGAAATTGCAAAAAGAAAATCCTGCACTAAGAATCAAAGATATTTATCATCCTCAGCTCACTTATATGAAGCCCTCAACACCCTTGATGGAAGCTATGCAGACCATTAGGGGCGGGCAACCCGTTATTTTAATCGAAGAAGAGGAAGGAGGACTTTCCTACATCGATGGCGAAGTCATTGAACGGTACATGATGTTGGAAGGGAGGGCTTAGTCTTTTCTGATAATATCCACTTACAACTGTTGACGATCTTAAAAAATCTAAGAGGTCATTTCTTCTTTTTCAATCAGGCTTTTATCATTGTTTCTTACCGAATTAACCCTGTCTGACACCGGATATGCATCCATCAAATCGTCTGGAAATGGTTTAATCATTTGAATCAGATCTTCACCTGAATGTTCACCCGTATCCAGCCAAAACCGTTCTTCTTCTTGCAGCAACATAGCCGGCATGCGATCATGGAGGGGTTGCATGAATTTATTGGAAGGCAGCGTGATGATGCTGAAACTGGTGATGACTTCCCCCTTATCGTTTTTCCATCGGTCGTATATACCCGCCATAGAGAATAGTCCAAATCCTTTTATTCCTATGCGATGTGGAATTTTGTGTTTGTCAGGTAGCAACCTCCACTCGTAAAAACCATCCATTGGTACAAGGCACCTCCGGTGAAGTAAAGCAGATTTAAAGAAAGGTTTTTCCAGCAGGCCTTCCACCCTGGCGTTGATCATTTTTGAACCTATTTTGGCATCCTTTGCCCATGAGGGAATCAATCCCCATTGGACAGGTCTGAAATGCCTTTGGTCTTCCTGAAGAATAACCGGAAGCTTCTGTGTAGGAGCAATGTTGAAGTTTGGTAAAGGATTATACCGTTCGAGGTCCTCTGAATAGAAAGTAGAACCAAACCTTTTCTCCAGATCTTTTTCAACTTTGGTCAATGAACCCCTACCACACATAACATGAATAATCTGTGTTGGTGAATCAGTTGAAAGTAGCTAATGAGCTCAGATCCTATTGCATTTTTATAAATGCAGCCTGACCTTTTACTTTAAGATTTTTAACTGTTTTTTCAGCCGCCTCTCTGGAGTCATATTGACCGGCTACTGCGCGATAATATTCCTCATTTCCGAAGACCCTTTTGGCTGCTGTTGCATACCCAAGACTTTTAAGTTTGGACACTTGTTTTTCGGCGTGTGAAGGCACAATAAAACTACCGGCTACGACATAGTACTTTCCGGATTTGCTGGTAGTTGCTGCGGCATTGCTTTTTACCACTTCTTTTGATTTAGTAGCAGAAGTAGTTGTTTTTGCTGATTTGGTTGTTTCAGCTGCTTTAGCTGTTTTAGTCGCAGCAGGCGCAGCTTTACTTTCGGATTTAGTCGAATTGGCCAGGTTTACGGATGGTAAATCATCGGAACCTGACGAACTGCTTTTTACGGCTTTACCGGTATTGGAAACTGCTTTAGCCACAGGAGAAGTATTCTCTTTCGGTGCGGAAGCAGTCGAACGGTTATTTGTATTGCCTGAATAATCAATGGATCCATTGTCCGGTTCGGTGATACCAACCTGATTTGGAAGTTCACCGGTAAGCCCCAGAATTACTGAATCTTCTGCGGTCATGGGAAGGTTTTGTGAAGAAATGGCAGTATCAACAAACATGCTGTCCAACATTTCGGTCGTAGGCTCCATATCTGCAGGGGTCTTGAATCTTTTATACATCATTACCGAAATGGCAACTACTAAAAGTACAAGTAGCAAATAAAGGAGTACGCGGATCAAATTCTTCATTTCCATAATATATTTTGATGCAAATATACAACATATTACAAATTATGAAAAAAAAGATATGTAAATTATCAGTTAATGGTTTGCCACGGTCAGGCAACAATGCAAAGCTTTAAAACGCTGGATCATAAATTTAAGCTGGCTGTCTTTTGTTCCAAATTCAAATGGATAAAATGCCCAAATAGCTCAGAATTTATTTTTTCAGCAAGGGGACGTTGATAGATTTTCGGAATGGAATTTTCGAAGTTAAAACTATGTTAAAATGAAAAATCCTAAAAACAGTCAAACAGACAAACTCGTTTCCGTTACAATTGCACAAATAAAATCAGTATTATGAGAGATTTATTATCATACGTTTTGGCTGGCCTTTTTGGCGGTCTTTTGGTTTTTGGTGGCATCCAATATTATCATCCTAATGATTCCCAAAATGGTCTTGGGTCCGGTTACGCAACTCCGGTTGCCACAAAGGTTAATGAATCACCGGCCGTGAATCCGACTGTTGGACCTGATTTCTCAATAGCTGCCGAAAAAGCACTGAACGTTGTGGTGCAGATCAACGCCCAGGAAAGTGAGCGGGTGGTTAAGCAAAAAGAGTCTGAACTTAAACGAGATAATCCGTTTTTCAATCACCCTTTATTCAGAGATTTTGACATGCGTTCATTTGGCTTTGGAATGCCTTATTATCAGCAAAAGAAGGGAAGTGGAAGCGGTGTGATCATCTCAAATGATGGGTATGTCGTTACCAACAACCATGTGGTTGAATTTGCGGATGAAATTGAGGTAATTTTAAAAAATGGTAAAAGCTACAAGGCCCAGAAAATTGGAACCGACGCACGTACAGATCTGGCAGTGCTTAAAATAGAAGAATCAGGATTGCCGGTTCTTCAAATGGCCAATTCTGATCAGATAAAAGTAGGGGAATGGGTGTTGGCAGTTGGAAATCCATTTGGATATCTTACTTCGACCGTTACTGCCGGAATTGTGAGTGCCAAGGGAAGAGATCTGAACATCATTGATGAGAATCAGGATCAAGATTATTATTACGGCCAAAAAGCGCCTCAAAAAGGAATTGAAGAATTTATCCAGACAGATGCCGCTGTTAATCCAGGCAATAGTGGTGGGGCATTGGTAGATGCACAGGGAAGATTGGTTGGAATTAATTCAGCCATTGCTTCAAAAACAGGATACTACAGTGGTTATTCATTCGCCATTCCGGTTAACCTGATGAACAAGGTGGTAAAAGAACTCATGACCAACGGGACTTTTGAAAGGGGAAAATTGGGAGTAGTGGTTTCTGAAATTGATGAAGAAAGTATAAAAGAATTGAACCTTTCTTCAAAAGAGGGCGTTGTAATAGAGAATCTTGAGGATAATAGTTCAGCAAAATATGCAGGTCTACGTCAGAAAGATGTGATTGTTGGGGTGAATGACAAACCGATTAAAAACTATGAAGATCTCCAGAAGGCAATCGGTTTGACCAAGGTAGGAGAAACCCTCAACATAAAGATCATCAGAGACGGTGTAGCCAAAGAGGTGGCAGTAAAGATTCGCAAAGGAGTGTAACAAGGTTTTTGTAGCTTTCTATAAAGTTGGTTTTTCGTTTTGTTTGAAGGTCCCGGTCATTTATGGCCGGGATTTTTTTTGGTCCATTAAACCCAAAATTGTAATTTGAATTCTATTACGAGCCAAATTAACTTTATATGCAAGCCTCTTCTCGAAATTCTTTCGAGGAGTCATGCCTTTGTTGCTCTTTTGCCTCTCAATACGAACTCTAATTACAATTTTAGGTAATTACAATTTTATCATTTAATGTTGGTGTCAGAATTAGAATGGATGTAAAATTTATTTTAATTTTACTGCGACACCTGAATCGCTATGATTTTCACACCAAGATCTTACAAGAGATTGAAGGAAAAGTTGGCTTATGCCGGAGAGGCATTGTTAGAGCTTTTCTACCCAAACTTATGCATGGTTTGCGGGGCAAATTCTTATTCAAAAGAAGAGCTATTTTGTATACGGTGTCAATCAATCACCAGTCCCACTCAACAACATCTGCATCTTGAAAATGAGTTTACCGGACATTTTAAAGGAAGGATTAAAATTCAGACTGGCGCCAGCCTTTATTATTATGTACCCGATGGGCTGGTTCATAAAATTCTCGAATTAATCAAATACCGCAACCAACCGGAGCTTGCTGAAGGTTTGGGGCACTATTATGGTAAAATGTTATGCGAAATACCTTGTTACCATGATACAGACATTGTGATTCCGGTGCCTCTACATCCAAAGCGTGAGATTCATCGAGGTTATAACCAGAGTTTTCTGTTTGGAAGAGCACTGGCAAATGAATTGGGAGCAGCAATTTTTTCAGATGTGTTGATACGAATCCACCACACTACTTCCCAAACGGAAAAGGACCGGTTCAGCAGAAATGAAAACATGAAAAACGTCTTCAAATTATCTAGACCCGAAATCATCAAGGATAAAAATATATTGTTGGTAGATGATGTCCTCACCACAGGCGCCACTCTGGAATCATGCGCCATAGAATTAGAAAAGGGCTTTCCCAAAACCATAAACATGGCCACCATTGCTATTGGACGGTGAGGAAAGTGGGAAATGAGTTAATTTGAGAATGAGCTAATGAGTTAATGACGAAGATTGCAAATAGTACTTGCTAAACTCCTCGTAGGAAATGAGTTAATTTGAAAATGAGCTAATGAGTTAATTGAATGACTGATCGATTGGCTCGGTTTGCAACCGAGCTACCAAACGAAGATCATGAATGGCACTAGCTAGACACTCCGTAAATAATTGGTTAATTTGAGAATGAGCTAATGAGTTAATGACGAAGATTGCAAATAGTACTTTCTAAACTCCTCGTAAATTTCAAGCTAGGAAGCTCGAAATAACCGGGTTGTTTGATGCTTCCCAGCGTCAAACTGACGAAGATCATGAATGGCACTAGCTAGACACTCCGTAAATAATTGGTTAATTTGAGAATGAGCTAATGAGTTAATGACGAAGATTGCAAATAGTACTTTCTAAACTCCTTGTAGGAAATGAGTTAATTTGAGAATGAGCTAATGAGTTAATTGAATGACTGTTCGATTGGCTCGGTTTGCAGCCGAGACACCAAACGAAAAAATTCCGATCGAATGTTCACCCTAAAATCGATTGGCTCGGTTTGCAACCGAGACACCCTACGGTCGGTAGGCAGGCACGAAAGAGGTTATCGAAAATATGAAAATGGTATAATGCTTGAAGGTTATAATGATTTAGTACCATAATACATTAATGCCCTATTTTTGTTCCTCAAGAAAATATCAAATGAAATTAATAGGATTACTGAGTGGGGTGCTTAGTGCATTTATTTTGATGGGGAATGTATTAAATGCTCAGGTTGCAAATGTTCTCAAACTTAACTCTCCAAATAATTTGATGGAATTAAAATTCTATCTGGATGAGCAAGGGAGGCCACGGTATGGATTCAAAGCAGAGGGTTTACCAATTGTGAAAGACGGGCGACTGGGGATTCTTTTAAAGGATGCGATTGGTCTTGACAAGGATTTTGTCGTGGACAGTCATTATACTTTAGAAATGGATGACAGCTGGACAACCGTGTGGGGAGAAGAGAAGCAGATTAGAAATCATTACAGATCCTTAAATGTCAGGCTTAAGCAAATTTTGGGAGCAACAAAGAGAACTTTAATTCTTGAATTTAGATTGTTTGATGATGGTTTGGGATTTCGTTATATTTTTCCGGAAGATGGAAACCTTGGACTTTTTACTGTAAGTGATGAACTCACCACTTTTCCTTTGGATGCTGACCACGATGTGTACTGGATTCCGGGTGACTATGACACCAACGAATACAGATACAGCCGCTCGAAACTCAGTCAAATACATGCGCTGCAATTTAGTGAAGACAACAACATTGCATTCAAGCAATCGGTCCATGACAGTCTTGTTCAGACGCCGTTGATGATGATTGCAGGAGATGGTTATTATCTAGCAATTCATGAAGCGGCATTGGTGCATTATCCTGCAATGAATCTGGAAATCGATAGAAGCAAACTGGAATTAAAATCTCATCTGGTACCCGATGTTTTGGGCAATAAAGCCTATTTACAAGGGGGGGACAAGACCCCTTGGAGAGTCATACTTTATGCTAAAAAGGCCAAAGATATTTTAACCAACAGAATCATTCTTAATCTAAATGAACCCAGTAAAATTGCGGACCCTTCTTTCATCAAACCCGGAAAGTTCATTGGGGTGTGGTGGGAAATGCATGTAGGAAAAAGTAGTTGGAATTATTGGGATAAAAGCACTGCCCTCTCTTCTAAATTCTGGAAGAAAGTCAATCACCATGGGGCGAATACTGCCAATGTAATACGATATATTGATTTTGCCTCCAAACATGATATTCCCTACGTTCTGGTAGAAGGATGGAATGAGGGATGGGAAGATTGGTTTGGTGCATACCGGGAACACATTTTTAGTTTTTCAAAGCCTTATCCCGATTTTGACATCAATGCGATTTCCGCACGAGCGAAAGCTAAAAATGTGAAACTTATCATGCACCATGAAACTTCAGGTGCGGTAACGGATTATGAAAGACAGCTGGACACAGCAATCCGGTTTATGATACAATATGGATATCCGGGAATAAAAGGAGGTTATGTGGGGAAAATCATTCCCAGAGGTGAGCACCACGACGGTCAATGGATGGTTGACCATTATGAACGTTTGGCCAGTAAGTTTGGGCTGAATAAAATGACCATGGATTTGCATGAACCCGTAAGACCTACCGGTCTTCATAGAACTTATCCCAATTGGTGGTCCAATGAAGCAGCCCGGGGCAATGAGTTCAATGCCTGGAGCCGCGGTAACCTCCCGGAGCACGAGACGATACTACCCTTCACCCGTTTGTTGGGAGGCCCTATGGATTATACCCCAGGCATATTTCAGATCAAAATGAATGTCTATGATTCAGCTAAAAAAGAACAGGTACATACTACTCTTGCAAAACAGTTGGCTCTGTATGTAACCATGTACAGCCCTATTCAAATGGCTGCAGACCTGATTGAAAATTATGAAAAGCGTCCGGATGCTTTTAAATTTATCAAAGAAGTGCCTACTGATTGGGATACTACCGTGGTATTGGATGCTGAACCCGGCGATTACATTTACATGGCCAGACGTGAACGGAATGGAAAACAATGGTTTGTTGGCGCAATCACCGATGAACAGGAAAGACTTTTTGAGCCGGACCTCAGCTTTCTTACTCCCGGAAAGAAATATACCACGGTTGTTTACAGAGATGGAGACAGCGCTGATTGGGAAAGGAATCCTATGAGTTACGTGATAGATAAAAAAACCATCAGATCTACCGAAAAGCTAAAGATACGCCTGGCACCCGGCGGGGGTTGCGCAATACAGTTTACTCCGGCAGGGAGATGACTGAACGATCTCTGCTGCAAGCAGAGTATCGTGCGACAGCACGATAAGAGAAGGAACCGCGAAAGCGGCTAACGGGAGGATTAGGAAATGAGCTAATGAGTTAATGGTTGACTGAACGATCTCTGCTGCAAGCAGAGTATCGTGCGACAGCACGATAAGAGAAGGAACCCTGCCTGACTGCGTTGGCAGGCAGGCGCGAAAGCGGCTAGCGGAAGAATTAGAGAATTAGAGAATTAGAGAATTTGAAAATTAGCCAATTAGTATGACTGAACGATCTCTGCTTCAGCAGAGTATCGTGCGACAGAACGATAAGAGAGGGAACCCTGCCTGACTGCGTTGGCAGGTAGGCGCGAAAGCGGCTAACGGGAGGATTAGGTAATGAGCTAATGAGTCAATGAGAAAATGAGTCAATTGGCGAATGAATTTAGAGGGATGGAGGAGCATTTGAAGGTTAGAAGTTCACTGAGTGCATTTGCCAATAACACATTCAAAGAATTATTTCATTCTTAGAAGAGGCAGAGGGACTTAAACAATCATTAGAAAAAGTTCAGAATGGATTAAATTACGTATCAAATACGTATATTTACGTATAAATACGAATCAAATGGGGCTTAATACATTCAAATTCCGAATTAATCCTGACTTAGAGTTGTTGGACCGGTTAATTGCAGTGGAGAGGTTTGATGCCTTATGGCCGGATATGGAGCGACGGTCGATGAACCACCTTAATGCACTTAAATTAAAAACCATTAATCGGTCACTGGGTGCTGTACTTCGGTTAGAGGGTTTTGAAATTGGGGAGGACAAAATTGAGCACTTTTTCAAGACCCCCATTTTTACGAAGGATGATCCGAGAGAGATGCAAATATTCGGAGGTTATATTGCTGCTTACAGGCAAATTGTGCAGAGTCAACCAAATCAAGAGGTGAATGAACCATTTTTGAAGGCATTGCAAAATGTGATTTTAAAATTTAGTCAAAAGGATGACTGGCACCGGGGGGACTACAAACGTATAAACAATAATCTGGAAAATATTCTTCCTGATGGGAGTAAAGAACTGGTGTTCAGGTCTGCTGAACCGGGGTTACATACCATCGAGGCAATGCAGCAATTGTTGGAATGGTATCAAGCAGATCATGCATCCATAAGCATCATTAAAATTGCACTATTTTTTTATGAATTTTTATGCATTCGACCGTTTCAGGATGGCAATGGTAGGATGGCTTACCTGCTGGTTTATTTGTTGATGTTGAAAAGTGGTTATTCCTGGATTCAATATGTAAGTCTGGAACATGAAATTCAGCAAAGGAAGGCTGAGTTTGATAATATATTAACCCTCACCCAAAAAGAAAGACCCTCAGAAAATGTTGCTGCCTGGTTGAAATTTTTTCTGAGTTGTTTGATGAATCTACAGCTTGAATTGGAAATGAATCTCAACTTAAAAATTGTACAAAAAAATTTAACTTTAAAAGAAAAGAGAATTTGTACCGTCATCGAAAATCAACCCGGTCTAAGTTCTTCGGAGATATCAACCATTATCGGTATTCCTTTACCCAGCGTTAAAAAAATGCTGAGCAGACTAGTTACACAAAAATATCTTTTTAAGGAGGGAACAGGCAAGGCTACTCATTATAGTTTGTTATAGATTTACCTTATCGGATATTGCATTAAACAGCATTTTAAGAGAAGTAAAAACTTTTTGAAATTGACTATGTGGTAAACAATTTCTTTTTATCAAGAGAGCATTTATCAAAATGCCCGCACCGATTTCAACATTTAGAATTTTAATGGCAAGAAGAATTTGCCTATAAATATTTTGATGATATCTATCAATTCAGCAACTAATGAAAATCACAATAACTTGCCATAAACAGATTATACTTGTTTAGGTGGATGTTAGGATTATGAGGCAGTCGATGAGGTGATTTCTTTTATAATTTAAAATGTTATAATCATGAGAAAATTATTTTATGCATGCGGCTTGTTTTTGGTATTATTTCTATGGATTTCCTGCGAGAAGGAGGACAGTTCTCCTAATTCGCTGGGGGGAAATACGAATATTCCATTGACACCGGTGAATGGGGTTTCATCTGTTTTTGGAAGCTACGGAAACCAAAACATTAACGGTGGAAGTATCACTGTGGTTAAGAATGAAGATGGTTTGGTAACTTATAAAGCCGTTATTGATTTGAATCAATTCTCGAATGAGTTGAAACTCAAGGCTCTTAATTATTTAACCCAACTTTCAAATTACTATAAGTTCGATACTGCATTTACCCTTGCGCCGGATGGTAAATTGAGTTTTGAATTCAAACTTAAAATAACGTCAGAGGGGTATCAGGATTTCTTTGTTGAAGGGAAGCCTTGGGTTATTGGAAAATATGGGGATGGTGTGGGAACTAAGTACACCGTTACCAATTCCAAAGGAGAGGAGTTAGTCAGGACAGTAACAGAAAAAACAGGAATTGACGAATGGCCATTGGGGTTCTTTTACATTAAGACTTCCAAAATAGAGCAAAATGCTCCGGCAGACGACCCTGTAATTTCAAAAGTAGTTTACAGAATCAACCATCGTTTTGGACTTGTTTATTTGGAATACCAACTAAAGGATGGTACGACACTTAAGTTGAGTGTATTTGCACCATTTGTTTGATGAAGGATTTAGGCTAAGTGATTTTAGATTTTTGAATAGTTAATTAGATTGCCTGATTTTAGGATCAGGTAAGGTTAATTTGGGTTTAGATTGTCATGGGGTGGTGCCACAACATCACCCCATTTTCTTGCTATAAAATAAAAAAGGAAACCTAAGTTATTTGTCCGAACATAACTGGTTGGAGACTTTCAAAAACTCTTGATCCAGAATTATTCTATCTTGTTTTGACGTATAGATTGAATCGTATAATTTTTGTTGCAACAATTTAATTTGCTCTGATTTATTTTTTGTTTGCTCGTGGAGTGGTTCGATAAGCTTGTTTAAAGAATCCAAACGGGACAAAAAATATTTATTTTTTTCGGGAAATTGCATCAAAGAATCTTCTGAGAATCGGATATGATCTGCAAGTAGAAATCTTTCCTCCTTCAACTGCTTAGCTTCACAATACAAGGTAGCAAGCAAACGACTGTCCTGTTCGAGCGTGGAAATTTTGTTTGTATTCTTACACCCGTAAGAGAAAAAATAAACTGATAAAAATATGAGTAAATAAAACCAAGCAAAAAGACCTTGTGGACTTGCACAAGAATCAACTTTTTCAGAGCGTGGCAATACTTTGTCCGGTCTTATTCCGGCCATTGAATTTTTTTATTCACATTATCCCCGATGGAGCGTCCCATTTTTAGACCGTTCAGATTATCGGTATTGTAATGTATGCCTCCGAACAGTCTTGAGTTGGCACATTCTTCAGCCATCTGATTGAAATTATCAAAATTCCTCACTGAAAATCCAAATTGGATTTGAGTACGATCAGTAAATGGATAAAAACCATCTCCATCTGTAAACATATCTGTAAATATCCTTGCACCGGCGGCAGCTTCAGTAGCGTGTCCAGAGGTGTATGCCGGGAAAGGAGGGGTTCCAATAACCGTCGCAAAACTGGCATCAATATTTTGTCTGATATAGCTAACCGGACGAATTAAAAAATAATCATATTTGGTTTTCCAACAGGCGATGAAGGCATCGTTTTCAGCGATGGCAAGTTTGGCATAGCCTATGGCGCAGGTACCCAGATTGGCTTCATTTTCCTCTAACAGTTGGGTCATAATGTTGAAAGTATGACCGGTGGGTGTGCAAGTGTTAAATGGGTCGTCTGCCCAAAATTTAGCAATTTCTTTCTGCTCGGATGTGGCGTTAGTAACTGTATTATAAACTTGCATGGCTTCTTTGTAAAATTCGGAAGTCACGACCGTGGAATAAGCTGTATGTGCTGCTGGTTGGCCTTCGGTGATATTGGCATTCAAAAAAGGTCTGTTGGAGGCCCATCTTGGTGCCAATGGATTTAAGGTTGCGCTGGTGGGTACCCAGGCACCGTTATTTTTTGGCCAGGTGTAAGGAAGTTGGAAAGGGTCGACATAGGATTCATGACCGCCATCGGTCTTGGAATATTCGAAAATTGCAAGAGCAACTGCATTGCCATATTCCTTGGATCGCTTAGCGACGGCCTCTGTGGTCTCCAAAAGAAACTTATCGTACCATTTAGTCTCCAGGTCAAAGATCCTGTTTAAATTATCTTTACTGATCTTTTGCTCAAACATTTTCTTGATAATTTCGCCAAGGGCATAATTGGCGACTATCCCCCAGTGGTATTCCTGTCCGGTTTCCACAGCAGGTATGGATCCCGCAGAAAAGCCATTAAGCTGTCCGGATAAACTTACTGGATCTTTCCATCCCTGAGAAATACTTTCATATAGCGCAATTCCTGTATAGCCGAAAGCTCTTGCGGCCTGAGGGGGAAAAAAGCCGGCAGTTTCTTTAACAATGGTGCATTCCAATTTGAACCATTCCTGAGTGACCAGTCCGTCATAATCCACCACGGTCTTAACTTCAGGCT
Organism: Candidatus Vicinibacter affinis; assembly: GCA_016714365.1. Classification (NCBI taxonomy): domain Bacteria; kingdom Pseudomonadati; phylum Bacteroidota; class Saprospiria; order Saprospirales; family Saprospiraceae; genus Candidatus Vicinibacter; species Candidatus Vicinibacter affinis. The sequence continues at coordinate 597,523 of JADJNH010000007.1, read as the reverse complement.
TAATAGTTTCTTCTTTCTTACATTGCGTGAAAAGGGAGAAAAAGACGACAAGCCCTGAGAAAAACAACAATTTTTTCATAGGTTTAAATTTGAGTACTGCAAATATAAGGCTTAAAATATTGAAAGTCAATACCCAAACTAAAAATGGTAAAATGCTGCAATCCTGCAATGCAACAATGTGAATATCTGACGTGGATTTTCGCAGTTTACAACCGCCACCACTGACTGGCGGGTTTGAAACCCCGATATAAACAGAAGTTGCGTTTAGCCTCCCGCAGCATCATGGTTGATTTGGGCCTCCCGGCTTAAAGCTTGAAAGATGATCTCACATCCAAAGTAGTCTTCCTCCCTTCTCTTTTAAGAGAAGGGTCGGGGCTGTGCCCCCCCAATTTATTGGGGGGGGATGAGCTGAATACATCCCGCTGAGCCTAAACTAAGTGCCTCCCACAGAGTAAAAATCGCAACTTCCTTTTCCCCCTCCCTCCGTTTCAACCGAGGACGCATGAAACAACCCTTTCGGTTACTTTGAGCCTCTGGGCTTAAAGCTTTAAAGATGATCTCAAATCCCGACTAGTCTTCCTCCCTTCTCTTTTAAGAGAAGGGCCGGGGCCGTGCCCCCAATTTATTGGGGGATGAGTTGAACGTGTCCCGCTGAGCCTACTCTAATTACATCCCACAGAGTAAAAATCGCAACTTCCTTTTGCCCTTTAGTTTCAAGCGAGGACCATGAAACAACCCCGGGTTGCTTTGAGCCTCCCGGCTTAAAGCTTGTAGATGGTAACACATCCTCAGTAGTCTTCCTCCCTTCTCTTTTAAGAGAAGGGCCGGGGCCGTGCCCCCAATTTATTGGGGGATGAGTTGAACGTGTCCCGCTGAGCCTACTCTAATTACATCCCACAAAGTAAAAATCGCAACTTCCTTTTGCCCTATAGTTTCAAGCGAGGACCCATGAAACAACCCTTTCGCTTGCTTCGAGCCTCCTGCAGCATCACGGTTGCTTTGAGCCTCCCGGCTTAAAGCTTACGTACTGCTTACAAAGTAAAGTTTCAAGTTCTTTTACCCTCACTATAAATGCTATAATGCTGTTATATAGTTTTAAACTTCCACAATCAATTGAATAAGTCCGCTTTAATAAACCAATGAACCAATTTAAAATTTTGGATATAATTCAATAAATTTGTTTAAGTTCCGGGTCTTTATTAATAAAATCGGGAGAGAATGCGATGGCAGAAAAGAATAGAAATAGTTTACTTTTTCTTCTGATGGTACCTTTATGGCTTTCTGCTGTCCACGCACAAGTAATCTATACACCCAAAGATTCTATTGAAATATACAGACTGCTCAATGAAGCAGATGAACTGGATTTTCAAGGAAAATTGGACGAAGCAATGTCAAGTATTAAGAGAGCCAGACAGCTTAGTCAGGAAAAGCGTATGAAACGCGGAGAAGCCTATGCTTGTTTGAAAATGGCTGATCTGCTATTAAAGAAAAGTGAATATGAAAAAATAGATGAGCATTTGAAAGAAGGCTTCCAGCTTGGATCTGCCATACGCGACAGTTTGATTATGGGATTGGCTTTCCTTCAAAAGTCACAATATCTTAAGAGTTTAAATAATTTTGAAGAAGCTATTGTAGCTTCAAAAACAGGTTTGCAACATTTATCTTACAAAACGGATTCACTGTATATTGCTTTGGCCTATAATGAAATTGGAATTAATTATGATAAATTAGGAGACTACTCCCGTGCTGCAGAAAATTATCTTCAGGCCCTCCGCCTATTCGAGTTGTTGGGAGTTGAACAAGAGGTGGCCAACACCATGGGCAATATCGCAGTAAGTTATTACCGATTAAACAAACGAACGGTTGCAGCAGAATTATTCAAGGAATCATTGGTAATTCGTGAGCGAATTGGCGACATCAAGGGAATTGCCTCGAACTTAGGAAATTTGGTCACCGTATATTCTGTAATTTCATTGGATACCGCATGGATATATCAACAAAAAGCTATTCAATATGCAGAAAGAAGCGGTGTAAAGCCTGTTCAAGCGCAAGTATATACCAATACCGCCAATTTGTTATCCAGACAAAATAAATTTAAAGAAGCATTTCAATTTCAGAAAAAGGCTATTGAAATTTATCAACAAACAGGGGATCAATACAAACTCAGCTTACAATACATTCAATGTGCTGAATTATCAGATCGCATGGCGGATTCTTTAGGGGCAGAAAATTATTATCAGCTGGCTTTCCAACATGCAAATAATTTGCAGAGTAAACCTTTGTTTCAGGCATTTTATTCCAGCAAATCTGGCTTTTATAATAGGCATAAAGATTTTTATAATGCGTTATTATGCACACAAATTAATTTTACCTATCGGGATAGCTTGTTTAGCGAGAAAACAAAAACAAGTGTTGAAGATCTTAAATTAAAATACGAAACTGAAAAAAAGGACCTGCAATTAGCCAAATTAAGTGCAGAGCAAAAGCAAAGAGAACTGGAATTGGACAAGCAAAATAAACTTATACAAATTGGCACGTTGCTAAATATTAAGGGTCAGCAGGAAATTACCTTGTTAAAGCAAGACCAGGAATTGCAGTTAGGCAGATACCAGAAAATTGAATCTGAAAAAGCAAAACAAGAGTTAATTAATCAATCTAATGAACGATTACTTAAATTGACCAATCAGAATGTAAAAATTTTGGAGCAGGATAAACTTCTCAATGAAAGACAAATTCAGCGTCAACGAATATTAAGTCAAGTTTTGATAGGTTCTATTTTTATTTCCTTGGTGCTGGGCTTCTTATTATTCAACAGATATCAGTTAAAAAGAAAAATTGCTCAACAGAATAGCCTGCTGAAAATTCGAAACAATATTGCAAAGGATTTGCACGATGAAATTGGCAGTACCCTTACCAGTATAAATATCCTTAGTTTAGTATCCAGTCAATCACTTGATAAGGATCCATTGCAAGCAAAGGAGATGTTGAATCAAATAACCCAACAAAGCAAGACGGTACAGCAAAATATGAGCGATATTGTTTGGGCTATCAGACCCGACAATGAAAAAATTGAAGCACTTTCTGCCAGGATGAGAGAGTTTGCAGGGAAAGTTTTAGAATCCCAGAATATCAAAGTTTTCTTTGATGTGGATGAGGTATTATTGTCCAAGGCTCTTCCCGTTCAGTCTCGTAAAGAGGTTTTACTTATTTTTAAAGAAGTGATCAACAACATTGTGAAGCATTCAGGTGCGGATACAGTACGCATCATTTGGAAGCAGACTAAAGCCAGCTATGAGTTGGAGATAACAGATAATGGGGAGTGGAAGGGCAAACCGGGTAGTACAGGTACCGGTATTAAAAGTATGCAAGAGCGAGCCATCTCTATCGGTGGAAGTTTTGAAATTCAACATGGTAGCGAAGGGACTTTTGTGTGTTTAAAAATCCCTATCACATGATCATGGCAATTCAGTTTGAAGTCAATTGACTTACCTTTGTAAAAAATTTTAATGAATGTCTGTAAGAATTATTATTTATGAGGACAGTGATCATTTAAGATCCAGCTTGTGTTCGTTGTTTCAATGGAATACAGAAATGGAGGTTATGCTTGCAAAACCAAATCCTTCTGAGGTATTAAAGGATATAGATGAGTACAGACCTGATGTTATTCTCATGGATATCGACATGCCGGTGATGAATGGCATAGAAGCGGTTACTTTATTGCGATCTAATAATTCAGCCATACCGGTTATTATGTTGACCATTTTTGAAGATGCTGAAAATATTTACAATGCCATTTGTGCCGGAGCAACTGGCTATTTATTAAAAAATGATTTTGAACATATCATTTATTCCATCAAAGATGTTTTAAATGGTGGAGCTCCTATGACCGGGAGTGTTGCACGAAAGGTGCTTAATTCATTTGCAAAGCCCGTACCTGTGAAGAAAGAAAATTTGGAGCAACTTACAGATCGGGAGAATGAAATTTTAAACGCACTGGTTGTGGGGAGCAGTTATAAAATGATTGCAGACAAATTGGAACTAAGTATTGATACCATCAGAACACATATAAAGAAAATTTACAAAAAGTTACAGGTAAACAGTGCGACTGAAGCCATTTACAAAATCACAAATAAGTAGTTAGAATATTTTTTAAGGTGAGAGCCTTATATTCAGCTTATCTAAGTTATTCGTATTTATTTTAGTGACCCGGATTTTCCTGACACTTTACTCCTTTTACCTCATAAACTAATTTTTATATTATCTGCAAGATTAAAATGGTGCATCACATCATCATGTGATGGTCAGATGGATATTTTGACATGATCATGTGAAGCCTGATTTTAGGTCGTGATTTTAAGGCATCCTAGCTTTGTATCATTAAAAAAATATAAAAATTAAAATTATGAAAAACAAGATTTTGAATTCAGGGATGTGTTTTATCATCGCCATAATTTTTAGTTCGGTGAGTGGTCAGGTTATTATTCACAGTGAACAAAATTACAGAGGTACTCGACAGGCTATCTCTGTCGGTGATGGAACACGACTACCATTCAACGTAAGATCTATAACTATTCCGAGTGGATATTTGGTGATTATGGCCAATGAGGATGGGTGTACAGGTCTTTGTCAGTATTGGAGAAACATGGATGGTTCTGTTGGATTGTTAGGTGCCAGGGGATGTACCATTACGGTAAAAAGAATAGATGCTTCAGATGCAAGTCTGCGCATTTCTATTAAGACCGGAGGAGATGATTTAAGAAGTGGAAGCTATGCAATCTTTCACTGGCGTATAAATGGTGTCGGCAATCGTTCAAATCGAATGGTTGGTGCTGGAGGTAGTCTTGCATCCAACTCAAGTCGTGATTTCACGATTTCTATACCCGGGGTTAGAATAGATCAAATTTTGGATATGGCACTATCCCACAGTGGACTTCCGGAACATAGAGGAAATATTTTCGAACATTATGACAATTGGGATGTGAATGAACTGCAAGTAAGCTACATAAGTCGATCTTATCCTGATGGATTGGTAGTTTATCGCGGTAATGGTGCGCCATTGGTTCGATTTACAGGAGAGAATAAGCGGTACCCAATTAATGTAACCGGCAGAGCCTGTAACTAATTTTTAAAAATCTTTAAGCAATATTTATAAACGATTAAAATTTTAAATCATGAAAAATATCATTCAATTTTCAATGGCGGTATTGTTTAGTATTACACTAATTCAAGTGAGTTCCGCACAAAGTAAGATAACAACCAAAATAAAGGACACTCCTCTTACAGGACAGGATGCTCTGTTAAATCGAAAAATGACTACGTTTAAACCAGAAGTCCACGGGTTTAAATTTGTGAATGACATACATTGGGAGTTACCACTTGCTTTGGTCAATGGTCCTGTGCTGGCAGGTGCTTGTGGAGGTATGGCATACACCATGGTGGATTATTACTACGCAGGACGAACGATTCCTCAACAATCATACAGACCATTTAATGGCTCTCCTTTGTCTAATTTTATTGAAGCCAGACAAAAGAAATCCATTATTTCCAATGCAGACAAGTGGGCGGAATTAATCAACAATCCTTTTGGTTGGAGAACCAGTGAATTTTTTAATTGGGGCATTCAGGGATTTAATGGCGGAAGGTTACAGGAATTGAAAGAAAGTATTGACGCCGGCAAACCAGCAGTCCTGGGACTTTTCAAAGCAGGTGGTGGCGGTGTAGTTTCTCATCATCAGGTGATCGCAATTGGATATCAGTTAGGTCGCTACAAAGGAGATTTGGGAAAATTTAAAGAAGACTTTAAAATATTCATTTGTGATCCTAATTTTCCGAACCGAACAATGACGCTTATTCCGGATGTTGCAAGAAATTGTTATCATTATATAGAGGATGTTTCCTGTGAATGGATGACCTATTTCGTAGATAAAAAATACAGCAGATCAGTGCCTCCCACCATCCAGTCACAAGTGCTGAGCAAGGATGGAACTGTACATGAATTATTATTGGAAATTTTTACCGGTGGTGATGATTTAAGAGGAGGAAATGACAACGTTCAGGCAATAGTTAATTTTAAAAATGGCACTTCGCAAAAATTTGAAAACATCAACAAAGGTGCTCGCTGGATCGATCATTATTACCAGGTAGTGCCGATTGAATTGCAAAAAAGTGTGAAATGCGACCAAATCAAAAGTGTAGTCTTAAAAACAACTTTTGGTGGAGGCATAGGCGGAGACAATTGGAATGTGAATTCATTCAGAGTTTTTGCCCAGGAAGGAACTTATCAAAGAGAATTGTATAATGGAGCAGGGGATCCGCTTGTCCGATTTGATGGCAACAACCGACCTTTTGAGGCAAGTATTGTAATTCGTTAATATAAAAATCTAATAAATTTCAATTCGCATATTTTCATTCATAAATATTATCTCATTTCCATAAAATTATAATCATGAAAAATTTAGCAATATTCGCTTTAGTATTGTTTTCTAACGGATACATCTTTGCTCAGATTTCCACCGGGATTAAACCCTTGCCAAACAAAGCAGTGGAGACTCAAAAGGCAATTTACCTGAATACCATAGATCCTGCTGTAATGGATATTTCTTTTAAAACCATTAAAAGAAGCACCGGCGATATTTTAAGGGTTACCGGCACCATTAAAAACAAAGGCGGTAAGAATTACACATCAGGAGCAAATCAACAAAACATCCAGATGTGGGAAAATTATTCCTCTGCAAACAGAAAAATGGTAAAGCAATTGAGATTTAATCAATTGAACAGCAATTCAGAATTGCAAATTATTTACGAAAGACCGGCATTTAAAAACAGTAAAGAATTTCCTCCGGATTATATGGTTTTCATTGAATACGATCCGGATATCCGTATGGATAGCAATACAAACAATGATGATGCTGTCTTGTCCAATAATACCATGACCAAAAATCCTAAATCAAATTAATAGAAGGATCAGGTTATCATGTCGTCAGTAAATCGATCTGATGAAACTATCTTCTGATTTAGATTCAATTTATTATTCATTTCCTACTTTAAAATTATACCAATGAAAAATTTAGCAAACCTGCATTTCAGGTTAATGATAATGATGACATTTATGGTGGCAAGCATTTATTGTCTGCAAGCACAGAATAAGATCGAACAAAAAATGGATAAAGCGGTATCTGCCACAGAAAAGATTCAGCAGAAAAGTCAGAAAGTACAGAATGGGAGTGTAGCTATGAATGAAAACATCCAGCAGGCCGGGGAAGGGATCAAAGCTACAGTTCAAAATGTTAAGTCTATTATAAAAATATTTGATCCAATCCGCGGACTTCATTTTAAAAATAAAAACAATGATGCAACAGTAAATACAAATGATGCCCAATTGCCAAATCCCCCATTGGATCTTTCAGAGCCATTGGAAGATAGTCCGACCGAAGTAAGTGAGACAGGATCCACCGTGGAACAATTTGAAGAACCGGAATCCGCTTCATATAACACAGATGGCTCAGCTAATCTGGGGAATCAAAACAACCAAAAATATGGTTGTTACCTGGACATGATGAGTGGTCTTGTTATGGACGATGTGGACGCAGCCGGAAATACTGGCAGCGTAGATGTTATTTTTACCGCAACGGATTATTATGGATCAGCACCCATGTATGCATTGTTGACTCCGGCATATGTAAAAAATGACCTTTTCGCAAATTACTATTTCAGGGGAAGCAATTATAAAGATGCAAACATACCGGTCAAATTATGGGAAGAAGTCAATGAAAGTGAGATAGCATTAACTGCGCTCACATCGGACAAGTTTGCAAAAATCCAAAACAATAATCAATTATTGGCCGTGATCAAGCAGACCCCTGCCTTCAAAGACAAATTTGAAAGCCGAACAAAAATAAATGGAAAAGTATTTGCCATCAAGACAAAAATGCAAAATCGGGAAGCATATGGTTTGATGTTGGTGGAGGATCAGTACGGTACCACCGGAGCCAATGGATATTTAAAAATAAGATTGAAAGTGATGGGATTCGATTCTGACGGCGATGGCAATCCGAATGCCAATTTATACAAGTAAGTAAATTCCTTTTATGGATCAGACAATGGCAATTAAAAGCTCTTGTATTGCTTACAAAGGAAAGCAACACCCTCCTTTTCCACCCCCGTCAGTTTCAAGCAAGGACGCACGAAACAACCCTTTCGGTTGCTTTGAGCCACCGGCAGCATCGGGTTGCTTTGAGCCTCCCGGCTTAAAGCTTGTAGATAGTAACACACCCCGATTAGTCTTCCTCCCTTCTCTTTTAAGATTCCTCCCTTCTCTTTAAGAGAAGGGCCGGGGATGAGTTGAACGCGTCCCGCTGAGTCCTCCCCCTCTCTTTCAAGAGAGGGGCAGGGGTGAGTTGAATGCGTCCCGCTCAGTCCCCCTACTATCGAAAAGTTTTTAACTTTAAACGGAATTACCAAAAGTTTGTCCTATATACCAGCACCGAAATGGAAATTATAATGAAGTAATAGTTAATGAGGACGATTTCGATTATTTTTAGAGAAGTCCCAATACATAGGCTCAAGTTATGCAATACTTAATGTTTACCTTAAAAATTGTACTTTAGCGGAACAATATAGTTTATATGAAATTGAAGGTATTGGTTCATGAAGCGGAAGAGGGTGGATATTGGGCAGAAGTGCCCTCCATACCAGGATGTGTAACCCAGGGTGAAACTTTTGATGAATTATTGCTAAATCTCTATGAAGCAGTTGAAGGGTGTCTGAACGTAAACATTGAAGAGCCGGAGCCCGACAGTAAAGCTAGAATCTTTGAGATTGCTATATGAGGCAAATTTCAGGAAAGGAATTTTGTAGAATTCTGGAGAGTAATGGTTGGATACTTAAGAGAATTAATGGAAGTCATTTTATTTTTTCAAAACCTAATTTTAATGTCAGAATATCTGTTCCTGTACATGGAAACAATCCACTTAAAATAGGACTTCTTAAGAGCTTATTGAAAGTCGCTCATATTGAAGAGGATAGTTTATAAATGTTCAAGAATTAAATTGAAATTAATACAATCTAGATTGATTTTCCTCAACACCCTAAGATCAAAGTTTTTAACTTTAAACTCAATTACGAATTCAGTATTGAATTAGAAAAAGTTCAAAATCCTATAAATTATCGAGATTTGTTTGGTGATTGTTCTATTAGTCGCCAGGAAGAGCGTAAGCTATTTCATTAACTTTTTAGGCTTAATAATGTAATCTGCATTGGATGATATGAATTCTGTCTTCATAAACCGCATAGACCAGTCGATGTTCGGTATCAATTCTGCGTGAATAATAGCCAGCCAAATTTGATTTTAGTGATTCAGGTTTGCCGATACCAGCAAAAGGGTCTCTTTGAATTCCGACGATTAATTTGTTGATTCGTTTGAGGGTATTTTTGTCATTCAATTGCCAATAAAGATAGTCTTCCCAGGCGTCTTTGTCCCAACTAAGATCCTTCATGATCACTGATCAGTTTATGTTTTTTAAACTGTCCTTTTTTATCCCGGTTGATGGCTTCTGAGAGCCTTTTTCTGTTATTTTCCGTGCTGAGCAGGTGCAATGTTTCCTGCCAGCTATTGTATTCTTCCAGCGAGATGATTACCGCATTATCATCACCCCTGGTGATAATAACCGTCTCGTGGTCATCTACAACAGAATCCAGTACAGCTTTAAGATTAGACCTTAGCGTTGAATAATTTAAAACTTCCATATAGCGTAATTACGTACTTAATAACGTAAAGATAGTTAAATATTTTTACAATAACATGGCTTAGTCAACATAATGCACTAATGATCGTGGTTTGCAACCGCGACATAAACATCAATAGCAGCATCAAGGTTGCTTTGAGCCTCCTGGCTTAAAGCTTACGTACTGCCTAATAATGGGTAGTAAGAACCTCCTTTACATACCCGTCAGTTTCAAGCGAGGACGCATGAAACAACCCTTTCGGTTGCTTTGAGCCTCCCGCAGCATCAAGGTTGCTTTGAGCCTCCTGGCTTAAAGCTTACGTACTGCTTACAAAGGAAAGCAACACCCTCCTTTTCCACCCGCGTCAGTTTTAAGCGAGGACGCATGAAACAACCCTTTCTGTTGCTTTGAACCTCCCAGCCTAAAGCTTGTAGATGGTAACACATCCCTATTGGTCTTCCTCCCTTCTCTTTTAAGAGAAGGGCCGGGGCCGTGCCCCCAATTTATTGGGGGGAGAGTTGAACGCGTCCCGCTCAGTTCCCCATCATGGTTGCTTTGAACCTCCCGGCTTAAAGCTTGTAGATGGAAACACATCCCAAGTAGTCTTCCTCCCTTCTCTTTTAAGAGAAGGGCCGGGGCCGTGCCCCCAATTTATTGGGGGGAGAGTTGAACGCGTCCCGCTTAGCCCCCTCCCCCTCCACACTCAAAATTTCCCCCAAACCCAAGAACGAAACCCTTCATAATGTCCTCCCAAAGCCAAAAAATTACCAAAAAACCACAAAAACCTACCATTTGGAAAGCTTTATATAAAAATAATTAACAAATTTGGCTCAAAATCCAGATATTTATTTACTTTTGGCCAAAGACTCGACCGGATCCTATTCGGAAGAGTGTTTGTTTTTTATACTTTAATAACTTTATTTTACTTAGAAAACTACAAAACCAAAACTTCTATGCTTCATCCGTACAGATTTCAGGAACACGCACCGACGGTAAGCAGTCATACTTTTGTACCATCCATTTCAATATTTCTTCAGCTACCTACTTCAGGGTCAGGAGCAACAAACCATTTCAGTACTTGCGTGTGCAGAGATACATTCGGCACGAGTCCTGAACAAAACCTAATCCAATGAACATCCACAAAATTTTCAATAATGAGGACTACCCCTGTGTAAAAGTTGCACAGCCCTTCAATATGCCTACAAGTTCAAAATACCATAATCACCTGCCAGAAACCCTGGAAAAATCAGAATCAATGAAATCACATCCTCATCCCTACACAAAACAAAGCTTTATGAATTTACATCTACCCTCCAAGCAGTTGAAAAACTTCAATGCACTTAGTTTGATCCTTGCCTTTATGTTGAGCACAGGATTCGCTTTTGCAAATGGCTACAATGCCGCTTCACCAAAGCCTGCCGCTGCCCAGTTGCAGTATGTTTTGGATCATGCGGTGGACGGTCAGATGATCGTATTGCCTGCTGTGGTGGAAGAGGTGTTGACGATCAGGTCCGGGGTGAGTCTATTGACTTCCGGCACTTCCATAGTGAAGGGCATTGTCATGGATGCTCCCGGTAAAACCGTTAGGTTATTGGGAAATATTTATGTTTTAGATGAATTTGATGTTAAGTCTGGAACATTGGATCCAGGTAAATATCATATAAATTATTCACACAATGAACTGGTAAAAGCTAGTTTAGCAGCACCACCTCCGCCTCCACCAGGCAGCTTAACCCTTACTGTGCCGACTAGTGGTACCGTGGCATTTCCGATAGGTACAATGGCTGGATATACTCCTGTCACTGTTAGTGCTACGGGGGCTCATACCACGGATGACCTTACTGCTTCAGTAGTTGACCGTGCAAATTTATCCGAATTTACAGCGCCAACACCAAATGGTCCCCGCTTTGCAGAGTTTGAATGGACCGTCACTGAAGCTGGGATGGGTGGCAGCGATGTAAACTTAAAATTTGGCTTTCCCACCGATCCAAACAATGTAAAAAACAGTCCCGCCAGTGTTGGCAAAAATAATGGTGCCTCTTGGACTTATCAAAATACAACAGTGAGTGGGACTGGACCTTATGAAACCTCCAATACAGGACCATATATCAGCTTCTCAACTTTTGGAGTTTTTGGTATGACGCCGGTACATAACCTTACACAGTTGACAGACCATGGTACCATTCAAGAAGCCATTGATGCTGCAATGGCAAATGACGTGATTTTGTGTGATGCTGGAAGTTATACGGAGAATATTAATATTCATAAGCCGATTACTTTAAGAGGTCCTAATGTGGGAATCCCAGGGATAGGTGTACGTGTGGCTGAAGCAATATTGTTGAATTGTTCTATTGACATAAATAATGCTGGTAATACTACATTAGACGGTTTACACATCTTAAGGAATGATGGCGATCCAGGCTTTGCAAATCAGATTGAATTAGATGGTGGTGGCATCGACACAGTGAAGAATTGTATTTTTGAAAGAAATGGTTCGAATACAGGACAAATAATTCGTGCTATAGCAACTACTACAGCAGGTGGTAACAAAGTTATCACTAATAATAAAATCTTTGGAGACGCATCTGGAGGATTATTTAGTGGACACAAGTCTTGGAATAATGGTATTTATGTAGACCAAGGTCCATTCACAGTTTCAGTTACTGGAAATACTATTTTGAATTGCCGTACTGGTATGAACATCGATGACATGAACAACAATGTCACAGTCTCTGGTAATACTATTAATAATAATGGAACTCAAATCAGTTTTGGTGGCAATGTCCCAACAACTGGCTCGTATGTCTTGGGTGCAAATGATTTTATAAACAATGCTGCATCTACCATGATCAATTTAAGTAATGTAGCAGTGTCTTTTAGATTAGATATTACTTCTTCAACCTTATCCGGAGTGGCATTTAATGCACTATCGAATGCTCAATTGTTTGATGTTGAAGCTAGAATGGCTCATAAAGAAGTAAGTGCTTCCAAAAAAGGAAAAGTTACTTATGTTACGAATACTCAATACGTCAACAATTTTACGGTGCCAATTACTAAAATTGATCAGATTCAGAATTCAGTGAATTATGCAGAGGTTGGCAACATTATAAACTTGCAATCTGGGACTTATACACAGCGAGTAGTGATAGACAAAGGCTTGACCTTGCAAGGTTTAGATAGTGCTGCATGTATCTTAGATGGAACGGGATTGGGAAGTGGAAGCGGTATAGCTATCAATGGAGGAGTCACTAATGTGAGCATAAAGGAAATGAGAATACAAAATTTTACCGGCACCTCAGGAAATTCGACTGCAGCAATTTTTGCTACAAGCTCAAATAATGATCTTACCATTCATAGGGTAACGGTTCAAAATAATCCATCCAATCATGGCATTTTTGGAGGAGCTTTAACTGGCATTAATAATGTGTCGATAACTAATTCTCGTGTTATTAATCATGGACCTGGACTTCGCGGTATTGTATTATGGGATGGATTAAAAACCAATATTACAATTTCCAATAATTTAGTATCAAACAACTCTTGTTGTGGTATTGAATTACAGGATGGCGACGCATCAGGCGTTACTGTTACAGGAAACACTCTTGACATTGGTGGCGGAGATAATGCCATTGGTTTAACCGGTTTAAATTTTTCTGTTGGAGCAAATTTGATTAACAATAATACAATTACAGGTGGTGGTCGTTTTGGGATCGAAATTAAAAATCCTTCAGGTGGAGTAACCGTTTCCGGCAATAATGTAAAATTAACTACATTAAATTCTGATCAACGTGATCGTGCCGGAATAGCTGTTTTCAGACGCTCTGTTTTTTATAATAATGTTGACATTCCAAATGGAGTTACAGTGTCTGGAAATACTGTAGAAGATTATCGTCAAACCGCTGGTAATGGGGAGGAAGGATTTGGAATTGTAATTGAAGGAACCAATCACACTGTATCAGGAAATACAGTTAATAATTGTGATGTGGCTATTCAGCAACAAGGAGGTTTACATCCTTTCTCTAATTACCCAGGCGATGGTTCTACTGGAAGTGGATCTATGCCTGTGTTATCACCAATGTATTTTGGACGAGGCAATTCACCATACGCTTGTGGTAATGTTATTGATAATACAAACATTTTCAGTGCAAATACCGTAAATGTAAGAAATGTAATTTCTTCAAATAATTATGGTTTAGTTACAAATACTAATAATGGCGAGACCTTCTGTAATATCCAAGCAGCAATAAATGATGGTAATACAATAAATTCTCATACAATAAATGTTAGTGCTGGCACTTATGCTGAAAATATTGTTGTTAACAAATCCCTAACCATTAACGGCCCTAATGCTGCCATCTCGCCTAATAGCGGAATGAGGGTGGCAGAGGCCATTATTGTGCCTGCGACTACAAATACGGCAAGTGGGGCTATTGTCACCATAACGGTTTCCAATGTAAATTTCAAAGGCTTCAAAGTGGATGGCGACAATCCGTCACTCCCAAATAGTGGTGTAGGATTGGGCGGCGCTCACGGGCTGTCCAATGATGCTGTTCGAGGTATATTTATCAACGCCAATGGGGTAAGTGGTATTACGATTGCTAAGAATATTTCCACCAAGTTGGAGAATGGTATTCGTATTGAGCAAACAACCAATTATACTGCTTCAGGTGGTCCTGCTCTCTTCTCGCACAGTATCTTAATAGACGACAACAAGATTGAAAATGTACGATCAACCGGCATTCGTCTTGGTAACTCCATGTTTGCCAAAGTAACGAATAATACAGTGACGAACGCAGAAAATGGTATTGCATTCAGTTCTTTCCGCATAAAGGATATGGGAAATGCTTCCGATAGGGTAATTGAAAATAATACCATTACAGCACGCTTTGCGGGTATTTGGACGAACCTTTTCCACGCATCTCCATATAACTTAAAGGATAATAATATTTCAGTAGCTCCTGCGGCACCAGGTGATGCCAATCCACCAATTACTCCAAGGACAACCTGGTATGGCTTCATATACGCTACCGTTTCCGCTCCACAAAATTTCCTAAACCAGCCCAACCTTCCTTTGGTTGGAACACCGGAGTATTGGGAAGCAACTAATAACACTATTAATGGTGCTGCTTTGGAACCTGGAGCAACAGGTCATGGCTATTGGTTGTATTATGTAGACAATAACCGAGACGGCAGCAATGTGGACCACTATGGCCAAATATCCAGCGGCTCGGTAAGCAATGTCGCAATCGGGATTTTCCTTAAAAACAAAGATACCGATCCTGCCACCAATTTTGGCACCGCAGCAGTCGGCGCACATGCCGATATCAGCGGCGTATCCTTCACCTTAAATACTGGTGGCACCGCCATCAAACTTAAAGACGACGCAACCTGGACCACGTCAAACCCCGCTCCACTTATTAACAAACGCACCGTAGCGCTCACCCTGGGTGCAGGAGTAACCCTCTCCAACGGCGCTAAAGGTATTCAGTTGGATTATCCGGACCCTGCAACAGTCGGCTTCACACCCTACGATGCGCTCACCGGAGCCACCTTGAACAACGTAGCATTTAGCGGACAATCTGGCAGTTATGTTGAGATGCTAGAGTACAATCGAGATCTTAACGGCACCACAGCGACTTTTGAAGGTATTACTGGTGCTGCCGCAACGGTGGCTCAGTTGTACGCAATTGAAAATAAAATCCTGCACGATATCGACGATTCCGATCTTGGTTATGTGTCGGTAAAGGCGAACACCACTTCAGTTACCCAAACTAGTTTCTCAAACCCGTCTACAACAACCCCATCCATCCAGCGGGGCATTAACGCTCTGGGCAGTGCAGGTAGAGTGAACATAGAAGGCGGTGCTACCGCCTACACCGGCGGCGCAGATGCAACTGGTAAGACGGTTACTCTTGCACCGGGTTCAAGCCCATCTTGCGTTACGATTACAGGTAATTTGGTTCTGAATAGTGGAGATATTTTGGATATTGAGGCGGATGGAACCACCGCTTGTACTTTATATGATCAGTTCATTGTAAATGGAACGGTTACTTTAGGTGGAGCCACTTTGAATTTAATTTTAGGTTATATACCTGCAAATGGAAATCAATTAAAAATAATTGACAATGATTTGGCAGATGCAGTTTCTGGTCAGTTTGCGCAAGGAAATGTAATAACAGTAAGTGGTTATACTTTTGATATTAATTATGCCGGTGGAGATGGAAATGATGTTGTTTTGACAAAATGTGCCGGAGTAATGAATACTACCACATTGGAAAAATTCTGCACCATCCAGGCAGCTATTGATGATCCACAGACGCTCAATGGTCATACACTAATGGTTAGTGCCGGAACTTTCAATGAAAATGTGACGGTAACAAAAGAGCTTACTATTATTGGAGCTGGAAAAGGCAGCAACCCTGCAACCAATACTGTTTTAACACCTTCCTCCTCATGTACTGGTGTAGGTTTCACGGTATCAGCTTCTAATGTGACCTTGCAAAATATTTATGTCACTAATTATCAAGATGCAGTTCTCTTGAATGGAGTTGGTAATCCAACTCTTAATAATATTGCCTTAGTTGATTATTGTCGTTATGGGGTTAATCTTGGAGGAAACAACTCGAGTGTTGACATTATAAATACCGACATTCAACGTACCACTTATTTAGGTGCTACTGTTGGTGTTCGTGGAGGTACTGCTAATGCAGTGAATGGTTTTGTTATGGATGGATGCACAGTTACTGGTAATACGCAGGGCTTTAATATTGCACAAGCAACAACACCTGTTGCTTTTGATAATATTAACATTAAAAACAGTACAATCAGTAATAATTTTGAAAAAGGCTTGTATTTCGAAAAATTAAGTAATGCTATCCTTGAAAATCTTACGATGGATAATAACGGTACCAATCCAGCATATGGTTTTAATAATGGTGTCGATATTAATTTAAAATATGGAAGTTATTCCAATATAACCATTCAAAATTGTGACATTACTAATTCTGGCTTTACTGGAACAGCAGGTGATCTTCAAAATCCTGCTGCAATTACCATTAAAGCAAGAGACGATGCCCCTTCGTACAATACAATCCCTGCATCTCTAAGTAATGTCACTATTAAAAACAACAAAATAACCGGCCCTAGAAACGGTATACGAATTGGGGAAATTGGAAAAGTAAATGCAACACCATCAAACGTTGTTATAGAAGGCAATGATCTTTCTTTTGCATTTGCTCATAAAGCAGTAATAAGCAGAATTACCAGCGATATTAATGTTGTTTGTAATTGGCATGGAACTACCGATTTAGGTATCATCCTAAATACATTTGTAGAAGGCGCAAGCGGCGACATCTTATTGGGAACAGTGCTTAGCACCGGGGTGGATGCAAGCGGGAATGTAGGATTCCAGCCCGCAGGGTCTTGTCAATGTGCCAATAATAATTTGGTAACCAACACCAACACTTCGGAAACTTTCTGCGACATACAATCTGCTATCGACGATCCTCAAACTTTAAACGGGCACACTTTAAGTGTAGGAGCAGGTACCTATGTGGAAAATATAGTTGTAAACAAACAACTTACCATACTTGGACCTAATGCCAATATTGACCCTTGTTCTGCCACACCAAGAGTTGCCGAGGCGATTGTAGTTCCTGCCACAGCAGCAATATCTTCGGGTGAAATATTCCATGTCGCGGCTTCTAATGTAACCATTAAAGGTTTCACCATTGATGGAGATAATACAGCAATTACAAGTGGATTTTCCAGCACCAATGGGGCAGACATAGATGCAGCAGAAGGTATAACCGTATATGAGACCGGCATAAACAATTTAACAGCCAGCAACAACATTATCCAAAACCTCTCATATTTTGGTTTAACACTTTATGATTACCCTGCAGGCGTGCCTTCTACTGGTCACACAATAACCAATAATAAAATTCAGAATCTTGGAACTTATGATGCAGGTTCTGGTATAAATTTTTGGGGAGGCGGAGTATTGCTATACAACAATCAGTATGCAGCGGTTACCAACAACTGCATGACCAATGTTAGATTAGGAATTCAAACTGGAAATTTCTCGCAGGCTAACCCAGGAGCAAACACTTATCAAAGTATTTCTAACAACACGATTCAATCAAGGAGAGTCGGTGTTTTTCATAATTTGCATTACAGTTCTGCTTCCCCTTTCACCTTATCTACTAATACTTTAACGACTCTTGATAACACAAACGAAACTGGATGGAGGGGTATTTTATTAGGGTCATTACAGAATACTGCTTCATTCATCACAAATAATATTATAAATGGTACAGGATCTACAAGGTCAGTGGTTGAAGGAATTAATGTTTGGAACTGTCAAGTTGCTCCAACCATATCTGGAGGTAACATTACAAATACAAAAATTGGAATAAATGTAAACAACTACGAAGGATATACTTCAAATGCTGACCCTACTTTTGCCACTATTGATGGTGTTATTGTTACAGGTGCTACTATTGCAGGGATAAGAGTACACGACAATCCTTTGAATACAAATGGTGCAACAGTTTTTGCAGAAATAAAAGGGAATACTAATGTTTCTGGCAGTCCTGTAGGTATTTTGGTTTTAGGACCAGATGCATCTGCTACAGTTAAAAATAACCCTCTATCCATTAATGGCAATACCATCGGAATTGACGTCGACGGAGGTTCCGCATTAATAGAAAACAACCATATATATGACAACGGCATTGGAGTACGTTTTATCAACAGCGGTACCGGTACTGTCAAAACAAATAAGTTTTTTGAAACTCTATTACCAAACGGTAAAGACCTTCAACTAGCAGCGAATGCAGGTTCTGTTACAGCTACTGACAACAACTGGTTCTCTGGAACTACTTACGGTGTAGAGAATTTAAGTCCTACGGATGTAGATGCAACTAAGAATTATTGGAATGCAGCGAGTGGTCCTGGTCCTGTTGGGCCTGGCACTGGTGCAAATATTACTACAAAAGTTATATTTTGTCAGTTCTTTAATAATGTTCCACCACTTTTAGGTGGTACAGGTATACTGGTATCACCTACCGCTACCATTGTTGTAACTGAAACAAGTGGTACTTATCCAAATGATGCTATCATCTGCTCAGGAGACAATGTTACATTGGATGCAACCACAGCTGGAGCAACAGCGTATTTGTGGTCTCCGGGAGGTGCTACTACACCAAGTATCACAGTTTCGCCTGTAAGCAATACAACTTATACAGTAACTGTAACCATTCCGGGATGTCCAATGGTTAAAAGCCAGTTAATTACTGTTGACGGGGTTGCCCCAACTGTAATTGATCCCGCCGATGTAACTATTAATGGATGTAGTACTGCGGTGCTGCCTCAAGCTAAGCAAATAAATGTGGGACCTGCACAGGCTCCACAAACTTATTACCCTGATCGCTATCCACCTTTTGGTTTTGCAGTCAGTAATTTTATGGGTGGTGACAGAATCAAACAACAAATAGATGCATCAGATTGTGAGACTTGTAGGCCACCAGCTTACCAGAGCGCATTTTACAATACCCAGGGCAGAAAATATGATATAGGTAATGCTTTAAGTTTCTCCATGGATTTATTTATACCTTCTTCATGGGCTACCACTGGACGTCGTATGGCGGGTATGTGGGGAAGTGCTTTCAATAATCTTAATGTTGTAGTGGCTTATCCAATTATTGAATTTACCTCCGATGGAGGTGTGCCACGATTTAGAGGTTGGGACAATAATACTGGTTGGGTTGATATGGGTTTACCTGCAGGTTTTGCCTATGATACTTGGCAAACTTTAGTGGTCAGACTAGTAGGGAATCAATTTGTCTATAAAGTAGGAAATTTGGTTTTAAACACACCTGCATTTGCCTCAACTTATATTGGTAATGTCATTCTCCAGGGGCATAATACTGCCTCTCCGGGTGTGACCTATGATATTTATTGGGATAATTTTAGGACATTGGGCGTCAATCTGCCTTACTCTACAACCACCTCTGCAATATCCGAATCTCAGTATTTCGCTGAAGGGGGATCTGCTACCGACGTCTCACCTGGTCTTAGTTTCTCATACATAGACGTGCTCAATGGAACATGTCCACAAGTGGTGAATAGAACCTTTACAATAACAGATGGATGTTCTTATTCTAGTACAGCTACACAGGCGATAACCATTCAGGATTTAGTGGCTCCTACTTTAACAGGTACACCTTACCCTGGAACAACAGGCAATAATGGATGTAAGGCAAATGCAGCCACCGTTGCACCATTTAATGCGACCAATGCTATTCAAGGTTATTCAGACAATTGTATGGGCCCTGTAACGGCTACACTTACAAATACCAATATTACTGGTACAGATTGCAATTGGACTGTTACCTATACTTTTGATATTAAAGATGGATGTGGTAATACTTTGTCCGGACAAACATATTCAAATACCGGAAGTGATCAAACCCCTCCAACCTTCACTTCTTGCCCTACCACAATTACGGTCAATGTGGCTCCAGGATTGTGTGGAAGATCAGTTACTTACGCTGCCCCAACTGCTACGGATAATTGCTCTGGAATTCCGACAATTGTTAAAGTAGATGGCTCAGGATACATGTCAGGAGATTTCTTCCCGGTTGGAACTACCCTTCAAAAATTCGAGGCAACTGATGCTTGTGGAAACAAGTCCACTTGTATGTTTAATGTGGTGGTGATTGACAATGAATTGCCAATAATCACCGGTTGTCCGAACAGCATCGTAAAAAGTACCGACCCTGGTCTTTGCACTGCATTAGTAACTTGGGTGGCACCAACAGCTTCCGACAACTGTCCGGGAGTCAGTCTTTCCTTATCACCAAACTTACCTCCGGGATCAATCTTCCCTAAGGGTACAACCAATATGACTTACACTGCAACAGATGTAAGTGGCAACACAAAATTGTGCCTCTTCTCTGTAACGGTCAACGACAACGAGTTGCCTCAGATCACTTGCCCTTCTAATATAGTAGTCAATGCAGATGCAGGTCTATGTTCCGCCGTTGTTACTTACACCACACCGGTAGGCACGGATAATTGCCCAAGTCCAATGACTACACAGACTGCAGGTTTAGCCAGTGGAGCAGCATTCCCTGTGGGATTGACAACCAATACATTCAAAGTTACAGATGGCAGTATGAACATGGCCACTTGTAGCTTCACAGTTACCGTTAACGACAATCAGAATCCTGTAATTACAGATTGTCCGGATGACGTTACTGTTTCATGCGCAGCAGACGCTACTATTGCCAACACAGGAGGCCCTGCTATTGCTACAGATAATTGCCCGGGAGTTGTTGTTACCGTAACAGAAGTGGTCACCAATCAAACATGCGATCACAGATTTACGCTGACCAGAACTTGGAAAGCAACAGACGCTACCGGGAATACGGCAACTTGTACACAAGTGGTTACTGTAAATGATGTTACGGCACCAAGCTTGACAGGTACCCCTTATGCCGGAACTACAGGAACTAATGCATGTAAAGCAGATGCAGCCACTGCAGCTCCATTCAGCGCAAGCAATGCAATATTAGGATACACAGATAATTGTACGGGTGCTTTAACAGCCACACTGACCAATACCAATGTAACTGGAACAGATTGCGGCTGGACAGTAACTTATACTTTTACCGTAAAGGATGTGTGCGGTAACGAATTAACTGGTCGTACCTATTCAAACACCGGAAGCGACCAGACCGCCCCAACATTGACAGGTACTCCTTACGCCGGATTTTCAGGAACAAATGCATGTAAAGCTAATGCTGCAACTGCGGCACCTTTCAATGCAACCAATGCGAAATTAGGATATACCGATAATTGTTCTGGCCCGGTAACAGCAACTCTGACAAACACTGTCGTTACAGGAACAGATTGCAACTGGACCGTAACTTATACTTTTAGTGTTTTAGATGAATGTAACAATGCATTAACCAACAGAACTTATTCCAATACCGGTAGCGACCAGACACCACCTGCCATAACTTGCGCCAGTGGAAGTCCGTTTACTAGAGGAACTACTTTAGGCTATTGCGGCTATATAGTAAGTGGTACTGAGTTCAACGCAACTGCTTCTGATTTGTGTGGAGGTGCTGTGACCATTACCAATAACTTCAATCTTACCAATACTTTAGCAAACGACACTTTACCTACAGGTACCACCACCATTATATGGACTGCTACCGATGCTTGTGGTAATTCATCATCTTGTACCATCATGGTTACAGTGAACGATGGTGAAAATCCACAGGTTTTCTGTAAAATTGGTAAGGGCCTTGATTTTGACGGAACAAACGAATATGTTACCGTAGCAGACAATGCAGTTCTGGAAGGAATGGGCGCACTTACTGTAATGGGATGGATGAAAATAGATGCCCTTCCGGTTCAGAATTACGCACCTATTGCCAAGGAAAATGCTTATCGCTTGATCATTGGCGCCAACGGAAGTTTCCACTTTGTGGTTGCAACAAACAGTAATGGTTGGTATTCTGCAGGAACCGTAGGTTCAGGTGGATCGAATTTATTACCTACCAACAAATGGATTCATGTCGCCGGAGTTTACACCGGATCTAAAGTCAATGTATATGTAAATGGTGTTTTGATGGGAACCTCCACAGGAACCATTTCCGGAAATATTGTGAACAATGGTAGCCCTCTGACCATGGCATTTAAGACTTCATCCAACATTGATTACTTCAATGGTAAAATGGATGAAGTGGGTGTATTCAACCAGGCACTTACTGCTGCACAAATTAAGACTTATCTCGGCACTTCATTATTAGGAACAGAGCCTGGATTGGTTGCCTATTATAACTTAGAGGAAGGAACAGGAACCGTAGCGAAAGACATTGCAGGATCTGCACAAAACGGAACCCTCGTTAACATGGAGAATGTCGACTGGATCAGAACACCATTTGGACCTAACAATTCAATTACGGTGAACACCGATCCGGGTATGTGTAAAACTGCTTTGATTTTTGATGTTGCTACCATAGACAATTGCGGAATCATTTCTAACCTAAATAATTTCAACAATACCGGCAACGCAAGTGGTGATTACCTTAAAGGTACCACAGTAGTTACCTGGACTGCAACTGATGCTGTACCTAATACGGGTACTTGTAGCTTTACGGTGATTGTGAATGATTCAATTTTACCTGTTATTACATGTCCGGTAAATCAGACAAAGAATACAGATTTAGGAGAATGTAATTATACAGCAGTAGGAACAGAATTTGATCCAACATCATTTAATGACAATTGTCCAATGGCAAGTATTGTCAATAACTATGACATGACCAGTAGTCTAGCCGGAAGTGATTTTCCAAAAGGAGTTACAACGGTGATGTGGACAGTTACAGACATGAGCAACAATACGGCGACCTGTACATTCACAATTACAGTAAATGACAATGAAAATCCTACAATCAGTTGTCCAACTACCCAAACACAATATCTTGATGCTAATTGTAAAACATTGTTAGCAGATTACATTGGACTTGCGACGGCCAATGACAATTGTCCAATGTATGTTGTTACACAGTCGCCAGCTATTGGAACAATGTATACAGGTGAACAGACTGTAATTGTAACACTTACAGTCACTGATATGAGTAACAATACGGCTACATGTAACTTTAATGTGTTACTTGAAGATAATACGCCACCATCGATTACTTGTCCAGGAAATGTAACTTTAAATGCAGTAACAGGTTCTTGCGAGCAAACGCATAGTTGGACAATTCCAACTCCATTAGATAATTGTGGCATTGCTTCATTGACAGTCTCTCCAAGTAATCCATCAGTGAACATCATAAACATTCCACCAACTGCGCTAGCACTGTTCCCGGTCGGGGTTACAACTGTAACTTATACCGCTACAGATATTAACGGCAATTCTACTACTTGCTCCTTCACCGTGACCATAGTAGACAACCAGCCACCGATCATCAGCAATTGTCCTACAAACATTGGACCATTGGGTAATGATCCTGGCCTATGCGGTCGAACCGTGTCTTGGAATGAGCCTACCGCCTCTGACAACTGTCCGGGCGTAATGCTTACCACTACACCACCGAATGCAAATGGTTCCTTCTTCTCGGTAGGAGTTCCTACACTTGTTACTTACAAAGCAACGGACGCAGGTGGATTAATGACCACTTGTAGCTTTACAGTAACCATTATCGATACAGAAGCGCCACAGATTACTTGCCCTGCAAACATAACTGCATCCAATGATGCCGGAATGTGTTCCGCAGTGGTCAATTATACTGCACCAGTAGGTACAGACAATTGTCCGGGCTCAGTAACCGTGAAGCAATCTGGCCTTGCCAGTGGATCTAGCTTCCCGGTAGGTGTATCCACCATTGTGTACAAAGTAACAGATGTACCTGGAGCTATGGCAACTTGTAGCTTCACCGTTACGGTGAACGATACGGAATTACCGGCAATCTCTTGTCCGTCTAATATCTCAGTACCAAATGATAACAATCTCTGCTCTGCAGTGGTGACTTATACAGCTCCTGTAGGAACAGACAACTGTCCTGCTCCAAATACAGTTCAAACAGCAGGTCTTGCCAGTGGAGCCACCTTCCCTGTGGGAGTGACAACCAATACCTTCAAGGTTACAGACGCCTCAGGAAATACGGCAACTTGTAGCTTTACGGTGACGGTTACAGATGCCCAGGCACCTCAGATCACTTGTCCTTCACCAATTGTGAAGAGCAACGATCCGGGCTTGTGTTCTGCATTGGTAACTTATACTGCACCAACCGGAACAGACAACTGTCCGGGTGCCAATTCCATCCAGACTGCAGGACAGGCCAGTGGTTCTTACTTCCCTGTGGGAGTGACCACCAATACTTTCAAAGTGACTGACGCCGGTGGATTAACTGCTACTTGTAGCTTTACGGTGACCGTAAATGATACAGAAGCACCACAAATCACTTGTCCGAATAACATCACAGTTTCTACCGATGCCGGACTTTGTACAGCTGTGGTGAATTATACCACTCCTGTGGGTACAGATAATTGCCCTGGCGTTACAACCGCACGAATTGCCGGTCTTGCCAGTGGTGCTGCATTCCCTAAAGGAACTACAAATGTTACTTATGAAGCAACGGATGCAGGCGGCGTGAAAGCTTCTTGCAGCTTTACCGTAACCGTTAATGATAATGAGTTACCTCAGATTACTTGTCCTGCAAATATTGTAGTGTCAAACACAGTCGGTCAGTGTGCCGCTGTTGTTAATTATACTGCACCTGTAGGTACAGACAATTGCGCTGGAGCCAATACCATTCAGACAGCGGGTCTTGCCAGTGGCGCAAGCTTCCCTGTAGGTGTTACAACCAACACTTTCAAAGTAACCGACGCCATGGGCAACACAGCAACTTGTAGTTTCACAGTTACTGTGAACGATACCGAGTTACCTGCGATCTCATGTCCTTCGAATATTTCCGTGCCTAACGATGCGAATCTCTGCTCTGCAGTGGTGACATATAACGCTCCAGTGGGTACAGACAACTGCCCTGGACCAAATACCGTTCAAACAGCCGGTCTTGCCAGTGGAGCTACCTTCCCGGTTGGGGTGACCACCAATACCTTTAAGGTTACTGATGCCGCAGGAAATACAGCAACTTGTAGTTTTACGGTCACAGTTACAGATGCACAGGGACCTCAGATCACTTGCCCTGCCAATATTGTGAAAAACAACGATCCGGGCTTATGTTCTGCATTGGTAAATTATACTGCACCAATCGGAACCGATAATTGTCCTGGAGCCAATACCATTCAGACAGCAGGTCTTGCCAGTGCATCTTACTTCCCTGTTGGTGTAACCACCAATACATTTAAGGTAACGGATGCCAGTGGAAACATGGCTACCTGTAGCTTTACCGTTACGGTGACCGATACTGAAGTCCCTCAGATTGTTTGTCCTGGCAACATCATAGTGGCTAACGACAATGGAAACTGTTCTGCCATTGTAAATTATACCGCACCTGTTGGTACAGATAACTGCCCTGGTGCGAATACCGTTCAGACGGCTGGGCTTCCAAGTGGTTCTTCCTTCCCTGTTGGCGTGACAGTCAATACTTTCAAAGTGACGGATGGAGCTTCGAATACAGCAACATGCAGCTTTACGATCACAGTAAATGATGAGGAAGCTCCGCAGATTACCTGCCCTGCCAACATCGTAACTACCAATACACCGGGTCTATGTTCTAAAGTGGTAACATATACCACACCAGTTGGAACCGATAATTGTCCGGGTGCCAATACCACCCAGACTGCTGGCTTGCCAAGTGGCGCTGCTTTCCCTGTAGGCGTGACGACCAATACCTTCCAGGTAGAAGATGCCGAAGGAAATATCACCACTTGTAGCTTTACGGTTACGGTGAACGATTCAGAAGCTCCTCAGATCACTTGCCCAACCAATATTGTGGTGAGTAACGATCCAGGCTTG
The DNA here is from genome assembly GCA_016714365.1 of Candidatus Vicinibacter affinis. NCBI lineage: Bacteria > Pseudomonadati > Bacteroidota > Saprospiria > Saprospirales > Saprospiraceae > Candidatus Vicinibacter > Candidatus Vicinibacter affinis. The sequence continues at coordinate 571,296 of JADJNH010000007.1, read as the reverse complement.
TGTTCTGCATTGGTGACTTACACCGCACCTGTTGGAACGGACAACTGTCCTGGCACAAATACCATCCAGACTGCAGGTTTGGCGAGTGGTTCTTACTTCCCTGTTGGAACTACTACGAATACCTTCAAGGTAACAGATGCGGCTGGCAATACCATGACTTGTAGCTTTACGGTAACTGTCAACGATACCGAATTGCCGCAAATCAGTTGTCCAAATAACATCACAGTATCCACGGATGCAGGATTGTGTACCGCAGTAGTGAATTACGCTACACCTGTAGGCACAGACAACTGTCCTGGTGCAAATACCATTCAGACAGCTGGTTTAGCCAGTGGCGCTGCATTCCCTAAAGGAACGACAACCAACACATTTAAAGTGACGGATGCAACCGGAAATATGATGGTCTGCAGCTTTACGGTAACTGTGAATGATAATGAATTACCGCAGATCACCTGCCCTGCCAATATCATTACCAATACTACCCCTGGATTGTGTACTGCTGTGGTTAATTATACTGCCCCAACCGGAACAGATAATTGTCCTGGAGCAAATACCATTCAGACTACCGGATTGGCAAGTGGTGCAATATTCCCTAAAGGCGTCACAACGAATACTTTCAAAGTTACAGATGCTATGGGCAATACTGCTACCTGCAGCTTTACGGTAACCGTGAACGATAACGAATTACCTCAGATAACTTGTCCAGCGAATGTAGTAGTAAGCAATGATGCAGGATACTGCTCTGCCGAAGTGAATTACACACCACCTACTGGTTCCGATAATTGTCCTGGACAAAATACCGTTCAGACATCCGGTTTAGGTAGCGGTTCTGCATTCCCTGTCGGGGTGACTACGAATACGTTTAAAGTCACCGATGCAAGTGGCAATACCGCAACCTGCAGCTTTACAGTAACTGTAAATGATACGGAGGATCCTCAGATCACTTGCCCTGCTAATATTGTAGAAGACAGTGACCCGGGTATCTGTTCTGCTTTGGTGACTTACACCGCACCTGTAGGAACGGACAACTGTCCTAATCCAAACACAGTGCAGACTGCAGGTCAACCAAGTGGCACTTACTTCCCTGTTGGCGTAACAACCAACACTTTTGAAGTAACAGATGCCAGTGGAAATACCGCTTCTTGCAGCTTCACCATAACGGTTAATGACATAGAAGATCCAATCATCCTCAATTGTCCTGAGACCCGTGCCATTGAGGGTTGCAATACAGGTGCCATAACAAGCCCTGCTTACAGTGCAACGCTTGCGACGACTACTTATGCCATATTCTCCGGCGCGCCAAACAATGGCGATGCCATCGAGAATTGCGGCATTACCCTGGTACAGTATCAGGATGTTGCTTCCGGTACTTGTCCGATCACAGTGACCAGAACCTGGACCATCAGTGATGCAGCAGGTAACTCCGATGTATGTGTACAGACGATTACCGTGGACGATACTCAAAATCCGGTCATCAATGCATGTGCCGTAACCCGCAATATTGAGGGTTGCAATACAGGAGCCATCTCCGGTCCTGCCTACTCAGCAACAGAAGCCAACTCTTCAGAAGCAGAGTTCGAAAATGGAACCAATCAGGGAGATGCATCTGATATTTGCGGAATCGCTACTGTTAAATATCAGGACAGCAAATCCGGAACTTGTCCAATAGTAGTAACCCGTACCTGGAAGATCACAGATGCATGTGGTAACCAAACGACTTGTATACAAACCATCAATGTAGACGATACGCAGGCACCGACGATTACAGTTTGTCCTGCAACACGTACTATTGAAGGTTGTGGATTAGGATCAATTGACAATCCACCATTCTCCATGACATGGGCAGCCAGCACGTACAGTGTTTATTCATCTGCACCAAATAACGGAGCGGCAACAGATGCATGTGGAATTGTAACAGTAGAATACAAAGATGCGGCCAGTGGCGAATGTCCGGTGGTGGTAACACGTACCTGGAGATTGACAGATGCTTGCGGCAACAGCAGTACTTGCAACCAGACGATTTCAGTGGACGATACTCAGGCTCCATCTATTTCAGTTTGTCCTGTGACGCGCAACATCAATGGTTGCAGCACAGCAGACATTACAGGACCTGTCTACTCTGCCACTACCAAAGTATCCAGTTATGCAGTGTTCTCCAATGCAACCAACCAGGGAGCTGCAACTGATGTCTGTGGCATCAATGCAGTAACTTATAAGGATGTGGCTTCCGGGACTTGCCCAATTGTGGTGACCAGAACCTGGACAGTAAGCGATGTGTGTGGTAATTCTACTACTTGTAATCAAATCATCAATGTACTGGATGTAACTGCACCGGATATTGAAGATTGTGCGGAGGCTCGAGACATCTCCGGATGCACCACAGCCGATATCACAGATCCTCCTTATTCAGCAGTAAGGACTGCATCCACCGAAGCAGTGTTTGAATCTTCTCCAAACTGGGGTAATGTTTCGGATACTTGCGGAATTGTAACAGTGGAATACAAAGACGTTGCGGTTGGCACTTGCCCGATGACGGTAACAAGGACCTGGTATTTCAAAGATGCTTGCGGAAACGAAAGCTCATGTAACCAGATCATTACCGTGGACGACAACATCAATCCGACACCAACCTGCCCTGCCAACATTACGCAGCCAAATGCAACCGGTGTTTGCGGAGCAACGGTTACTTTCAGTGGTTCAGCAACAGATAATTGTTCAGGAATGCCGGTCATTACCTACAGTAAAAACTCCGGCACCTTCTTCAATGTAGGCACTACTACTGTGACCATGACAGCTACAGATGGTTGTGGTAATTCAGCAACTTGTACATTTACTGTAACGGTGAATGACACCACCAAGCCTACTGTGATTACCAAACCTGTAACGTTGTATCTGAATGCTTTGGGTACTGCAACCTTGTTGACTGCCAATGTGAACAATGGCAGCTACGACAATTGTGCAATCACCAGTCTGACCTTATCAAAGACCAGCTTTAACTGCAGCAACATTGGGCCTAATACGGTTACATTGACCGCAAAAGACGCTGCGAATAACATGGGTATGAATACTGCAGTAGTTACTATATTGGATACCATTAAGCCAAATGTGACCTGCAAAAACATTACGGTTGATTTGGTTGGTGGAACGAAAACGATCACTCCGATTCAAGTTAGGCTTACCGCAACAGACAATTGTGGATCGCCTACACTCAGTATTAATAAGTCAGTGTTCACATGTGCAGATCCGATCAACAACAATGTGGTCTTAACAGCCACAGATGCTTCGGGTAACTCCAAAACTTGTACTTCGGTAGTAACCATCCGTTACAAACCTACATGCTCAATCACGCTTACTCCGGCAACGGGCGCCTATACCGGCGGTATTCCAAACAACGTTTACCTCGGTTATGGTCCTCAGACGGTGTTGATGACTTGTAATCCTACCGGAGGTTCAGGTTTCACTTACAGCTGGAGCCCGACTACTTACCTGATCAATTGTACCAACTGTCAGAGTCCTACCTTTGCACCAACAGTACCGGGTAACTTTACCTACACAGTGACCGTGACCAACAGCAATGGTTGTACAACCACCTGTTCAGTTACCTTCTGTGTGAAGGATGTTAAAGTTCCGGGATCAAACGGAGGCTCAATTTATGTTTGTCATTCAGGCGTAACCACTCCGGTAACCATTGCCAGCGTGCCTACTCACGTTCCAGGCCACGGAGGAGATAAAATTGGTAAGTGTGATGACCTTTGTGGTCCTCCACCGGCATTCGCAGGACATCAGGAAGAACAATGGAATGGCCATGACCACGACCATGAAGGTGGTCTGGATGATCATAATTTTGGAATTTCTGAGTTAGTTGAGCCAACCAGATACGTAAAAGTGTTCCCGAACCCTACATCCTACTTCTTCAACCTGTTTATCAACAGCGACGATAAGTCTGACATTGAAATGTCCGTCTTTAACTCCTATGGTAAAATGGTCGAAAAGAGGTTCTACAAGAACCAGACAGATGCAGCTGAGTTTGGAGAAAACTATCCGGATGGAGTGTATATTCTCCACCTGCGCCAGGGACAATGGACAAAAACCATGAAGCTCGTAAAGCAGAATAGATAAGCTGATTCTTCAGTAGATAAAATCCAAAGCCCTTCCTCATGATTGAGGAGGGGCTTTGTGTTTTAGCAATGAATAGGTGACATGTAAATTGTCCTAAAACTTTATTGACCAATATTTCAGGATAGTAAGAAAACGGGACATAACTGGACGCATTCAACTCACCCTACCCTCTCTTAAAAGAGAGGGAAAGATTGAGTGTCAAAAGTATGAATCCTCCTTTTCCCCCTCTCTTTTAAGAGAGGGGCTAGGGGTGAGTTGAAACGGTATCTACGTAATTTCAACCCACCCCACTTTTCCTCCCCCTCTCTTTTAACCTCCCCCTCTCTTTTAAGAGAGGGGGCCGGGGGGTGAGTTGATTCTTTATTTTCTAATAACCTCCAATCTTTTCAATACACCAGATCTTAATCGTTCTTCCACATCAACCCAATTTTCAATAATTTCTTCATTTTTAAATCTAATAACATGGAAACCCATTTCAACCAAATGCTGCTGTCTGAGTTCATCATAATCTTTTTGCATAAGATGAATTGGGCCATCAATTTCTACAATCATTTTTAAAGCATGGCAATGAAAGTCAGCAATGTAAAATTCTTTTCGACCCATTATATTGGATTGTTCAATTACAAATTGTCTGGTGAATTTTAAATTCATAAATCTTCTGTTGCGGACATGATTCCAAAAAACAGATTCTGCTATTGTTTGATTCTTCCTCAATTTCCGAGCAAGGAAAGTAAAAGACATAGGGTGTTATTTTTTAGGTCCGTGAAAATAGTAAAATGTTAATTGAGATTTATTTCTATTCACTTTTTTGTTTTAGTTTAAAAAAAAGAGAAACATACAAACTTTACACACATTCCTCCCCCTCTCTTTTAAGAGAGGGCAGGGTGAGTTGAAACGGTATCCACGTAATCTCAACCCACCCCACATTTCCTCCCCCTCTCTTTTAAGAGAGGGCAGGGTGAGTTGAAACGGTATCCACGTAATTTCAACCCACCCCATATTTCCTCCCCCTCTCTTTCAAGAGAGGGCAGGGTGAGTTGAACGGTATCCACGTAATCTCAACCCACCCCAAATTCTCCCCCCCTCTCTTTTAAGAGAGGGCAGGGTGAGTTGAACGGTATCCACGTAATTTCAACCCACCCCAAATTCTCCCCCCCTCTCTTCCAAGAGAGGGGGTCGGGGGGTGAGTTGAAATTCCCCCACATTCCCTTAACTTTACCCATCTAAAAAATCAGCCTTCCATGTCTACCTTCAAATGCCTTATTTACTTTATCAGTTTTTTATTTATTCTTCCTGCATGTAAAAAGCAGGCTGTTGCAAAACAGGAAAATCAAGCTACTGTCCAAAGTGGAAACAAGGACGACCACAAATTCAGCAAAGAAGAATCCATTGCCGCTTCGGAAGCAGTGATGAAATTTGTAGAGAGCAGGCAGGATTTGACAATCTATAATCGGATGCTTAAAAACTCAAGTTCCGTGATACCCATGTTGTATGACGATAAAAGATTAAAGGTGAGTTATTTTATTCCTGTTGATGAAGCATTTGAGACCCTCAGTGGAGAGAGAAGAAAAAAGCTGGAAGATCAGATACCCGATGATTTCGAACTACAGATGCTGAGCAGGGGTATTGTTAAGGCGACTGATTTTTCCTGGTCCGGGGCGACCAGTTTGACGGGAGAAAAGCTGAGTTTTACAGAAGACATGAAATCTGTACAAATTGGTAATCAGACCGCCAATATTGTGGCAACCTTTCCACTCGGGCGAGAGACCAGAATTTATCTTATTGAGGGCTTGCTTATACAGTAAAACCCAGGGTTACAGGAGTCCATTTATACTCCATATCCACTTTTATTTTGCAGTGTAGTTTCTTGATGCTCACAGAGGAATATCAAGTAAAAATTAAATTTATCAAATTCTCTTAAAAAATTCTATATATTTAAAAGTGTTTTTGTTACTTTGCAGCTGAGTCAATAACCAAGCTCAAGGTATTTAAAAGAAAGAGGTAATTCCGGTTTGAACTGACGAAGCCATCAGCCTTCCCGCATTGCACCCTTTCCATTTATTTAATCAATTAAGCGCAAGAATTGAAGCTAAGTGCTCCATTTGCTTTAATTGACTGTAAGTCCGGGATGTATTCCCCGAATGGCAGTCCGTGCTGTGTTCAGTTTCGTCTGAATGCAGGCTTGGTTTCTATTTCCCTCATAACATTCTTTGCTTTTAATCTATTATCCTGCACTTCACAGGTAAAAAAAGCGGACAAAGACACTGTAAGTCAACCCATTATATCTGATTCTACAAAAATTTCTAATAATTCTGCAAACTTCAAAAGTGAATTTATACTACCCCTTGTCAATGCTGCGCTCAAAGACAAGGCTGAGCTTGGTGAATTTACGCGACTGTTGAACGACCCTACCGTTAATTTCTTTATGAACAGCCACCCTGATTTCAATTTTGTGTTCTTCGCTTACCCTGACGTTTCGTACCGGAAACTGCCTGCTGCATTGAGAGATTCAATTGCCAGTACTGGTTACAATGAGACCAAATTTAAGTTTTTCGCCAACCATGTATCGATGGTTTCAAAGGGAGTAATCCTCACAGAGGGGGTTAATTTCAATGAAAAACCTGTCTCGGTAAATGATGGTAAACTAAAATGTGGAGGACAAAGCTATAAGATTGTGAAAAGCCCTGAAAATCCTAATGACCCGATCCAAATTTTTATCATCGATCATTCAATTTCTCTTTAAATGAGGCAATCAAAAATCAACCCCATGACAACATTTTTAAGAAATCCCGTAAAGGCAATGAAAGCCATCACAGGTGTACTCGCGCTGTGTTTGGTATTATTTGGACCTGGTAAAAACCTATCAGCACAAGGACCTTGTGCTCCAGGCATGAACGTTTGCGTAACCCAAGGCAATAATAATCCAATAAATGCTGCCTTAGGAGTAGGCTGTTTGTACCTGACTCCAAATGTGGCCACCGGGCATAATTGGCAGGCAACTGCTTCCTGCATGGGCTTTACAAGAATTGGGGGTGCCACGCCAATCCAGATACCACCTGCAGGTACTCCCGGACTTGTGCCTCAATCCGGAACATGTCCGAATGGGACCTCTTTTAATGTTTCATTGGTGACCACTTATTTAAATTTTGGAACCGGTGCCTTATGTTTTATTACCAACACTGATTCCTATACGGTATCTGATGCGGTAAACCCAACACTAACCATACCTGCAACATTGATTTTGGATATAGACAGTGGATGTACTGTTTCACTTGCTAACCTATTAAGTGTTGTTACCGGACCCAGAGTAGCAGACAACTGTACCAGTGATCCTACTTTGATTGCCAACGCATTTATTGTGAGTGGTTTTCCTGTACCGGATCTGGCTTGTTCGACTTCACCTAACCTAGGCACTACTGTTCAATATCGTACAGCAGATGCTTGCGGCAACTTATCCAATATTTCTTCCGTAACCATACGTCTTCGCGATCAGGTTGCACCCATACTTTCTACTTGTCCGCCTGATGCAACAGATGCATTTGATGCCAATTGTGAATATACGGTAGCCGATTTCAGAGGCCTTGCTTCTGCCACGGATGCCTGCGGTAGTCCGTTTACTTATTCTCAAAGAGTTTTGGGCGTGACCAATCCTAATGTCGGCTCTTTTATAAATAATACCTTCCCAACGATCACCGGTGGATGCGCCGGCCCAAGGGTAATTACGATAAGAATATGTGCTCAGGATTGCTTTGGCAATGGCAACCTGGATCCTGCTCCTGCCGGACCTCTTCCAAGCAATTGCTGTACTTTAACAGTTACCGTATCCGATGTAACGCCACCTACAGGAGCAGTGTGTCCATCCCAGGTTCTATTACCGGTTGATGTAGCCTGTTCTGCAAACGTTCCTGACATCCGAGACGCCAGTATTTTTAGTGACAATTGTTCCATAATAGATCCATCCCAGATTGGAATGTACGCTGACTTAGATGGGAATGGAAGTTATGAAACCGAATTATTTGCACCAGGCACTCCTGTGATTCCTGGTGGTAACGTTCCTGTATTTGCAGGAAATATCATTTGCAATCCACTTTTCCCAAATGACGAGGTGGATGTTCAATTTTCATTTATAGATTGCAATGGCAACCCTAATGGCGGGCCGGTATTGTTTAATTGCGACAACTTATTAAGATTTCAGGATGTTACGGCACCGGATTTATTGCTTGACTGCCCATTGCCGGCTCCTGTTTTCTATTTATCCATAGATCCAAATACTTGTATATATTCTACTGTTACCATACCACAAGATTGGTTCAACGGTATAGCTACTGTAAACGACAATTGCGATGGGTTCCCAATGGAAAGAAATGATGCAGCCTCATTTGGCTGTGGCCAACTAGGACTTCAGGATATTCCAATTTGGGGAGAAGACTGTTCGGGAAATGTAAGTGGCGTTTTAGGCAACTGTCAGGTTTTGATTCAAGTGAATCCACTTGACGCTGCATGGACCAACCCCGGAACAGTATGTATGTCTGATCTACCATTAAACTTATGCGATTACCTGGATTTAGCTACTGCACAGGATTGCGGTTATTGGTCAGGAGATTTCGTGAGCCCGGCTCCACCGGACAATCGCTGTAATGGTGGTAACCCTGCCATTTTTGAGCCAACCGGTCCCGGCGTTTATACCGTAACTTATACAGTTGGCGATGCCAATTGCCATGTGGAACTTACCCGTTCCATCAAGGTAGAACAAGATTATGCTCCGCCATTCCTGGTGGATAATTTTGGAATTTGTCTGTGTCCGGATGCACAAATTGATCTTGAATCCTACTTATTACAAAATGCACCTCAGGGTGGAGAATGGACGATTTTGTCTCAGGTTCCAAATCTTGGTGGACCGGTAACTCCGGGTGTGAACATCATTCCACCAACCGGTGCCGGATATTCTCACATCGCAAAATATGATGGAGGTTGTCTTGTCTTAAATTTAAGATATACGATCACAGATTGTCAGGGAGTTGTAACCTCTGACGATATTGCCATTACCATCAACGAATGTCCTAAAGGATCTTTCGATCTTCCGGATGATATGTGTCAGGATGCTACACCATTCAGCATAAACGACACCAATAGAATATTTTATGGTTGCTTTGATTATCAGGTAACTTTTGAAGTAACTTCTGGTCCTTCAGGTAACACTTTGATCGGTGGAGCGCCAGTAACAGGGACGATCAGTACGCTGCCACCTGTAATAATAGATCCGGGCAATGTGGTAGCCGGTAACTATACCATTAAAATGACCATCAACGACCCTACAGGCGCATTGTTCGGATGTCCTGATTTTGTCTACAATCAAGTGGTAACCATTTATAAAGATGGGGCAAGTCCAAATGGAATTACCCCGGTTTCTCCATTGTGTGAAGGGTCCTCTACTTTCCCTGTTACTCTAAGTCTGCTTAGTGGATTGGATGAAGCAGGCAATGCTTTAGTGGATGCAGATGTAAGATGGACTGGTTCAGGGGTTACTGACGGTCCCGGTATTAATGGAACATTCCAACCGGCAGACCTTGAAGGTGACGGATGGCCTGGTCCGGGCTTGTTCACAGTGTGTGCCAGTGTTGGGGACCCAAGATGCGAAGAGAACTATTGCATTGACATTCTTATCAACAATGATATTCCGGATAACGGAAATGACTTGGTTCAGGACTTTAAAATTTGTGCAACTCCAGGTACTTTTATACCATATTCTACCTTATTAGCCAATGGGTCTTTAGGTGGTGGTACTTTCAGTGCCAGCCTTTCTGCAATTTCAGTTCCTGCCATCACCGGTATCTTATTGCCAAACGGTTTCTTTTATACCGGTGGATGCGGAGATGTAAACGTGACCTATACACTCCCTCAGGATTGTAATCCGGACAATATCAACAATGATATTATCGTGACTATTTGTCCAAGACCGGATGTGGAGATCAACGTTCCATCAACAGTTTGTACACGTGACAATAAAGTAATCATCACCACTAATATGGTAGGAAGATTGCCACAATGTGATCAAACAGGAGTTTGGTCTGTTTCTCCTGCTACAACCGGACTTATAGGTATGACAGATGGTACTGCAATGTTTTCTCCTGCACTAGCAGGGGAAGGTAGCTTTGAAGTGACCTATTCTCTTACAACTGGCGCAAACTGCACGGATGTAGACAGGGCATTTATGGTAGTGAGTGCTTCCAGTGATCCATCTTTTGTGGCTCCACAAGTAACATGTGTGGATGTTGCTGCCATAAATCTTTCTTTGACTACGCCTGATCCAAGTATTCAGGATGGTAATCCACTCAACCGAGACAATACCCAGGAAGTAATCTGGACCGCTTCCTGCGGCTCCTGTTTAACAGTAAATAGCGACAGTACTACAGCTGTCTTTAATCCAAGTGCTGCTGGTGCAGGAACTTATTTAATATGTGCTACCACAGGAGATCCTTCCTGCCAGCAATCCTATTGCACCCTCATCAGAGTAAATGCAGCCAACGATGCAACTTTGGTTGGAAACTTGGAGAAAGGTTGTTTTGACCTTAGACTTTCTGCTATTTGTGGACAATATGTGACAGACATTAACCTTGCTGATTTTTATTTGCAAACAACCACAAGAGGTGGATATTGGAATGATCTGACAGGTTTTGGTTGTAGAATCTTAAACGAGACTTTTGAAGCCGGCCCGGGATGTCATCAATTGACTTATACGGTGCCTGCGGCTTTCCCTGGGGCTACAGGTGTCTGTGCCGAAATGATCGACACAGTTTTCCTAATGATCACTGAAGAGCCACAAACTGATTTTGATCTTGCTGAACAGGTATGTTGGGATGGAATCGCTGGATCTGCCAGCTTACCTACGCTTTATACTGGTGCGACTTTTGGAACCGGTACATCTAACATTGATTACTCCTGGTCAGCAAATTTAGTTTCAGGAGCTGGACCTGTTCCTACATTTAGTGATCCTTCTTCTGCGGAACCAACAGTAATTATACAGGGTGCTGGAACCTTTAGCATCTGTTTGACAGAGACATTGGAGTACGATGACTGTGATGACATTGTTCCTACATCTTGTCTCAACGAGCATTGTGAAATCCTTGTGGTTAATCAAACCAACATCGAAGTAATTCCTACCTGGACTTCAGCAGGACCTTTCTGTGTGGATGATGTCTGCATTGATTTGGATGCCAGAATCACAGGAAATACGGGTGGAGTTTTCACAGGAAATGGTGTACAATTGGATCCATCACATCCAAATTACCGTTTCTGCCCAGCAGTGGCAGGTCCTGGTACGCATACAATTTGCTATACTGTGAATAATGGTGCTGGTTGTTCTGCGGTGGAATGTCACAGTTTTGTGGTTTATCCTGCGGCAACTGTTGCATGTGCAGATACCAGAGATACTCTTCAGTGTGCTACCATGCCATTAGGTCCTAACAGTAATTTATACGGACCTCATGGTGGCGTATTCTTGTTTTCAAGATACACGCTAGGCACTCATCCTTTAAATTCTATGCTTTGCGCCTCTGCTACGCAAGGAGGAAATTGGACGTTGGTGAGTGCGCCAGCTGCCAATACAGGTGCAGTAGCTGGCAATTTATTATACTTTACCAATCCGGGATGTTATACCGTAAGATATACTGTATTGTCTGGCCCTGGGTTAGACGGTGTATGTAGCGCAACACAGGACTTCACAGTTCATGTTGGGGAAAGGCCAAATCCAAGCTTTGATCTACCGGATGCCATCTGTTGGGATCAGGTTTCATTGGTACAATATACCATACCTGGCAACTTTATTACCAGCCCTGCTTATAGTGGTATTGTAGTAAGATCTTACAGAAGTACCAATCCTGCCGTTGCAACAGTGACTCCTGTTTCTGGCGTAATCACCGTTGTTGGAAATGGTACCACCAGTATTTGCATGCAAGAAATCATTACCACATTTGCCTGTTTTGGTACATTGTCTATTTGTCTTGAAGAAGTTTGTGAAGTCATCAGAGTAGTAAACAATACTACAGTAGCAAATCCAAATTGGTCAGTTCTTGGACCATTATGTATAGACCAGGCATGTCAAGACCTGGATGCATTAGTTACGGGTACAACAGGTGGAATTTTCACCGGACATGGAGTCAGACCTGTACCTGGAACTGGACACCCGCAATATGAGTTCTGTCCTGCATTAGCAGGGGTAGGGACTCATGTAGTGACCTATACAATAAATTCCCCTGATGGATGTTCAGCTTCATTCAGTAGAAATGTGGTTGTTTACCCGGCTCAGAATGCCAGTCTACTAACTCCTTTTAGATCAGGTTGTATTGTTCATAATGGGTTCAATATGATTGAATTCGATCTTACTCAAACTTATCTTTCTGGTACGACAAGAGGAGGTACTTGGACCAAAATTTCAGGACCAAATTCAGCCGGACCGTTTAACGAAACCTATTATGGTGAGCCAGGTTGTCACGTACTAAGGTATACTGTACCGGCATCATTTCCTGGGGCTACTGGAGATTGCGGTGTTATGTTTATGGACCTTAACCTTACCCTTTCAGAAGAACCAACACCTAGCTTCGATGTAGCTGAGGAAATTTGTTGGAATGGGGTAGCTGGGTCTGTTAGTTTAAATCCGCTTTATAATGGAAATACGTATGGTGGAGGAGCCTCTAGCCATACATATAATTGGATTGCTACATTAATTAGTGGTCCAGGCCCTGTACCAACTTTCAATAACAATACGATCCAAAACCCTACAATTACGGTTCAGGGTGCTGGAATATTTGAAATTTGCCTTACAGAGACGCTTGTCTCATGTAATAATCCTGGGTTTTCTGTAAACAGTTGTTCTGAAACCTATTGTGAACGTATTACGATCCACCAATCCAATACAGAAGTTATACCCACTTGGACCGCCATCGGACCATTCTGTGTAGATCAGGGATGTCAGGACCTGGATGCGTTAGTTACAGGTACTTCCGGAGGCGTATTTACAGGAGTAGGTGTTAGACCTGTTCCGGGAGTGGGTCACCCACAATATGAATTCTGTCCTGCAATTGCCGGCCCGGGTACACACGCAGTCACTTATACCGTAAATAACGGTGCAGGATGTACTGCCGTTCAGACTCATAATATTACAGTTTTTCCTGCGGTTACGCTTGCCTGTTTGGACACTCGCGATACCATTCAGTGTGCCACTCGTGCAACCGGACCAAATAACAACAACTATGGTCCTTTTAATGGGGTAACTTTAAGTTCAAGATATACGCACGATGTGCACGGTTTGGGAAGCTTGCTTTGTGCTGCCGCAACTAAGGGTGGAAGCTGGTCTTATGTCAGTGGACCTACAGGAACTGCCGGAACAGTTGCCAATGGAATTCTTCATTATTCTGATCCGGGATGTTATACAGTAAGGTATACTGTTTCTTCATTCCCTGGCGGAACGGGAGCTTGTACAGCTACACAGGATTTCACCATCCATGTGGGAGAGGCGCCAAATCCATCATTTGACCTTCCGGACGCAGTTTGCTGGGATCAATTGGCCGGCTCTATTACCTATGATATAACCCAATTTATCACCAGCCCTGCTTATACAGGATCCGTGGTAAGAAATTACAGAAGCACCAATACTTCAGTGGTAACTATATCAGCTGGCGGTTTAATTACCGTAGTTGGAAATGGTACAGCATACATCTGCATGGAAGAAGTAATTACCACCATTGCTTGCAGTGGAGTGAGCACCACATGTACTGCAGAAATTTGTGAAGCCATTAGGGTTGTGAACAATACAACAGTAACTAATCCTAATTGGTCTGTTCTTGGTCCATTGTGTATTGATCAGGCATGCCAGGATCTGGATGCTTTGGTAACCGGTACACCTGGTGGAATTTTCACAGGACATGGCGTAAGACCCGTGCCTGGAACAGGACACCCTCAATATGAATTCTGCCCTTCATTAGCCGGCGTTGGTACCCATGTAGTAACTTACACAGTAAATTCTCCGGACGGATGTTCTGCATCTTTCAGCAGATTGGTTACGGTATTCCCTGCTAACAATGCAGTAATAAGTGCTGATGTTGCTAGAGGTTGTTATGTATTCAACAAGAGCTCTGGAGGACCTTTTATAGATTTCAATTTAGAAGAATTGTTATTGCCTACCACTACCAGAGGAGGTACATGGTCCTATATTAGTGGGACAGGTGGGACCATTAGAAATTACACACTTTCAGCTGAACCTGGTTGCCATCAATTAAGATATACCGTTCCAGCTGCATTCCCGGGTGCTGTAGGTGCTTGTGGCCAAATGAGTGATGACATTTTCTTACTGTTGGCTGAAGCAGCAGAACCTGATTTTGATGTAGCTGAAGAGGCTTGTTGGAATGGTGTTGCCGGCTCCCTTACGCTTCCAACCTTCTACAATGGTGAAAATTCTGCAGTAGGAGCTACAAGATCATTCAATTGGACCGTTTCGGTAATTTCAGGGGGACCTGCTTTAACTTTAAGCAGTGCTACAGCACAATCCCCTACCTTGACGGTTCAAGGAGCAGGTATTTTCGAAGTGTGCGTTACAGAAACAAATACTTATGCAGCTTGTGGAACTCTACCGCCAAATATCAGCTGTCCTGAAGTTCATTGTGAGCGAATAACGATCCATCAATCCAACACAGAGGTCCTTCCTACTTGGACCCCGATTGGTCCTTTCTGTGTAGATCAGCCATGTCAGGATTTGGATGTCCTGGTTACCGGTACACCAAATGGTGTATTCACGGGAGTAGGTGTAAGACCTGTGCCTGGAGTAGGCCATCCACAATATGAATTTTGTCCTGGTATTGCAGGCCCTGGAACTCACTCTGTAACTTATACAGTACAAAATGGGGCAGGTTGTACTGCTGTACAAACTCATAATATCGTGGTTTATCCTGCGGTAATGGTTAATTGTACCGATACAAGGGATACTTTACAGTGTGCTACTCAGGCAAAAGGACCTAACACCAATACATACGGACCTTTCAATGGGGTTACACTGGCTTCAAGATATACATTGGGAAGTCATAATCTGACAGATCTGCTTTGTCCTACAGCGACACGCGGTGGAACATGGTCATTTGTAAGCGGTCCTGCTGCCAGTACCGGTGCTGTTGTGGAAAATACTTTGCACTTTACAAATCCAGGATGTTATACAGTACGATATACTGTACGTTCATTCCCTGGCGCTACCGGTGCTTGTTTGGCCACACAGGACTTTACTGTACACGTTGGCGAAATGCCAAATCCTTCCTTTGATTTGCCGGATGCAATCTGTTGGAATCAATTGGCCGGATCCGTCACTTATGACATCAACAACTTTATAACCAGTCCTTCATACAGCGGCTCGGTTGTAAGAAACTATAGAAGCACCAATACTTCTGTTGTGACCATTAATACAATTACAGGAATTATAACTGTAGTTGGCAATGGAACAGCTTCCATCTGTATGGAAGAAGTGATAACCACCACAGCTTGTGGCTTGAGTACTACTTGCCGTGCAGAGGTATGCGAAGTGATTCGGGTAGTAAACAGTGTTACGGTTAACAATCCGGAATGGGGACCATTAGGTCCATTGTGTATTGACATGCCATGTCAGGATTTGGATGCCCTTGTTCTTGGAACAACAGGTGGTGTGTTTACAGGAAGAGGTGTAAGACCTGTTCCGGGTGTAGGCCATCCACAGTATGAATTCTGCCCTGCAATTGCCGGAGTAGGAATACACGCAGTTACCTATACAGTTAATTCACCTGATGGTTGCAGTGCTACTTTTACCCGAAATGTTGAAGTAAAACGTGGTTTGATACCAAATATCGGCCCTGATGTGGTTAGAGGATGCTATGATTTCAGTGCTGGATCTCCTAATCCGTTTACGGACTTCGATCTTTCTGAATTATATCTGGATTCTACCACCAGGGGAGGAACCTGGACCCATTTGACAGGACCTGCCTTCATCATCCGAAATGAGACCATGTCAGCTATGCCTGGTTGTCATCAGGTTGTGTACACGGTGCCTGCTTCTTATCCGGGTGCAACCGGAGCTTGCGGCCCTAAATCTGATACCGCTTTTGTATTGCTGACAGAAGAACCTCAGCCTAATTTTGATGCTCAGGATGCTGTATGCTGGGAGCCTTTGGCTACTGTTACAATCACTCCGTTCCTGAATTCTGACACTTGGGGTAACAATGGAACACTGACCAGAACCTGGTCTTTGGTTCCTGCTGCTCCGGCCGGAGTTACAATTAATGCTGCAACTGGTGTTGTTACCATAGGACCAACTCCTCCGGTAACACCTTCAACTTTTGAAATATGTCTCACAGAAAGAATCACTTATGCATCTTGCGGAACCAATCCTGCAGGCAGCTTCTGTGAAGCAGTTAAATGCCATCAGATAAAAATTGAATCTGGAACTCCATTGATATCTTGTTTTACTGCAAGTGCAGATTCTGTTTGTGTGGGTACGCCTATTACCTTGACTCCACTTGCCACACCAAATGATGGTATCTGGACATCCGCAGACACAGTTGGCGGAAGGGCAACATTGGTGAGGAATGCCAATGGAACAGCTGTCTTTACTCCAAGAGTTTGTGGAATTTTCGTGGTGACTTATACCCGTTCTACTCCAAATGGTTGTACCAATACTTGTAGTAGAACCATTCGAACTGACCTTACTCCGCCGGTGGTAATTACCCCTGGACCTTTGACAGTAGAATGCGATGGTACTCCACAAACAGCAAGAATGACGGCCTGGGCTAATACAGCGAGGTTTACGGACAATTGTGCCGGAGGAAGTCTGACTTGGCTGGTGTTTGACAGAAGATCCGGCTGTAGCCAATACACCGGTAAATATATTTTCGAATTCACCGCACGCGATTCTTGTGGAAACACTGCAACTGCTTATGACACCTTCACTATTTTGGATAGAATAGCCCCTGCTATCACAGGCGGTGCAGATCTTACCATCAATTGTGGAGTACCTACAACATACGGTCAGTTAGACGGTTGGTTAAATACCAATGCCGGGGCTTCTGCAACGGATGCATGTTCACGAGTAAGATGGACCAATAACTTTAACCGTAATAGCCTCCGACTGGAATGCAACAATCCAACAGGTACACCAATTGTATTTACTGCAACAGATGAGTGTGGCAATTTCAGTACGGTTACTTTTAGAGTATTCCTGATCGACAACAACAATCCTGTATGGAATGTGCGACCGGTTAACTTGACTATTGAATGTGATGGCACCAATGATCCTTACGCTCAGATTTCAGCATGGTTGTTGAAAAATGGAGATGGTATTGCTACAGATTCATGCTCAACAGAAATTTTCTATTCAAATAATTATACAGGTCTATCCAATGGTTGTACCCGTACAACCGGATCTGCTACCGTAACCTTCACAGCCAGAGATTTCTGTGGCAACAGTGTTTCTGCAGTTGCAACAGTTACAGTTGTGGATAGAACTCCTCCGGAAATCGCTTCACCTGCAAAGGATACTGTCGTAGAGTGTGATGGAACTGGCAATGTAAATGATTTTGCTTCTTGGATCGCCAATCATGGAGGTGCCAAAGCAATCGATTTATGCAGTGGCGTATCCTGTGGTCCTTTGACCGGGGCACGAGCTGCGTTGGTAACAGATCCATCTTTCCCATGGGGAGGTGGACCATCTTACAATGATTACACAACATCCATGAATCAGGTATTTGGAGCTGGAAACTGGGATCAATTGAATTTTGGCACCCCTGCTTCTACCATCTTCTCCAGAAATTATAGATTTATATACATAGATGGAAGTGATGCTTCTGCCAATGCATTCAACACTTTTGTAAATGCCAACAGGGCAGCAATGGAAGCCTGGGTTTCTTGCGGAGGAAGATTATTATTGAATTCTGCACCAAATCAAGGTGGCAATATTGATCTTGGATTTGGTGGGGTGCAGATTCTTTATACGCCGGGCTCTACCTGGGTAGGAAGTGTCAATGCTTCCGGACCAATTGTGTCTGGCCCTTACCTTCCAACCGGAGTAAATTACACCGGTGGTTTGTTTGGACATTCCATAGTAGGACCTCCATCCATGAGTGTCATGATTCGTGAGAATGGTGGTGCCAACAGACCGATACTTGCTCAATCCCTTTGGGGAAGTGGGGTGGTGATGTTTGGAGGTATGACCGCTTCAGGTTTCCACAGCCCACAACCGAATGCAAGAAATCTGAAATGGAATATTCTGGATCGTTTGAACACCTTGCCGCTGCAAACGGATATCAACAGCCTCACCGATGGTATTTTTGCCTGGGATACTACTTTGATGCGTACGCAGGTAACCTGTGGTCAGAATAGAATTCTTACCTACATGTTTAATGCTTTGGATTCTTGCGGAAACATCTCTTTGGGAACCATTGCAAGATTCATTGTACGCGATACGACTCCTCCGGTATGGTTAGTAAATCCAGCCAATGAGGTGGTGGATTGCGACAGTAAAGGAAATATTGCACAATTGAACGCTTGGTTGGCAGCAAATGGAAGAGGAATTGTACTTGACGATCCTTGTAATGGAACTGTCAGATACGAGCATGACCTCATCCGTGAGTATGACCGATGCAGTAATACAGACAGCGTGATCTACCGGTTTACCGCAACGGATTGTTCCGGAAATACAAGCTTCAGGGAAGCAACTTTCCATATTCGCGACATCACACCACCAGTAATTACCGGTGGATACAATAAACTTACAGAATGTGATCAATCCGGTGCAGGTAATGACGATGAAATTACCGCATGGCTGGATACTCTTGGTGGATTGTCTGCAACTGATATGTGTAGTGACAACATCACCTGGAGACATAATTTCAGTGATAATCGATGGGTTCGCGGTTGCGGGGATACCAGATTCCAGGATGTGACTTTCACAGCAACGGATGATTGTGGTAATTTCTCCACCAGAACTTTGCGTATTGGTACAACAGATACTACAAAACCAGTATTCTTCAATTGTCCAAGACCTCCAATTGTCGTGGCAGCAGAAACCTTCCATTGCGATGCTTATGTGAATTTCTCACCAATGGCGGCTTTTGACAATTGTAGTACCCCAACTGTAAGACAAATTGACAAGACCGGCCTGAAATCAGGTAGCAGATTCCCTGTCGGAACTACTGTTCTTGTTTTTGAAGCTGCAGACCCTTGCGGAAATAAGGATACCTGTACCCTTAAGATCGTGGTAAACGATTTCTGGGACCTTCCTTCCATTACTTGTCCATCAGCCAAAACTTTTGATGCTGCTTTGGATTCATGCGGTCGTACCCTTACTTCTGCAGATGGTATTGATCCTACCGGAATTAAAGACAACTGTCCAAACACTTTGGTGAGTTATACCATTACTGACAGTACTGGAACAGTGATAAAGTCAGGATTTAACTCTGCAGCAGGAAGTTTCTTCCCTGTTGGGGTAGATACCATTACTTATTGTGTTACAGATCAGCCATTGTTGAAAATCACGGAAGTGACACAACAATTGGGTACACCTATAGCCGGTGGAACGATTACAATTGGAAGAACAAATCCGGTACCGGGATTCATCACCACTGATTTGGTGGATGGAGATTACCTCGAGATTGGAAACTATGGTGGTGGAATAATTGACCTCACTTGCTTGAGTATTGAGATAGTCGGGCCTGCAGGATCAATCTGTAATTATACCCTTCCTCCAGCCTTCGCTTTGATGCCAATGCATTTCCTTGCTCCTGGTCAGGTAGCGACCTTCCACATCGGTTCCGGTGTTGACGTTCCAGCCAGCAGATTCTTCCACATGAATTGTACCCAGGCAGGCATCAACGATCAGCGCGCTTACATCTTAAGATTGGTTGATCGCGTGATCGATGTGGTGGCTACCAATGGATTTAATCCTGTTGGACGAGGTACCAGTGCTGTAGTACTTGCTGCAGATTGGGCCGGTGCTACAAATCCACATTTCTGCCGTGGATCCTACTACAGAAAAGATCATATTGATAACAATAGAAGTTCCGATTGGGAATTAGCGGAGTCTTGTAATGCTGCTTCTATCGGAAGCTGGAATCCTGGAAACTTGTTCTCTACTGCTAATCTGGATACAGTATCCATGCAGTCTATCGTTCATCCTCCGGTTTGCTGCAAGGTGCCAATTACCATACTTGACAAACAAGCTCCGATTTGTGGAAGACTTGACTCACTTAGCAGTGGAATTCCAACTAACCTCAATGTAGCATTTACTCAAGGCCAGTGTTTTGCATCAACTGTAAACATTGCTAACAATTGCATCATAGGTGGGGTAAGAATTCTCAACATGACAGGAACTTCCAGCCAGGACTTAGGTGATTGGGAGGTTACTTTGATAAGCCCAAGAGGAACACGTGTTAAACTTTGGGAGAATGTTTGTAATTCTTCTACTGCATTTAATTTGAACTTCGGAGCCCTTGACAATAAGGGCGGAACGTTGGGAAGTATTAATGGAGCAGCCTGCGTGCCTAATTTTGGCAATGGTGGATTCTATATTCCTCAGGAAAGCTTTAACAAGTTTTACGGTGAGCAGGGTCAAGGTACCTGGAGATTGGAGATTGAGGACAACAGCTGTTTCAATTCTGCAATATCCAATGTACTTACCAACTGGAGATTACAAGTTCTTTGTAAAGGGCCTTCTAATCTCAGGGATACCACCATTACTGCTGATTTCAGACAGTGCCGTAAGAAATTCTTGTGGTTCCATCCACAAATCAATGACAATTGTCAGGGAGGTACAATGGTAATGGAATATGTTACTACTTGTACAACTGCCAGAACTGGGGTTGTAACTACCGTACTTGGTCCGATTACCAAAAATGTAACTCCGGGAGCTTGTGATTCTTTAGTTCTTCCAATCGGAACAACCAAGATAACTTATACACTCCGGGATCTTTCAGGCAATCAGGGAATGTGCATGTTTACAGTGAATGTTAAGGATATCAACGGTCCGGTAATCACTGCAATGAAAGATCTTGTCATCAGAGCAGAACCGGGTGAATGTGGTAAATTCTACTACTTCACGCCAAATGTAGAAGACTCATGTGGGCTGGATACTGTGTATTCAATACCTCCTAGTGGAACTTTCTTCCCGGTTGGTAAAAACAGGGTTTGCATTTACGGAATAGACAAGAGCGGAAACAGAGACTCCTCTTGCTTCACCTTGACTGTAGAACCTTATGTACCTAGTTCAGGAGAGCTGGCATGTAATGATCTGATCAATCTTTCCTTAGATGCATCCTGCACCGCAGTTCTTACACCGGACATGATCCTTGAAGGTGGAAACCATTGGTGCTATAATGATTATGAAATCATCGTAACCGATGACAGAGGAGTACCTCATGCAAGCACCTTCACCTACAACGATGTGGGTAAGTGTTTCAAGGTAACCATCAGAGACCCGCGTACAGGTAATTCTTGTTGGGGTAGAGTTTGTATTGAAGACAAACAAAAACCAAAATTGTCTTGTCCTCGGGATACTGTCGTAAGTTGTATTTCTACTCTGGATCCAAATGATTTGGGTCGTGCGGTAGTTACTAATTGTGAACCTACAGCTGTAATCACATACTTTGATGAAGTTGCAGAATTAGGAGAATGTGCTGTGCCGTATGTAGCTGTTGTGAACCGTTGGTGGTTTGTAGAGGATGCTTATGGAAACAGAGATTCTTGTGCACAAATAATATCTATTGAAAGAATGGATCTTACAAAGATCAGATGGCCTAGAAGCTATGATGATCTTGATCTACCTCATTTAGAGTGTTCTCAGCGAATTAATGACAAGGATGTTTCAGGTCACTTTGTGGCTTATCCTGAATGCGTAGATGGATATTTGCTTGACTCAGCTCATTGGAAAGCGACAGGTGGAACAATTGCCGGTGGAGATCTATCCGGTGAGCGTTTACCAAGAGCTTTAGGATGGAATGATATTACTTCCGGAAAATTTGCCGGACATCCAAATCCTTATCCAGTTTACTACCAGCCACATCCAAACTGGAATACTCAGCAGAATTTCTGCTGGGGTCCTGATGAGGTGGTAAGATGGATCGGAACTGGAGTGCCTACTATAGATGACATTGACTTGTATAAGAGAGGCCGATGTGCTTTGTCCATCAGGTATGATGATGAAGTTTACGACATCTGCGAAAACAGTTACGAAATCCTCCGTTACTGGAAGGTTAGGAATATGTGTTTACCTGTCATAGCCGGAGTAAATCCGATAGAATACATCCAGGTTATTCAGGTATTGGATAAAAAAGGTCCAGAGATTGCATATCCGGATACTATCTCGCTTTCAACAGGTGCTTTTGATTGCAAAGCAATTTGGGATGTGGCAAGTCCATGGCTCAAAGATGATTGTTCAGACAGCATCAACTACGTGATTAAAATGAAAGTAGGTAATCCTGTTCAGTTGCCAAATGGCCAATGGATTATATACAATCTTCCTGAAGGTCTCCATGCTGCTGAGTTAATTGCTTCAGACAATTGTGGTAACAAAACCATTAAGAAAATGATGGTGAATGTATTTGATGGAACTCCTCCGGTACCGGTTTGCCGTACCAAAACGGTTGTATCCATCACCGGAAATCAATCTCCTGGTCAAAACATTGCCACAGTTTATGCTGAATCATTCGACGAAGGTTCATTCGACAACTGTAAAGACCACATCTACTACAAAGTCATTCAAATGGCTGAATTGTTGGGTACCAACAATGGTAGCAACGCCAACAATACAGTAGCTTGTAGTGGACTTAACGGGGATGATAATTCTGCACTTACCGGAAACCAGGTTTACTTTGACGATGCCACTTCATTCTGTTGCACCAATACTGCACAAAGTGTTATGGTAGTTTTAAGGGTATTTGATGTAGATCCTGGAGCTGGTCCTGTTGCGCCTAACAGAATGAACAACAGAACGAGTCCATTGTATGGTAGATTCAATGATTGTATGGTGGAAGTGGAAGTTCAGAGTAAAAATCCACCAACTGTAGTTGCTCCACCAAATATTGTAGTAAGCTGTTGGTTCTGGTTTGACATCAACAAGATCACTGACCCGAATGATCCAACTTTTGGTCGTGTAGTTAGTGACTTGAGTGATAGAAAGAAAGTGATAACCCAGGATTTGGTTTGTGCTAAATTCTGTGAAAGGAATGACATTACAGGTTATCCTGGATATGTAGCTACCAACACAGTTCCTAAACCTGCACCTAATCAGGCTTGTGAGTATTATTACAAATATTTTGACACAGCACATTGGGATCGTAAGTATGAATTGCAATGGGGCTTTGATGGTTATGTACTGAGCAATTGCGGAGCTAATTATACAATTACAGTAAATGACCTCCGTGAATGTGGACAAGGAGTGATCCAAAGGATTATTTCTGCACAGGGACCAAACAACTTGAACATCACCTCAATCCAGACCATCTGGGTAGTAGACTGTGATCCTTTCTATGTGGATGATGTAACTTGTAATGACCCTCGTTTTACAGACTTGTTGTGGCCAAATGGAGTGTGTACCCAGACCCCTGTCACAATTGACGGTTGCGGTGCTGACATCAGTCCTGACAATCCTCAATTAGGCAAGCCTACTATTATCAATAATGCGGACGACAATTGTGCTTTGATCTCCATCGAACATTTTGACGAGATCTTTACTATCGAGCCGGATGCTTGTTTCAAAGTTCTTAGAAAGTGGGTAGTGATTGATTGGTGTCAATATGATCCATTCATCGATCCTACAAAAGGAAGATGGGAACGAGTTCAGATCATTAAAGTAAGAGATCAGGACAAACCGGTTGTAACTTGTAATGTTGGACCATGTGAGCCGGCAACTATAAATGCAAAATTGGGTGTTTGTGTTGGACACATCAGTCTTACATCATCCGCAACCGATAAATGTACTCCTGAGGACTGGTTGTTCTACGAGTACAAAATCGATGCATACAATGACAAAGTTGGAGTTCATGGTGGCTGGGATTTCAGAGTAGGAAGTCTTACCAAAAAGCAATATGCTCAGGGAGATACTGTGGAATTCAGCCACAATCCATTCGCAGACGATCCTAAGAATCCATTTGATGCAAGTGGAACCTATCCTATTGGTATTCACAGAATCAGCTGGTTTGTAGAAGATGGCTGCGGAAACGTAGGGGCGTGCGAGACCTTGTTTGAAGTTAAAGATTGCAAAGCACCAACTCCTTATTGTCATACAGGTATCATTACTGTGCCAATGCCTTCTTCCGGTTGCGTAGACATCTGGGCAAAGGATCTGGATTTGGGCAGTTACGATAATTGTACCTCTAAAGACAAATTGAAATTCTATTTTGATGCTGATCCTACCAAAGCTTCTATAACAGTTTGTTGTGATGATTTTGTGAATGCAAAGGCAAACGATGAATTGAAACTTGAAGTGGAAATGTGGGTAGAGGACGAAGAAGGAAATAAAGATTACTGCAAAACAACTGTTATCGTTCAGGACAACCAAAACATTTGTCCGGACAACTTTAACAACAAAGCCAGAATTTCAGGTGAGCTTAAGACTGAGAAGGGTGATATCGTTGTTCCGGTGAATGTGAGTTTGTTTAAAGGCACAAACCTCTTGATTCAGAGACTTGGAAATCCTTATTTGTTTGGAGATCTTGAGATGGGTGTCAACTATACAGTGGATCCGGATCGCAATGACGATCACAAAAATGGAGTTTCTACTCAAGACGTGGTATTGATTCAGAAGCATATTTTGGGTCAGGCTGCCTTGAATTCTCCATACAAAATGATTGCTGCGGATGTAAATAACAGTGGAAGCATAACTGCTGCCGACCTAGCTGAAATACGTAAATTGATTTTGGGTATCAACAGCGAATTTGCAAAAGTTAGATCCTGGACATTCATTCCTTCTGAACATGTGTTCGCAGATCCAATGAATCCATATGGTGCACCAAGAAAGGCTGCAGTTTATCTTGATTCCAACAGAATAGTTGACTTTATCGGAGTGAAAATGGGTGATGTTAATGGCAATGCCCAGGCTAATAATCTTCAGGTTATCAACAACAGATCCAATGGAGATCTTTCTTTGGAAATTGATCAGGAGGACCTTATACCTGGAGAGTTGGTAAAAGTTCATTTCCGCTCTTCTGATTTCAATCAGATCACCGGATATCAGTTTACACTGAAATTTGATGAGAAGAGTTTGAATTTTGAAGGAATTGAAAATGGTGCAGTAGGAGTTTCCGATGCCAACTTTGGTACCATGGCATTGGCTAATGGATATTTGACTACAAGTTGGAATTCTTCGAAAGGTGAAACCATCGCGCCTGACCAAATTCTGTTTACTTTAACATTCAGAGCTTTAGGTTCAGGTAAGTTGGCTCAGAAACTGGGAATAACCAGCGACATAACTCGTTCTGAGGCATACAATGCTCAGGGACAAGAGTTGAGTATCAAACTCGGAACTCGCACAGCGAAAGGATTTGAAGAAACCGGAGTATTTGAATTGTATCAGAATGAACCAAATCCTTTTAATAAGCAGACTGTGGTAAATTACAGATTGCCTAAAGCAGGAGCAGTTAAAATGACCATTTATGACCTTTCAGGAAAAGTATTAAGAGTATACGAACTCAAAGGACAAAAAGGCCTCAATACAATTCAGCTTAAACGCGATGATTTGAATGCAGATGGTATTCTTTATTATCAGTTGGATGCTGATGACCATACTGCGACAAAGCGAATGATTTTAACGAGATAATCCAATATCAGATTAACCTAAAAATACCCCCGGACTTAATTGTTCGGGGGTATTTTTTTTGTTCCGGATAACTGGAACAAACAGAGTCAGGTAAATTTTATAGGGATTAAGTATAAATGAAACATCTTTAATAGCAGAATTAAATAGATTCCGATACCTCATATAATTTTCGAATGAGAAATTCAGATCGGCCTTTTTCATTTTAGCTAAAACTGATTTAAAAAGCGTTAAGAACAAAATACTGTTTGAGCTCGCATGCAGATAATCTGATAAATATATGACAGTAAGGCCAAGAGCTATTATTGCTGCTTAATGCGAGTTTATTTTGTTTAGCTTTTTAAAACAGTTTTAGCGTTAAGAAATGAAAACAGCCTTGATTTTTTTTGGTTCTTTTTTGTGTCAAGACAAAAAAGAACAATGATAATAGGATGGAATTTAGGACAACTTTAGTGAATAACGGGGTTCGCAAAACTGGTTTCTCCCCAAATTTTTGACTTGACCCAGCAAACAGTAAGTTGAAATCTGAGAAGACTATTGTTTGATTTGGGTTTGAAGAAATCAAAGTACACAACGTTTAACACAATTAATGCTTTAAGGCTATGAGATAAAAGAGAAAGAACCTAAAGGAACAAGCGTTCCAATAAATGAACCCTCTGTGATCATCAACAAAGCAGTGAGCGACTTTTCCTTAAGTGATTGATTTGTCCGACCAATAACAAACGCGGCGACTTTTAGCGCTACCCTGACTAACTGCTTCCAGCTTGTAGGTCTGTTTAACTACATGTAAAAGACAGGCCAGCCCGATGGAGTCATCAGGCGAGATGCGAAAGTTTGAGAGTTAGTATTTACCAACCATAGTGGTTCCTTAGATGTGGGTGACGAATCGAAATCCGGCTTTTGGAAGAGTCAAGCACCTAATTGATTCAAGGGAAGGAGTTCTTTACCCACTGGCGGAAAATGTGCGACTTTTGGTGCTCGTCCAGGAGGTAAGTGCGAAAGCGGTATTTTAGATATTTGGAAGTGTTTTGACTTGGAATAGAAATTCTAATGCATAGAATGGTTTGAATATTTAATCTATCATTTCTTGCATGTTCGAAACAAATAATTGTTTTCAATTTGTGTCATTCAAAGACAGTTTAATCTAAACCCCCAAACACATCATTGCTTCAGATCATTTGGGTTCAATAGATTTGACATCAATCCTACGCTACTTTGAAACAGGGCATTCGAATTTTAGCTAATATTACCTTGGAAGTTGGAAAATTTGAACATCTAATTTTAGACCAGAATATGTCTAATGGGCCCCCACTTTACTAGACTCATTTCTATAAGCTTCAAGTCCGCAGTCTAGAAATTGATTATAAGATTCTACGCCCTCTCTGTAACCTCTCGGCTTAGCCAAAACTTTTTCATCCGGACTCATCATCACATAGAGTGGTTGAGAATTCTGATTAAAGTTTACAATCTGAAAATCTGCCCACTTGTTACCGACATTGCGAATCGGACTTTTGGTAACTGATGAAACCAATTGAGAATCAAGAGGGGCTCTGTCATCTACATATAAAGACACCAACACAAAATCCTCGTTCAACTTCTTTCGAATCTTATCATTGACCCAAATATGTTCTTCTGTCTTACGACAATTCACACAACCATAACCTGTAAAATCTACGAATAACGGCTTGCCGGTTTCCTTCGCATAGGCAAGACCCTCATGGTAATCTTTAAAACAATCTATGTTGTTGGCGCACTTAGTGAAGGACGGATATTTCGATTTGATATCGGAGTTGATTACGGGGTCAGGTAAAAAATAATTGTAAGTTGAAGGTGGTGCCAGACCGCTCATGATGGACAAGGAATGGTATGATCCATACTCAGGAACATATCTGAAACCACTACCAAGGTAAAAGGTCAGAAATAAAGCGCCAAGGGCAAAAATCCAACGTACTGGCCCCAGTTTTTTGACTGGACTGTCATGGGGGAATTTTATAAACCCAAAAAGATAAATGGTCATCAGGGCAAATATCAATACCCACAAACCCATAAAAATCTCATATCCTAATATACCCCAATGCTTGGTCATGTCGGCTACAGATAAAAACTTTAATGCCAGCGCCAATTCAAGAAAACCAAGAACAACTTTGACACTGGACATCCACGACCCGGACTTGGGAAGGCTGTTCAGCCAGGCAGGAAAAGCCGCAAATAAGCCAAAAGGTAAAGCCAATGCAAGAGAAAAACCAAACATCACGATGGCTGGTCCTACAGGGTCTTTGGCTGATTCCACAATGGCGGAGCCGATGATTGGACCGGTACAGGAGAATGAAACAATAGCAAGTGTGAAAGCCATAAAAAAGGTTCCAATCAAACCACCCTTGTCAGCCATAGAGTCGGTTTTGTTTGACCAACTGCTGGGAAGTGTGATTTCAAAATACCCAAAAAATGAAAATGCAAAAATTACGAAAATGATAAAAAACAAAACGTTTGCCACCCAATTGGTAGACAATTCATTTAAAGCTGTAGCACCAAATGCTGCGGTAATTAACAGACCAATGGCGACATAAATTACAATAATGCTAAGGCCATAAATCAACCCATTTTTAACACCAGATTTACGGTCCTTACTCCCTTTAGTAAAGAAGGAAACGGTCAACGGTATCATTGGAAACACACAGGGTGTAAGCAATGCAAGCAATCCTCCCAGAAAACCAAATAGAAGAGTCCACAAGTAATTAGTACCCCTGACTCTCTCTTCACCGCAATTACCGGCTGGATTAGCTAAAGTGCTTGCAATAGTTGGAATGGTCTGATCAATATTATTGCCATCGATGATTGCGCCGGTAGAGGTCCCTGCACCCTCCAGCATTATTTTTACATTTTTAGGGTCTATTTCGAAACCCAGACTTTTTGGCGGCAGACATTTACTTGCATCGCAGGTCTGATACGTGAACATCCCTTTGATGGGTATCGAGAGGTCGGTTATATCAATATTTTGTGCAAAAACTACCTTGTCTTTGTATTTGATCAGCTCCATTTCAAAGATCTCATCAAAACCTCTAATCTGATGTTCACTGGTTTCCAAAAGTTCCCCGTTGATTTTATAAGAGGACCCAGCCTCCCAGTCAATTGATGTTGGGATAGGTCCATCGTCTCCTATTTTATTGGAATAAATGAACCAGTCCTGATCAATTTTAACATCAAATTCTACCTGATAACTGGTTTCCGATATTTTTTTAATTCTGGCCTGAACTTTAACCGGGTCGAATATTTCACTGGAACCGGCCTGGTCGTTCATATTAATACTGATGGGTTTATTGACTTCAAGGGCCACATCTGTGGAAGCAGTCGAACTTCCAAGGTTAAATACAAAATCTTTGGGAGTAGGGGGGATACACTGCTCACTGTCACAACTCATGTAATATACAGATGCTCTGATTGGCTTGGAGAGGTCACTCACTTTAATCTTCTGGACAAAATCTACATGGTCGTAATATTTGCTGACGATTTTATTTTCGAATAAAGGCTCCGGCCCCTCCTTCTTTTTACCTACTTCTTCCGTTTTTCCAATCACTTCAAAATGGGAAGCTTTGGTAAAACTCACTTCAGTAGGAGATGCAGCTTCCGGATCTGAGGATTGGCTATAAATAGCCCAGCCTTTGTCAAGTTTAGCCTTAAAGATTAATTCGTATTCTTTGTCGCTGACTTTTTTGGTTTCAGTCGTCCAATGCACAGGATCCAATATTTGAGCACTGGAAATAAGACATGAAACAAAAAGAAACATCAAGCTAATAGACAACTTCATATATTTTGTTTTTACAAATTTAGGATAAAACAGAAAGGAAGAAGAATGTGGATCAAGCTTTTAACGGTTAATTAACCAGCTTATGCAATGAGTGCGTAATGTTCTTTTAGCCAGGAGAAAAGGCTTTGAAACAAATATTTTCCATCAGTATTACCCAAGGCTTCTTCGGAGGCTCTTTCAGGATGTGGCATCATTCCGCAAACATTTCGGGTTTCGTTACAGATCCCCGCAATGTTCAGGCACGAACCATTAATGTTGGACGCTGCTGTTACACGACCCTCTTCATCGCAATATTGGAAAAGAATTTGGTTGTGCAGATTTAAATTGGCCAAGGTAGTTTCATCAGCATAATATCGACCCTCTGCATGGGCAATTGGAATTTTATAGACCCGGTTAAGATCCAGGTCATAAGTCAATGGACTTTCCTTGGTGGCGGCTTTTAGATACACATTTTTGCAAATAAAATGCTGATTTTCATTGAGCAGTAATTGCCCGGGTAAAAGTCCGGCCTCACATAATATTTGGAACCCATTGCAAATTCCTATTACCATACCTCCATTATTTGCAAAGCGAATGACTTCTTCCATAATTGGACTGAATCTGGCAATCGCGCCACATCGGAGATAATCGCCAAAGGAAAATCCTCCCGGGATAAAAATGCAATCCCCCGGATTGAATCCGACCAATTTAGTTTCTTTGTGCCAGATGTGAACAACTTTATATCCAAAGACTTCTCCAAGGACATACAACATGTCATCATCACAATTTGAACCCGGAAAAGTGATTACACCAAATTTCATAATTACCAGTTTTGTAGTTGCAAAAATAAGGCCGAAAAGACAAAGATCAGGTGAAGCGTTTCTAAAATTAAAGGATTTTTAATCCTCGTTACCAATAAGCCTATCAGAAAAGAAATGGGTGTAATCAATAAAGTAAGATGACTGATGCTGCTTACATCCAAAAACAGCATCGAAAAAAATGAAATCAGCAAAGTCCAAAAAATCAGATCATAATACTTCTGAATGATGATGGAACGTCTGATTTGAAAAAAATTATACTGCGCCAACACAATCGACAACATCAGAAACACCATTCCCATATGGAAAAGACCCCGTGATCCAAAATGAAATGAAAAAATATATGGCTTAAAGTAGCCACCTCCTTCCAAGGGAAAAAATAAATGTTCACTTTCAAAAAAATATAAGAAAGTAAAAAGTAAAAAATGCACGTTAAAATATCCTGCAATAATTTGGATAACTTCTCTAAAAGAAATACCCCTCAAAAGTATGATGGCCACAACACCCAGAAAAATATAAATATAATAAGGCAAGTAAAAAAGACTGGCCAGGCCAATAAACAATCCAAAATTAAATAATTGAAGCGGCACTGTTTTTTTAACGTATATATCCAGAATGTAACCAAGCGCGAGTATGAAAAATAAATTGGCTACTAATACAGGTCCAAAATTGATAGTCTCCTGGTGGAAACTGCAAAACAAAATATAAATAACACCGGGAAACAATTGGGCATCCTGGTTCATTCTGAATTTATTTACAATCCGATTGATCAGAATGGCCTGGATTGCTATTAAGAACGCAGAAGCAATAAAAGTAAAGGAAAGATCCTGAATGTAATCTTTAAAAACCAGATTGAAAAACCAGTTTTTTGGTTCGTTGACCAAAGGAAGAGGCCGAAACCAGGATCCCAGATGTAGAATAAACGCATATGGAATTATCAGGAGGACATTGAAAAGCATATTTTTCCTGAAAAGCTGGAGCACTAAGCGGTATTTTTGTGCAAGATAGGCTATTCTGCTCAATCCGGAGACCCTACGCAAGTCCAAATGATTGGAAGAATTGTTTAATCATCACCCGATTACCCTATCTTTGGACCCAAGATCATGAAAGTTAGTCTCGACGAAATTAAGTTGCCAATTAAAGAGGAACTCAGCCAATTCGGTACTCATTTTAAGAAAGCGATTGCAAGTAAAGTTCCCCTTCTGGATAAAATTAGCTACTACATAGTTAAAACAAAAGGTAAGCAATTCAGGCCACTGATTAGTTTGCTTTCTGCCAAAGTATTTGGTCCCATTAATGAGCATTCTTTTTCTGCTGCAACCATGGTGGAGCTGTTGCATACGGCCACTTTAGTCCATGATGACGTCGTTGATGATTCTGAGCAAAGAAGAGGTTTTTTCTCGATCAACGCCTTATGGAAAAATAAAATTGCGGTACTTGTTGGTGACTATCTGTTGTCACGCGGATTGTTGGTTGCATTGGAAAGAGATCAGTTTTCGATGTTAAAAATTTTGTCGCAGGCAGTCACAGATATGAGTGAAGGCGAGTTGTTGCAGTTGGAAAAAGCCCGGCGGCTAGACATCAACGAAGAAATTTATTACCGGATCATCCGGCAAAAGACAGCCTCCCTGATCGCTGCTTCAGTCAGTTGTGGAGTGTTGAGTACCAATCAGAATCCTGAAATGCTTAAATTGATGCACCAGTTTGGCTCCGATTTGGGAATGGCTTTTCAAATCAAAGATGATCTGATGGATTTGTCTGAAGAGAGTGTAGGTAAGCCAAGGATCAATGACATTAAAGAAAAGAAAATGACATTGCCTTTAATAGTTGCATTGAAAAATGCACCGCAGCCAAAATCCAGGCAATTGATTAATCAGATCCGTGCCAATTCAGAAGACCCAAAGGTAATTCAAGCAGCCATTCGTTTTATTCTTGATCATAATGGGGTTGTGGAAGCTACCAAAAGTATGATTGAATTTCGCGATAAGGCCTTGATTTCTTTGAAGACTTTACCGGATAATGATGCACGCGCATCACTTGAAAAAATCTGTTATTTTGTAACGGAAAGAGACAAATAGTACAGTCCGGTATTTGTCCTTCATATCATACCGAATGATCTTCTATTCTTAATAGGAGCCATGCTTTGAGAATTGAAATGTGGACTGCAATCAAATTTAGATCAATTGAAATTTTAAGATTAAAGATTCTTTTGTATTTGGATCATAAAAGATTACACGAAAAAAGTTCCTTTAGTTGACATATTTAATTTTACAATGTATCTTCGCAACGATTTTAAAATTTTATATATATTAAAGCTGAATATTTTTCCAAGGGTAAAGTATTACTGAGTGCAGAATACTTGGTTTTACATGGCGCAACTTGCCTGGCCCTGCCTACGAAATTAGGACAGCGGATGAAGGTTCAGGAATTGTCGGGTTCAGAGGTGTTATGGAACTCATATGACAATCAGGGGAAGAAATGGTTTGAAGCGGAGATTGACCTTATGGGCCTCGATGTGGTTAAATCCACCGACGAAGCAGCGGCAAAATACCTTAGAAAAATTTTTAAAGCTTGTTGCAACAACAATTCTGAATTTCTTTCACACTGGAAAAAATACAAAGTGGATCACTATCTGGACTTCCCTTTAAACTGGGGTCTGGGATCTTCTTCTACTTTAATTAATAATATGGCATCCTGGGCAGATGTCAACCCTTATCATCTTTATTTTGATGTTGAGAATGGTTCTGGTTACGATGTAGCATGTGCAAATGCGGAAGGCCCCATTCTTTATACCCTTGGAGATGGAAGTATTGATCTGGAAGAAGTGGACTTTCATCCAATCTATTCTTCGCAACTTTATTTCTTGCCACTTCAAACCAAAGTCAATTCTCGCGAGGCGGTCAAAATAGCTCGTACCAAAAATCCTGATAAGAGCCTTATTAAAAAAGCCAGTGACATGACGGAGAAGTTGTTGGATCTCAAATCTCTCTCTGGTTTTGAAAATTGGGTCAATGAACATGAGAAAATGATGGCGGACTACCTTGGGGAAACTAAAGTGAAAGATCGGTTGTTCAGTGACTATTGGGGTGCTGTAAAAAGCCTTGGTGCATGGGGAGGAGACATGGTCTTGGTTTCCAGTGAAAAATCTCAAAAGGAAACTGAAGATTATTTTGCCGGCAAAGGGTTTTCAAAGCTTATCCCGTTTAAGGATCTGGTGGACTAAGAATTGCTTTATCTTTATTAATTAACATAATGCCCCCACTACTATGCTTTGGCATGAAGCTGAGTTTATTGGTCAGAAAATGGAATCCTCCACTACCCGTAGGTTTTGGTTTAAAATAAAATCAGAACAAGTATTGCAGTACGATGCAGGCCAGTTTTTTACATTTGATTTACCATTGGGTCAAAAAAGAGCAGAACGTTGGAGAAGTTATTCAATTGCCAATGCATGTGATGGCAGCAACATGTTTGAGTTGTGCATTTCATATAAAAAAAACGGCTTGGCCAGCAAGTATTTTTTTGAAGACATCAATAAGGGAGATGTGCTGAAATTTAAAGGCCCCGACGGTGGTTTTGTATTGCCAAAGGATAACAATCATTCGTTGATTCTGATTTGTACGGGTGCAGGGGTTGTTCCTTTTAGATCGATGATACAGGATGTAGAGAGAAATAAATTGAAATACAAAAGCATCCACTTGATCTTTGGAGTACGGAAGGAAAAGGATATCTTGTATTATGAAGAAATTATAGATTGGTGCAAATACCTTGAAAATTTTAGGGCAAGTATCTGTCTCTCCCGCGAGACAAAACTCCCGACAAATACAGATAACTTAACATTTTTCAATGGTTATGTTCACCCTGTTTATTTGAATGAAAAGTATAAGTCCCCTAAGGATAATTTATTCATGATTTGTGGATGGACAGAAATTATTGATGAAACTGTGTTGCACCTTTTAAATGAATTAAAGGTTGACCGCACACAAATTAAATACGAGCTTTTCGGATAAATCAATCTTCACTTAAATCAACGTATGATCTCCCGATTAAAAAAAATAGAGCATTTGGGTATAGCAGTTAAAAATATGTCACAGGCAAATGACTTATACGCCAGACTGCTCGGAGTAATTCCATATAAAGAGGAATTGGTTGAATCAGAAAAAGTACTCACCTCTTTTTTTAAAGTTGGAGAGAGTAAAATTGAATTATTACAAGGACTGGATGAAGATTCTCCCATCACTAAATTTATTGAAAAAAGAGGAGAAGGGATACATCATGTCGCCTTTGAAGTCGAGGATATTCAGTTAGAAATGGCCAGATTAAAAGCAGAAGGCTTTACCCTATTAAATGAACAACCAAAAAAAGGAGCAGACCATAAACTCATTTGTTTTATACACCCTAAATCAACTCAAGGGGTGTTGGTAGAATTGTGTCAGGAAATTAAAGAAGAGAATGACAGCTTATGAAATTTTCCTGGCTATTACGGGTGGTTTTTTTGCAGGATGCATCAATACGCTTGCCGGTAACGGGTCTGTGCTCACTTTAGGTTTTTTGACTGAAATCATGGGCATGCCTGGAAATCTGGCCAATGGCACCAACAGGATTGGAATATTTGTTCAAGGATTGGCTAGTTTGGAGGCATTTCAAAGGAATAAAAAAATTCCATTAAAAGAAACCTGGCATTATTTGGTCATTGGTATTATTGGAGCCATTGTGGGCGCTGTAGTTGCCATACGTATAAGCCCCGACGGATTTAAATTGGTTTATAAATATCTTGTACTCGCCTTGCTGGTTCTGATGATTATTCAATCTAAAAAGTGGACCACCCGTGTGATGTTTTCATCAGGTCTAAAACCATGGATTTATATTCCTGTTTTTCTGGCACTGGGATTTTATGGTGGTTTTATTCAGATGGGTATGGGCATTTTTTTTCTTGCAGTAATGGTTTACATCGCAAAACTTCCAATCATCGAAGCCAATGCTGTAAAAGTCCTGATGGTCACCTCGTATACAATTATTGTAATAGGAATTTTTCATTTCATGGGATATGTAGATTGGAAGGTGGGAGGAACCATTGCTTTGGGTCAGGGGGCAGGTGGTTGGATAACCGCGCACACGGTAAGTAAAATTCCAAATGCAGACAAGGTGGCTTATTATTTTTTAATCGCCATTATGATATTTACCTTACTGCATTTATTTGGGGTATTTGGAATGCTCGGGATCCATCTTTAAATTGACTAAAGTTTCTTTTTCGCCACACAATAGATGGCGGTTGTATAAAAATCACACAGCCAGGGAATTTTAAATATTGGCGGTAGCAATCGAGGTTTTAAATTAAATTTAATCTCATAATTCGGGTTAATCAGAAAATGATTTTCGCGCACAATTTCAAAACCCGATTTTTTTAGATATCGAAAGAATTCCTGAATACTGATTCCTGTTTCTTTCACTTCTGCCAAGCCATCAATGAGCGCCTGGCTTTCTCCGAATAATTTCAAAACACCTGAGTATAAGAATTGTGGGAGCAGATGAAAATAAGGAAGTTTGGAGAGCAATTTATGTTGACATACTTGTTGATGCCCGCCAAATGGCATTCTCCATGGTGGGAATCCAAAAAATATGACTCCGTCTGCTTTTAAAAATGATTTAATAAAATGCATGAACTTTTGTTGATCTGGGATGTGCTCAATAACATCTCTTAGAAAAATAACATCAAAAGAGGGAAGCGCTTCTGGTTTGATCTTGTATATGTCTTCTGCGATTAAATTCAAATTATGATTCATTGGATGATCTTCAAAAATTCTCCGGGCAATTTGAATTTGGTGATCTAAAATATCAATTCCATAAACTTTGCAACCCATTTTTAAAAATGGTTCCAGGTTTCCTCCTTCCCCACAACCAACTTCAAGAATTACCGAGTTTGTATCAATGTTTCGGATTTCCCGAATGTAGGGGATTACATATTTCTCAGTGGTGATTGATTGTTCGTTGAAGTAGAGTTTTCGGTCTATATGTCTTTCCTGCATGAATCTAAAATATTAATTCCCGTTTAGGATTGTTGCAAATATAGAGGGCTTTTATTAATTCACCACGATACTCCTTGCAACCAAACCGTCTTTATGGTAAGCTGAAATAATCCCAAAATTGTCATTAGAGTTCGTAGTGAGAGTCAAAAGAGCAACAAAGGCAAGACTCCTCGAAAGAAATTCGCGCGGAGGTGAAGTTATATTTCATAGAGCACGAATTTCGAGAAGAGGCTTGCATTTAAAGCTATTTTGGCTAGTAATAGAATTCTAATGACAATTTTGGGATTGAACTTTGCTCGATAGGGGCAAAAAAAAAGGGGCGATTTAGCGCCCCTTATATTTTTTCACCTATGGTGAAGATTACTTCGCCATCAATGTTTGCTTAAAAGAATCGTATGCTTTCATAGCAGCTTCTTTTGCACTCATGGTGCTTGAATTCCAAGTGTCAATCATGCTGGTAGCAGAAGCAGCAGATGTTTTCAATTCATTGATTTTTGCCATTACATCTCCTTCTAATTTGCCTTCTTTAAGACCAGTGCTTAAAGCATCTACTTCAGCAGTCATAGTAGCCCATTTTTCAGAAAATCCAGTAATTTCTGTACTTAAATTACCCAGACCTTGAACTTGAGCCATAAAAGTATTTTTCAAGCTATCAAGTGTTGTTACAGTAGCTGGTTTTAGTTTAAGAGCAGGATCAATCATCATGCTGTCCTGAAGTGCAGTAAGTGAAGAAACTACAGCGCCTACTTGAGTACCTGCATCTGTTACGGCAGTACCTGCTTTAGACCACTCAGCAGTAAGGGCCTCGATTGGTGCTCTGAATTGGTCTACATTTTTACATGCAACCACCACAAGAAAAGAAACGAATAGAATTGATAATTTTTTCATTTTGTATTTTTTAAAATTTCTGCAAAACTAGGGATCCCTAGTTTAAGGCTTGTTAAATGAGATTAACTTTTAGTCAACGCATCGTTAATAATCATGGAGCATGTCCAGGTACTTTTGGATATAGGCCAACTTATACTTTCTTTTATACTGCATGATGAATCGCGGATGAGGAAGAGCTTGGATTTCCTTAAACCAATGATGTTTTTCATTAAGCTTCACTAAAAATTGGTGGTTTTTACCTTCGCCAAGATAATAGATAATTCCAATTCAAAGAACTAAAATAGTTATGAAAACGTTAAGTTAATGATATAAACAGTCAAGAGACAATAAAAAAAGCCCACGACCACCCATCGAAATGGGTAACGAAGGCCCTCTTATCGGAAAATAAGGCCGCAAAAGTAAAGCTTTTTGCTTTGAATATTGATTGTTTTTAATTTATTTTATAACAATTAAAAACAAAAGTTATGTTCAAAGAATCATTATCAAAAAACCTTAGGAATAATTGCTTAAGGACGAAATTACATTCATACAAATATATAATTTTCTTTATGTGTTTTGGTCTAAGTAGTTCGTTTAGCCAATCTACGGAATGTACATTCAGTCCAGCTGATCCATGGATTTACAATGCACCTTCAGGTTTTGTTTTATCAGGTAATAAATGTATAAAAATAAAGCTACATTTTTTAAACAATACCAATGATCCAAATGAAGTAGTGCCAGATGCTTTTTTTAAAAGATTATTGGATCAACTAAACTTGGAGTTTATTGGTACAGGTATCACTTTCTATACTGACCAGTGTGTGCATACTGGTTCTTTATCCACAAAGCCTCAAACAATAGGACAATTAGTTGTTGACTTAGTGCAGACAAATCCCAAGCCAGCTGACTATGGTTGGGAAGAAAACTACTTTAACTTATTTGTCTTTCAAAAAGAAATAATTCCAAATTCAGCAGGTTTTGGAAATTATGCACACTTGAATAGATCTGGTTTAGACGAATTAGGGCATGAAACTGGTCACTATCTCGGCCTATTACATACTTTTGCTGATGGAGGACTACCAGCATCTTTTTATGAATGCAAAGACAGAAATGCCCAAATTGATAAAAATGGAAATGGAGTGATGGTTAAATCTTGTGAAAATACCGCAGATCGATTATGCGGAACTGAAGCAGATCCTAGAAATTATTTTACAACTGGTGAATATGACGCAAGTAGAGATATACCTAATTGTAAGCAAAATGCTTCACTTCTTCCTTCTAGAGTTGATCCATGTGGTGATGTGATTTCTTCATGGAAGATTCCAGTAAAAAATAAAATGAGTTATGGGTGTTATAGTGAATTTGTTCCAGAACAAATTAATCTTATGCATTTTAATATAGAAAATAATCCACAAATCATGTTAGCTGAAGGTTGCCCTTCCAGTAGCTCAAGCTTCAACAATTGTTTAGATTATACTGTGCAAGGACAAGAGATTTGGACCAATGTAACCAGAAAGCTATGTTTAAATCAAAAAATTATTATACCATCCAATGCAAGCTTAACTTTAATAAATTCTATTCTAACTTCAGATACTAAAGTTGCGGATTGTCCTATACTTGTTGGAAACTGGGAGGGTATATTTATTAAGGGAGGAAGTGGAGTTACCTTCCCAGGAGGCCCTCCTTCTCCTTCTGGTGGATCATTCAGTGCAACTGAAAGTTCTATTATCGAACACAGCAATAAGGGAATTCAGGCAGAAAAGGGACATCTCGGCATTACTATTAGCAATAGTATTATGCGTCTTAACCGTACTGCCATTAATGCTGGTGGACTTGGCGGGCTTGTATATGGCGGAACAATTAATATTACATCCAGTACAATTTCCAACACATCAGGATCTCCTGAAGAAAACTTGATTAAAGCCAATGGGTGCAATCTAAATATTACTGGTTCTACATTGACTAATTTGTCTTCTAAGTTAGTGACTGGAATAAAAGCATTCAACAATCGTGTGTCAATCAAAAGCACCACCACTATTTAGGGTTTTGTCTTTGGTGTTGATAAGGAAATGAGCGGTGGATTAGCAGGACTGCAAGGGCTGACCATAGAAAACAGCAGATTTCTAGATGGCACAAACAACAACCATATTAGTATCAGAAACAGGGGAGGAAATGTTACCGCCAAAAAGAACTGGATAGGAGGAAGAGTAGATGCGTCGGGTAAATGCAATGGTTACTGGTACGGAAACAATTTTAGAAAATTAGTTTATATTGACAATCCTGCTATCACCCACAAGTTTTCTGAAAATAATTTCTTCGAAAGCAATATGGAACTGACAAGAAACCAAAGCCTTACCGATGCTACCTGCAACCGTTTTGAATCAACTGGTCAGGCAGTCAATGGCAAGGCAACAAGTATTAAATCAGCTTGGGGTACTGAATTATTATCATCTGGAAATTTACCAATTCCGTATGCTTCGCAGCCAATAATGGAAATTAACCAATCCAATCAGATTACACATTATCACTTTAAACCAGCATCTGAACCTGATGAACCTTTCTTATATTATGGTCAATTCCGTGGTCTTCAAGCTACAAATGAGAATACAGGTTGCCTATATAATGTCTTTCCTGTGACATCGGGTGTTGTAGGAGGCTCCGGGGAAGGTCAGACATACAATGATGTCGAAAACATTGCAGTGTGGGCAGGATTCAACACACTTTATCAAGACTTTGTAAGTCAGCTTGCTTCTGCACCTCCTGCAAGCATACCACAAATTCAAATGGGAATTGAAAATGCTCAGGTTGGTATGCAACTGGCGGTACTTGAAGCATTAAATAACTCAGGCGAGTTGTCTTCCGAAAGCTATAGCGTATGGTTGGCAAGAGCTGATGTCATTTTCTCACAATATGGACAGATGATGAATATGTTCTGCTCAGACAGTTATGCCGAACTAGTGAGCTATCTAAATGGCTTGAGCTTGAGTGGCGAAGAGGCTACTGACAAAAGCAATATGGTAGCAGCACTTGGCTGGATGCAGACCGCCATCGCTCAAGGCAAGAGCTTATTTCAGCTCAAAGGTACCGATCTTGCCATTGTTGCAGATATGGCTTCTGAAACCTTCGGTAACTATACTACCTTGTTGCGGTCTTTTTTGAATATCTATTATGATATAAGAATAGACCCTTCACAGGAGTTGAATCAAAACAGCAGGAAAGAAAAATCAATTAAAAAATATATTACAGTCAATTTCTTGATTGTTCCAAATCCTGTTGAAGATTGTTTTGATGTAAGATCTACTGATGGTATAAACAGACCTATAAGTATCATTCTTTACGATATGAGTGGAAGAGTTGTGTTACAGAAGAATGTTGTTGACTCCAAAATGTGTCTGAATGGAAAAGTGCACTCCGGCATATATATGGCCCGGATCAATGATGCGGATTCTCGATTAATGTCCTTACTTAAGTTAATGATAAAATAAAATTATGCAAAATGGTCTTTGCTGTAACAGGCAGAGACCATTATTAAATACCAACGAATATGCAATCAAGGACCATGCTCTCAGCCTTACTTTTACTGAAAACAATTATTTTGTCTTCGCAGGGCTTTCAGTATTTTAGCATACTCCCTGATGTTGGCGCTGTTAAAAATCAATCAGTATTTAATGGAATAGACGCCGACTCCAACTACATCTATGTCATGGGCAGCATGTTAATAAAAGAGGATTCCGTTTCGAGGAAAAAGTTGGCTGGTTACATGACCTGGGTATTTGATTATTCCGGCAGCCTGATTTCTGGAAATATGATGAAAGATTCTTCCCTTGAAAAAATTGTAAAATGGGGTGATGTATTTTCTTTATATAAAAACAGAACTGGGGTATATGATTTCGAATTTTATGACCCCACTTCCCCTACCAATCC
This sequence comes from Candidatus Vicinibacter affinis, assembly GCA_016714365.1. Lineage (NCBI taxonomy): Bacteria > Pseudomonadati > Bacteroidota > Saprospiria > Saprospirales > Saprospiraceae > Candidatus Vicinibacter > Candidatus Vicinibacter affinis. Next base: position 529,950 of record JADJNH010000007.1, on the reverse strand, counting down.
AAATGGACATGATAGAACGGGAAGAGTGGATATGCATACTGGCAAAATACTGAAACAGGATAAAATACCGGTGCCTTATCCCGACAGAACAGACCTGGTCAATTCCATCATGAATGAAATTACATGGATAGATGATACTCTTGTTTCAACTCTCCTGGTTACAGGAAGAGGTGTCAGAGAGCAATATATTTTTGAAATGGATTCTTGCTTCAGAACTACAAAAGTGATTAAACTACTTGATATCAAACCAGACACAGTTGAGAATCACTGTTGGATTGGAAAAGATAAAAATGGAAACTATGAAATTATCGCAAATGTGATTTATTTAAAAGATTTTAATTCAACAGGATTTACAGACTTGGTTTACAAAAAATATGATTCAAAAGGAAATCTTATCAAATATAAGAAAGTTGATACCTGGGGCAAGAATATAGGAATAAACGGTTCTTTTTACTATAATATAAAAAGAGACAATCTGGGCAGATTTATGATTTTTGCACGTGAGATTGATCCTATCTCTATTAAGACTTTAATTCCATATGCTTTATATACTAGTCCTGAGTTTGATACATTATATAAACTTCAGCCTATGTATCTATATCCAAAGGCTGGTGCAGAAAATCCTGAGCACTGGACCTATTATTTGGAGAAATTGGGTGGTAACAGAGGTTACATTGCAGCCGCAAGTATGCTATCAAGTTTACTTGCTTCCCCAAACTATGGAGCACTATACAAGCTTTCTTCAAATGGAGATAGTCTTTGGCACAGAAAATATCAGCCTGTTGGTTGGGATAATTCAAGGGCGTGGTGGATGAAGTTTACACAGGTCAAAGAAACCCCATACCAATCTTTTGTAGTAAGTGCTATGGTTTCTGATGGATCTGACGGATATGTCAAAGCATGGTTATTGCATCTGGATAAAGACGGCTGTTTAGTACCGGGATGTGATAAAGTTGCTAGTAATACAGATATTCTTTCAGGTGAAGAAAAACCATTTTCATTCTACCCTAACCCTATTGTGTCAAACAAATTATATATACTCTCAAAAATTACTGCTCATTCAATATTCAATCTCGAATTAAGTGATCTTTCTGGCACAGTATTGCATACATCTAAATTTCAACCACAACAAGGAGCACAATATTTCATGGAATTACCTAGTGAAATTCCAAATGGTGAATATGTATTAAAGATTCAGGGGGAGGAGTTTAGTCAAGTTGAGAAGATTGTAGTAATATGGTAAAGGATTTTTATTATCTTAGAGACAAATAGTAATAGTTTCTTTGTTCATTTGGTTGTAAAAAAGAAACTGGAATTAACACGGTTTTGACAATCATGCCACAAAGCAACTCCTTTTTTCATAATTGGCATAAAAGTAAAATATTTTTAACTCTTGGTATTATTCAATTGGTGGTTTTTACCTTCCCCAAGACAATAGATAATTTCTTTGTCAACTGGCAATCTTAAAAGGCGCTTCATCTGGTGTACTATATATTCTGTCAATTTTAGTGAAAACTCAGGATCATCATAATAATTGTAGTTCTTACCCATTTTTGTAAAACCCAGAGGGCAAACGGAAGAGATAAAAAACTGTTGATAAAATTTATTTACGCCTCCGTAGGCCTCCATCATTTCATACATAAATTGGGCTGACAATTCTTTGCCTTGAAGATTGTTTGAAATATTACAATCATGTGCTAAATGAAAAGCATCCGTAAATGGAATCCCTGTTGTACCTGAACCATGTCTGCCAGGATTGATACCAAGAATCAGTTTTCTCTGTTTTTGATCAGAATAGAATTTTGTATAAAAGTGGCGTATGTAGGGCTCTGCTATTGATCCGAGAGAAGTTTCAAGAAGATTAATTCCATCGGGTAACAATGGCAGATTTTCATTCACTCCGGATAAAAATCCCAATACCTGGTCTTTGAAATCCATTTGAAGGATCCTTTCTAAAAACCGATACTTACAACTGCTCTTTAATCATGTTTATAAATTCAAGCGGAGTCTGACTACCCTGATCTCCTGAACCCTGCTTTCTGACGGAAATGGATTGATCATTGAGTTCTTTTTCGCCGACGATCAACATGAAAGGAATTTTCTTCACTTCATTATCCCTGATTTTTTTCCCAATGGATTCTACACGATCATCAATAAATCCGCGAAGGCCCTGTTCTTGCAACAAATCATGGACAGATTCAGCATATTCCTGATACTTATCACTGACGGTAAGTATGCCATATTGTTCAGGAGCCAGCCAAAGTGGAAATTTACCGGCACAATGCTCGGTCAATACTCCGATGAATCGCTCCATCGAACCAAATGGAGCCCTGTGTATCATAACAGGACGGTGTTTGGAATTATCTGCACCTATGTATTCCAGTTGGAAGCGTTCAGGAAGGTTGTAATCAACTTGAATGGTTCCCAATTGCCAACTTCTTCCCAGGGCATCCTTTACCATGAAGTCCAGTTTAGGACCATAAAAAGCGGCCTCTCCCAATTCTGTGGTTGTCGGAAGTCCAACTTCTTTGGTAGCATCTATGATGGCCTGTTCAGCCTTTATCCAATTTTCATCAGAACCTAGATATTTTTCTTTGTTTTCCGGATCTCTGAGGCTGATTTGTGCGGTAAAATGCTCAAATCCAAGCTTTTTAATGACGTACATGGTCAAATCTAAAACATTCAAAAATTCTGCCTTAACCTGATCATCCGTACAAAAAATATGGGCATCATCCTGGGTGAAACAGCGCACCCTGGTTAATCCGTGTAATTCCCCGCTTTGTTCATATCTGTAGACAGTCCCAAACTCCGCAATCCTTATAGGTAATTCTTTGTAAGACCTTGGTTTGTGTCCAAAAATTTCACAATGATGAGGGCAGTTCATCGGTTTTAGAAGAAATTCCTCGCCTTCTCTTGGAGTAAGTATCGGCTGAAAAGAATCTTTCCCGTATTTCTCCCAGTGACCGCTTGTAATGTAAAGATTCTTGTGTCCAATATGTGGAGTAATGACAGGGGTGTAGCCTCTTTTAATCTGTTCAGCTTTCAGAAAATCTTCCAGTCTTTGTCTGAGGGCGGTTCCTTTTGGCAGCCATATGGGTAAACCGGCACCTACCCGGTCAGAGAACATAAATAATTCCAATTCCTGACCCAGCTTGCGGTGGTCCCTTTTCTTGGCCTCTTCGAGCAAGACGAGATACTCCTCAAGTTCTTTTTGTTTAGGGAAAGTAATCCCATAAATTCTGGTCATCTGTGGTCTGGTCTCATCACCACGCCAATACGCTCCTGCCACATTAGTTAATTTGGCAGCTTTGATAAAGCTTGTATTTGGAATGTGGGGGCCCCTGCACAAATCTGTAAAATTCCCTTGAGAATAAAATGTAATCTGTCCGTCTTCAAGACCTTCCAAAAGTTCCAGTTTATAAGGATCTTTCTTTTCAGTAAAATATGCAATGGCGTCTGACTTTCCGATTTCTTTTCGGATATAATCTGATTTCTGTTGTGCAAGAGAAATCATTTTAGATTCAATCTGAGCCAGGTCATGGCCAGACAATTGTTTGCCCTGAGTATCTATGTCGTAATAGAATCCATTTTCTATGGCGGGACCGATACCAAATAAGGTGCCGGGATAAAGCGCCTCTATTGCTTCTGCCATCAAATGTGCAGAAGAATGCCAGTAGGTAGCCTTTCCTTCTTTATCAGTCCAGGTTAGCAATTGCAAAGTTGAATCCATTGAAATGGGGCGTGTGGCATCTATTACCTCGCCATTAACTTTGGCTGACAATACATTGCGGGCAAGTCCTTCACTGATAGACTGGGCTACTTGAAGTGCAGTTACTCCTTGAGGATATTCCTGCACCCTTCCATCCGGAAAAGTAATATTAATGGTCATGAAAACAAATTTTGGGACGCAAAGTTAGCATTTTGTTGGGCAAAAGGGTTGAAAAGGCTCAAATGTAATGGGATTATAAAAATTGCTTTATCCTGAAAACTCAGTTATGTTTCCTATAATTCAAATTAATTAATTGGTTTGGTGTTGGTTAAAAATTAGCCCTTATCGAAGCCCTTCCGGTTTGGATGGGTGATGAATCAGCTGATTTTCTGACAAAATAACTGAATTGGGCCGTGATGACCTCTGAGAGTTTAATGTCCAGATAATACTCCATGCTCAGATTATTTCCATCTTTAAATCCATCAAGCATAATATACTCGACGGCAGTCCCCGGATTGCCCTTGTAGTCAATGAGAATCCATTTGATTTCTGACCTTATGGAGATTTTTTTCTTGATTGTACTTTGACCTCCAATCTGAAATTGCCGAATTCCTGCTTTTTCAAAACTGGTCTCCTGTTCTTTAAAATTTCGATAAAGAAAGGACCCGTTTATCCTGTGATTTCTTTGGATGCGATACACTACGCTGCCTTCAAATTTGTAAGATTTGATCTCAAAATTTTGCAATGCGTAGGACTCTGTAAATTTTCCTTCGTTTCTATAGCTATAGGCAAATATCCAATCCATTTTTGAAAATGTTGTCAGACGTGATTTTGATTGGAATTCGAGGATAGTTCTTTCGTCTATTCCGGAAGTCAGCAATTGTCGATTGCTGCTGCTTAGAATGGAATGCTGGATTTCATAGCGAGGATTTGCTCTGTTCACAAATAAATGTTGTTGTGAAAATTTCTGAAAAGCCAAAGATTTTGCTCCTAATTGATCTAAAATAAATGGATTGATTTGTTGGTACCATTCAGTTTCAGGACTTAGCTTAGTGTTGAATCGAAGGATTGATTCAAAAGACAGCTTGCGTAAAAAATTATTTTGACTGAGAGAAGGCAGTAAACGGTTAAAATCTACCTGAATCACCTGATTTAATAATGATTGAAAAGTCTGAATGTATTCTGAATTAAATAATTGGATACGCACAAATCTTGCAGTATCAACTTCAGGTGCAAAAACATATTCCTGAATTTGACGAATTCCATCTCCATTAAAATCCATGAAAATGTAATCACCATCACCGGGTCTTCGCTCCTCAAAAATATATTCCACGCGTGGCTCTGCACCTGATTGAAGTGAATACACATTTTTAATGCGAATTGAATTTTTTTGAAATGAAAGTGAATGATCTAATTGGCCAAGAAAATAATATTGTCCCAATGAATCATTGAGGGATTGATTTGAATAATGGAGGTTTCTCACACTCAACTGGCCCTCCCATTGTCCCGTTTTAGACTTTGGAATGCTTGAGACAAAGGTGATTTCATCTGAAATACTAAATTTTTGAAAATTTGTTCCTCCGGAAGTTTGATCTGTCCTTCGACGAAATTCCAATTTCTGTATCCCGGCAGCCTTGCTTTCATATTTTAAATTTGCACCATAGACATGGAAGTAAAAGCTTGATGGTAAAAGACTGTCAGACAGAGAGGATCTTCTTTCATTTTTTTCCAATTCAAGATAGGTTTGCAAGTTTATTTTTTTTCCAATCTGCCTGTTGTATTTAATACCCGGACGGTTATAGTTTGTTTTTTCAAATTCGGTTTTGGTTTGCAAAAAATCTAATTTTATTTGGAGGTTCTGCAGTCCTTTTGACCAATTGATTCCGACTTCTTGTTTACTGCCTTTAAATCCGTCAGATCGATCAAAAGCTTTGTATTCTGTGAAGGAATTTAAATACTTGCCAAAATTCATATTGGCCCGACCGGAATAAATTTGATCTCTTGATCCGGTTTGAGATTGAATGTTCCAGTCTCTGCTGAACTCCTGATTTCGATAGGGATTTAAAGCAACAAACCGATAATCATTGAACTCATGATTGCCCATCATTTGAATGCCAAACCACTTTATGGAATATTTCTGAGTTCTAAGGTCAATTCGTGAAGCAAATCCAATGTTGTCCTCATCGTCCCTGGATGAAATTCTGTTTTTATCCAGTAGCGAGATTCCGGTTTCTACATTGAATCCGGCTTTTTCTTTTTCCAGTGGATTGTATTGAACACCTGTCATCAGCATGCTGTGACTTCTGGGGGCAAGAAGTGGTATGGATGGGGTATATGAACCCATCAATACTCCGGTTGCAGGATTGAATCCAACCCATTCATACACTCTGCCATTTGCATTGGATCGTTTAAGTTGATAAGGGCCTTTACCTGGTCCGATTTCTGCAAAAGAGACTTGCAACGAGTTGCTGTCCGGCATGTCGTCATATTCCAGAATGCTAAAAAGGCGAAGCTGACCTTGAATCAGAACACTTGTATCTTTTAGGGTATAGTAAACCCTGTTGGGATTAAACTGACTGCCACTTTTACTAATGCTGGACCTCACAGCCAATTCGCTTTGATCACCACTGGAAAATAAAATGGCTCGATCAGTGGAATCCTGATCAGTCGAAACTGCAGGCCTTTTGCTGTCTTTCTCCTGATAAAAGTTCAAATAAGACAACCATTTTCCCCTTGTGCCCTGAAGATTATAGGTGTTAACAGTCCTTAAGTAGTATTGATCTGCATATTCAAATTCGACAAAAACCCTCATCTGGTCTGTTACCAGACGCTTTGGCGTAAATCGAATTTCGGCGAGATTGTAGTCCATGGTATAATCAGCATCTTCTCCTCTGACCAGTTGGATGCCATCAATGAAAACCTTTTCTGTACCGGCAAGCAGAATGATAAAACTTTCTCCATCACGACCTTTAAGTCGATAGGGCCCCTGGTTTCCATTGACGATGACAATATTTTGTCTGCTGAATTTACCCCTCGAAATCCCTACAGATAATTTGTGATTGAATTTCCATGAACCCAGATTATGGTTGAAATCAATTAAACCACCCTTGGATTTTTTGTAATAATTTTGAAAGTAACCTATTGGTTTGGACAATTCAAAATCTCCTGCGGTAAGGCTGTTTTTCCCTTTACTCAATTTGAGAAACAATCGGTCGAATTCCTGTATCTGTCTGGTATTTCCATCAGGCTGAATGGGAATCTGATTGTCGGAGATGGCCCCGGTCAGGGTTATGCCATCTCCAAGATCACCACTGAGTTGGAGGTTAAGAGCAGAATTCAATATCAAAGATTGGTTCGTTCCCAGGCTCAATCCACGGGTGTAGTTACCGGAATATTCGATTCCTTTTGACTCCCACCAGTCAGTATTTTTTTTGGACCGATAGCCTTCCAAAGCATAATCCGGAATGGCGGCATTTTGTTGGAGAGAGGAATCCAACATAAATATATACCTGTTAAATACAATTGGAAACACCCTAAGACTTATCCAAAGTGAGTCATATTGTTTTTTTAGCTCAGCATTAAATGAAAGGGTAGATTCGGTCAATTCCAACCATTCATTCCCAAATCTCACTGAACGGTCTTTGGAAAATATCAGGGATTCAGAAAAATAAATTTGCAGACTGTCCGGGAGTCTGATACTGTCTTTGGTGGAGAGGTAAAAATCAAGACGCACAGGGCTCTGAGCAGAACAAACCCAACTCAAACCAAATAATAATCCGATCAACCTTAGCTGGTGAAAGACAGGACCCCAATAAATTTCTGACAATTTGTGCAAGTCAAGATAATATTACAAAAATAATTAATATGATGAACATTATGCAATATGAGGATGTTTAATTATTTTTGTAACTGATACTGAAATACTTAACTTATGAAAAGAATTCTACTCCTCTCTTTTTTGATCTCCCTAATAGCTTCTGATATGAACGCTCAGGCGAAGCGTTATATTTTTATGGAGCACTTTACAAATACATATTGTGGCATCTGTGGTGCTAGAAATCCTAGTTTTTATAGCCTTCTCACGAAGTATGAAGGAAATTATCACCACATGACGGTGCATCCTTCATTTCCGTACACAGCTTGTACTTTATACCAGGCCAACAAAACAGAGAATTCGCTAAGAGCAAATTATTATGCAATAAACAGCACACCCACACTGGTTATTCATGGTACTTCCAAAAAATCTCTATCGTCAGTTAATGCTGCGGTATTGGACGCGGAGTTAAACAAGACTTCACCCGTGCAAGTGGTGGTCAAAGAAACCGGTTCCAGTCTGAGGAATATCAGTGTAGAAATTAGGACTGTAGGCAATAAGCCATCGGGAACTTTCAGAGTATATGCAGCAGCAGTGGAGCGTAAAATAAACCTGGCTTCTCCAAATGGCGAAAAAGTACACCATAATGTATTTCGTAAATTTATCAGCCAGGCCGATGGTGACCCTATAAACTTAGCTGACAATGGGGGAAGTCAAAATTTAAGCTATTCATTAACTATTGACCCTTCCTGGGTAGAAAATGAAATGTACGTATTGGTTTGGGTTCAGGACATCAACTCAAAAGAAGTATTGAATTCAGGAAATAAATTTGACATCACAAGTTCAACCAGCAATCCAGCAGGTGGACCTGAATTTCATGTTTTAGCCAACCCGGTAAAATCTAATCTGATTCTTCAATTGGAAAAACCAGTTAAAGGCGAATATTATGTATTGAATCTAATGGGGCAACTTATAGAAAAAGGTCCACTGAATCCATACAGTTCTAATTTGGAACTAGGGGTAGATCATTACAAGAAAGGTATATATCTGGTCAGGATTCAATCCGGTGGTCTCAAAACAACCAAGCGCTGGATAAAAGATTAAAATTCCAATATTGTTTTATTAATCCCGGCAATGAAACCGGGATTTTTTATTTTAAGTCTTCTGTAGTTGCCATTTTGTCAGTTTTAGACTGACTGGCACAGCCTTTGACTGAACAAAATCAAATTTAAAAAATTATGCAAAGCGGTAAGATATCTGTACAAACGGAGAACATTTTTCCAATTATAAAAAAATTCCTTTATTCTGAACAAGAGATTTTTTTACGTGAGTTAATTTCCAATGCAATTGATGCCACCAGTAAATTAAAGGCGCTCTCCAACAGAGGAGAAATGAAAGGGGAGCTTGGAAATTTAAATATTGAAATCATACCAAATAAAGAAAATAAAACACTTACCATTCGTGATCGTGGTATTGGTATGGACGAAGAGGAAGTCAATAAATACTTAAATCAGGTAGCCTTTTCCTCTGCCCAGGAATTTTTAGACAAATACAAAGATGAACTAAATATCATAGGTCATTTCGGGCTTGGGTTTTATTCTGCTTTTATGGTGGCAGAAAAAGTGGAAGTAATCACAAAATCATATAAATCAGATTCTGTTGCCGTAAGATGGACTTGTAACGGAGAAACAGAGTATACCATTCAACCTGATGAAAAATCAGATCGAGGAACTGATATTGTACTTCATTTGAGTACTGATGCACAGGAATATCTAGAAGAATTTAAATTGCAGACCCTGCTGGATAAATTCTGCAAATTTCTTCCTGTCCCAATTCAACTGGGAACCAAAAAGGAAACCATTAGAGAGGGGGAGGAAGATAAAGAGATTGAAGTTCCTAACATCATCAACAATACCAACCCGCTCTGGAAAAAATCACCTGCAGAAATTACAGAAGAAGAATACAAAGCTTTTTATGAAGAGTTGTATCCATTTTCCGGAGAGCCTTTATTTTGGATTCATTTAAATATTGATTATCCATTTAACCTTACCGGAATTCTTTATTTTCCGAAAATAAAGAATCAATTTGAAATACAGAAGAACAAAATTCACCTGTATTCTAATCAGGTATTCGTTACGGATGATGTAAAGGAAATTGTACCGGAATTTTTAATGTTGTTGCATGGAGTAATAGATTCTCCGGACATACCACTTAACGTGTCCAGATCCTATCTTCAATCAGATGCCAACGTACGAAAAATAACCGGCTACATCACGAAAAAAGTAGCAGAAAAACTTCAGGAGTTATTTAAAAAAGATCGCTTGGATTTTGAAAGAAAATGGGACGACATCGGAACCTTCATTAAATATGGATTGATCTCTGATGAGAAATTTGCTGAAAAGGCAATGGCATTTTCACTTTTTAAAAATGTGGACAAGGTTTATGAAACCATTGAAGAATATAAGGAAAAGGTGAAGGATGTTCAGACTGATAAAAATAAGCGCCTGAATGTCTTGTATACCCATGATCCTTTATTGCATCACAGCATTATTCAACAATGCAAGAATAGAGGATATGATGTGTTATTGATGGATCAGATCATTGACAATCATTTCATCCAACATCTGGAATATAAAGCAGAAATGAGTTTTAAACGAATCGATTCAGATACGGTTGACAGATTAATTGATCTTGATGAAAAACCGGAGTCCGTTTTAAATGAAGACCAGCAAAAATCAGTGACTGAATTATTCAAACAATTGTCCATTAATTTAGCCACCAATACAGAGGTAAAACCACTTTCACCAAATGATCCTCCAATACAGATCGTCCGCCCTGAATTCTTAAGACGAATGTCCGAAATGCAACACATGATGCATATGGCTCGTGGCGAACAAGATGATATGTTTAAAGATTCACATTCGGTGATTGTCAATTCAAATCATCCAACCATTGCTCAGAAATTGGTTGCCATGGAAGATGAATCCACAAAGCAGCAATTGGCAACTTATCTTTTGGAATTGGCTCTGTTGGAACAGCAAATGCTTAAAGGAGCTGCATTAACTGATTTTGTAAAAAGAAGTTTGGAGAAGATCTGAACTTCTTAAGTCAGATCCAGGTGTTCATCTTTTCCCAAAGCCTTATACCGACCTTTGGAAAAGGCAGAGCCATTGAATTCTATCTTTCCGGCAAGTTCATTTTTTCTATCTTCCGATAGTAAATTGAAGTCCGCACAACGCTGGCTGCAACATTGGTTATATTTTTCTGAACATGCTGCACACTGAATAAAAAGTATGTGGCATTGATCGTTGAGACAATTTGTATGCCTGTCACAAAGGGTTCCACATTGGTGACATTTGCTGATAACTTGGTCGGATATTCGCTCTCCAAGTCTTTCATCAAAAACAAAGTTTTTTCCGATGAATTTATTTTTAATGTCTTTTTCTTTAACCTGGCGTGCGTATTCAATAATGCCACCATTCAGTTGGTACACTTCTTTAAATCCCTTGTATTTCATGTAAGCTGATGCTTTTTCACACCGGATGCCACCGGTGCAATACATGATTACAGGTTTGTCTTTTTTTTCTGCCAGCATATCGGCTACTATAGGTAGGGATTCTCTAAAAGTAACCACATCAGGAGTAATTGCATTTTCAAATTTGCCGACCTCACTTTCATAATGATTGCGCATATCTACCACAATCACATCTTCCTTATCGGTCAATTTGTTAAATTCTTCTGCATTCAAGTGCACGCCGGAATCAGTAACATCGAAACTGTTGTCATCCAATCCATCAGCAACAATTTTAGGTCTAACTTTAATTTTAAGTTTGAAGAAACTTTTTCCATCATCATCGATGGCATAATTTAAACGTATGTCTTTTAGAAAAGTAATTTCTGCTATGGCAAATCTAAATTGATCTAATAATTCATTCGGGACAGAAATCTGGGCGTTGATACCTTCTTGAGCTATATAGATTCTGCCCAATACCTTTAATTCATCAAAAACTAAATACAAGTGATCCCTAAAGAGTGTAGGGTTTGCAATCTTTACATAATTATAAAAAGAAATTGTCGTCCTGAGTTCGCGACTTTCCTTCATTTTTTGAATCAGGATCTCACGATTTACTTTGTTGTGCAGTTGTATGGCCATACAAAAATCAGTTTTTCAAAAACAATCTGGAACTTCCGGTTTCCCTTATCTTTAATAAATAGATTCCTTTCGGAAGGTCGGTAATTGAAATAATGCCGGTGCTTTGGATGAGAAATTTCTCCAAAATAGCATGGCCAAGAAAATCATAAATTTGGATGGTGTGCTGCAGGTTATCATTGAACGCTATCTTAATAAAATCCTTCGCTGGATTAGGACTTAAGGTAAAACCGGTTTTAATTCTTTGTTCTTCATCTGTCTTCAGAAGGAGTGCCATTTTGACAGCTGCATCAGCCTGAATCTTACCGTAACCATAAACATGATTTGGTCGTGCGGAATTCAATAAACCTTCACAATCAATGATTGCATCATCAGGTCTCGCGCTCTGCTCAATGATGGTTTCAATTTTTTCCACTTGTCCGGCCAATGCAGGATGTGCACTGATGATCAACGCAACTAATCCGGCAACATGGGGTCCGGCCATACTGGTCCCGTTCCAGCCTTGCAATTCTCCTGAAAGTGTTCTTGAAATGACGTAGGAGCCCGGAGCAACGACATTAGGTTTAATGCGGCCACTGCTGTCAATTCTAACGGGTCCTGCGCTGCTGAAGCCGCTAATGGTGTCATTTGAAGCAAATGAACCCACCGTGAAGCTATTTTCAAACATGGCGGGTGGATTACTGATGGTTCCACAACCAACTCCATCATTTCCGGCGGAAACAACCACAACAATTCCTGCTTTTTTTAAATTGTTGATCACTTCTTCCATATAAATGTAATTGGATGCATTACAGCCTTCCCCCTGACTGCAATACCAGCTGTTGTTGATTGCATGAGGCGCAAGTTCTGGTTTTGGATTCATGCCATCCAGGTCAGTTGGAGCCAGAAAGAATTGGAAACACTCTATATAAGTGGAGGGAGCACCATTTCCTCTCTCCATGTTCCTGCATCCAATCCACTTAGCTTTCGGTGCCACTCCGTATAAATTATCGGCGGTACTCCCCACCATTGTACCGGCGGTGTGAGTGCCGTGTCCATTGTCATCACATGGTTCTTTCAGACTTAAACCACACGGATTAAGACTGTCTGCACTCAAAACACTGATACTGTGTATGGCGTCATGCCACTGATAGTTATGGTCTACTGAACTTCCATTCCAACCTCTGTATTTATCCTTAATGCCTTCCAAATCCCATTTGTAACCAGTATCTTCACCTGCCAGTGTTACCCCTTGGCCTTCGAAACCCATTTGCCAGACTTTATCTGCACCAATTCTGTTTAAACCCCAAGTAATTTCCGGGGCCCTCTCCTGAAGTTTTTTAAGGCTATTATCCTGTCCTAATTTTAATGAAAACGGAACATCGTAATAAATCGCTTTAACCTGAGGGGACAAGGCAATTTCTTCAAGATTGTTACGATCTACATTAACCTTGATTGCATTAAGGATCCAAAAGGGTTGATATTCAAGGCGTTTTTTAATAAAATAGTCAATGAGTGATTTTTGACTTTTATATGCCACCGTTGAGAGTTGTTGATACACATAAGTGGATTTTTTTTCTTTTGACCAGCTTTCCTGGTAAAGCGGAAAGCCAGGCTTTTCCTTTAATTCTACCAGAATGGTCACTTCAGATTGCTGTTGTAGCTTTTCATATACTGAAGGATGAATAAAACACTTCTGACCGTAAGTAGAAGAACAAAGAATAATTGCAACCAAAATCATTTGAAAACGCATGAGCCAAATTTTGTGCAAAGTTAAGAAAGTCAAAGGCTAAATTGAAAATAAGAAAGGCCTGAAAGTTTCTTCAGGCCTTTCTTAACGAGGGTTCTCTTGGTGTGATTGGTGCTACTTTTTAGTGTTGAATCCCATCGACAATCCAAATCTTGGGCTGTCTTTTCTTAAGACTACATAGGCATTTACAGGGAAGTTTACATGTCCGCTTCTAAAGGATTTGCCAAAGCCAATGGCTAGTCCGCCTTCCAGTTTTACTTGTCCACCTTGTGTAAGTGCCTCTCGGGAGTTGCTTAATTCTTCCGCAGTTAATGGTCTTTTAGGTTTGCTGAGGGAGGTCCATCCTTCATTGATGTAAACTCCCTCGGTTCTCCTGGTCGCATTAAACGAAGGGCCAATGGTGAATTCAAGACCCGTCTTATTGGATCTTATCCCATGGAGGAAGGTAAAACTGGGAATGAGGGAGCCATATTCAACTCCTGAAATCAAAGGAAGAAATTCAAACAGGCCCTGAATACTTCCCTGATTCAAGTATGAAATTTCAAACTGATAGCCAAAATGGGAAAGGATTGGTGAATTTCCCCAGCCTCCTTCTTTCTCAGGTCTTCTAAAGTCTTTTCCATCCTGGCCCGCAATAAATCCAAATCCAAATCGCGGACCACTTAGATTGAGCCGGTTTATTTTAGGATTATTTAAGGTGCTTTCAAGACTTTGTACGGAGGTGAGGGATTTCAGTTTTGCTTCATCTACTTCCAGACTGTGCATTTTTCTTAAAGTAATTTCGATCATCTGTGGCAGCCGATCCGGATAGGCTATGAATTCCTGGCTATAAGTCTTTTCGATATTTCCGCCTGAAGCATTTAGCAAACGAAAGGATATGTATATTTTTTCACCAAATTGTTCAATGCTCCCTCCGATCACTTTTTCCACACCTAAAACCTTACCGATTTGCGCCATACATTGTTTGCTCATGCAATTGGTAAGATCAATGTGATTTTCTTTTGCAGAGAACTCTACATCTTTTTGGTTGAGCACATCATAGATGTTTAATTTTTTCAATTCATACATACAGATATTGACTAGTTGATTGGAGTCATTTGGAAAACCTTTAATTTCTATTCCTGCCATCAGGATACCCGGCATTGCTTCGGAAGCCTTTAATTTTGAAAACAAACTTGTTGAGACCATCAACATAATTGTCATGATTAATTTTGAATTCATACTAGAATATTTTTAGTTGATTAATGAATCAAAATTAGATTGGCCACAAAGGATATAATTATCCAAATTTGACAAAAACATATGTAAATTTCTATAATATGTATAAATTTTGCAAAAAACAAAACATACAGTTTGAATAAGGGATTATGCAATCCTCAATTACAACGAGTTTGATCTGTGCACATAATTCTGCATGATTACTGGAGAATGGTAAGATTCTTATTAACGGATAAGAGTCAGATCTCCGGAAATGGTTTTTTGAAGTACTTGATATTTGGTGTCATATCCTGTGTAAGAAAACAAGTAAATATAGACTCCCGGAAGCACAGGCTGACCATTTGCAGTGCCATCCCAACCAATGGATGGATCTTCCGTACTGAAAAGAAGCTCTCCCCATCTGCTAAAGATCTGAAGTTTGTAATTGTTCAAATACACTGTCTTGGGTACAAAGAGGTCATTGATTCCATCACCATTCGGTGAGAATATATTCGGAAAAAAGTATTCTGCAGGGCAGCGCTCTTCGATAAGAATGGTATCATTTCCCACACATTGATATTCATTGGTTACCTGAATACTGTAAAGGCCACCTTTTTCAACAATAAATTCCTCCTTCATTGATCCATCCTGCCAAACCAATCCTGAAGTAAATGTTGTTTTTAGAATGACACTTTCCTTTTCAGGGCAGAAATAGAGATCTCTTCCAAGGTCAGGTATTGGATTTTCATAAACCTGGATAAATAATTCTTTTGGATAACTTTCACAGCCGTAATAATCACTCACAACAGAGTAAGTTCCCGACTGTTGAACATTTGTTATGATCAATTTTGGATGCTGATTGTCAGAACTAAAACCATTGGGTCCATTCCACAAATAGGTACTTTCATCCCGATCAAGGGCATGGAGGTTTATTACAGAACCTAAACAGGCTGTTGTATCCGGATAGGCAGTCAATCCTTGTCTAAGGCTTATAAGAATCTTTTTATCCAAAGTGTCAAATGTATTCCTGCATAAATCATGGACAAACAGCTGTACGGTGTAGTTTCCAAGAGCTTTGTAACGGTGTTTAAATTCGTGGAGATTTGATAAAGTGCCATCACCTAAATCCCAGGCAACATTAAAGCGGGAGGGGGGAAATCCGGATTTCAAAAGAAGGCTGTCAGTGAGACAGGATCCATCCGGAATGGGAATCTGATTTATTTTATAAAAATTGGCACCTCCTCCATATGCATAGGATTCTGCCTGTCCATAGCCATAGGCAACAGCGATGAGACCACATCCCTGTGAAATAAGCGTGTGTGGTCCGTCTTTTACTTCTAATTGGACAAAAGCAAACTGGTTTGAGTCGCCCACTGTAGAAAAGTTTGCTCCCCATTGTCGGATGGTTTTTCCATCTACTGTAAGCTTTGTACTGTCACGTGATTGGATGATGATGTTTATAAAATTGTTGATGATATTTTCATAGGGCGAATTGTACAATGTTACTGTATCTCTGTACTGTTCAATGCTGTTAAGCAATACCATGGAGGGGTCTCCCAGTCCATTCAGTCCATTGCAATTTCCGCCCACGAGAAACTGTGCCAACATGATCGGACGGGTACTTTTAATATAGGCAGATTGTTTATTCAGTCTGAATTCCCGCCATTGTCCTTTATTTAGATAAATGGTTTGTTTGGAAGGCGGCAGATAAGTTTGGACAACTATTTCGGTAGCATCTTCAGCAGCCAGCACTCTAAACAAATCATAATCCACAAACTTGGAAGGGACAGCTATAAATTCTTTACCCCATGTTTCAATTGGATACATTTGTTCCAAAGTATTGTCTCTATTCCCACAACCTGTCGGGATCTGTGTCCACCGGTTGCCACTAAAAACTGCAAAATTTTTATTTCCTTTAACAAAGGTGCCGCTCAAATCATCTGTCACTCTTGCAGCCTGAACTTGATAGGTTTCACCTTCATTCAGGATGATCTGTTGAGTGCTTAATTTTTTCTGGCCACCCCGGGTATCAGCAGAAAAGTAGAGATCAAGTACTGTTTGGTTTTGTGTGGCAACTATTACGAATTCAGATGGGTAGTGGTCATCATTATTTTGGTAACCGGAGTAGGTCATCACATAATATTCACTCCCCAATGAACTTACAGGCAATACCAGTGCAGCATCAGAGCGGAATTCATGATATTGGTGGATGTAAACCGAACTTGGTAATTTGGTTACTACCCGCACGCCTTTATTCGCTTTAAATTCAGAACCAAAATTTTCGGCTTCAGGAGGGACTGAGAGGGTAAGGATTGTGTTTGCCTGTAAATTGAAATTGACCGACCACCCAATCGCATCCAAACTTATAGTTCCGGAGGTGTTGTATTTTGAACTGATCATGCATAATCTGGCATTACCCCTGTCCCTGTGCTCAAGGAAGCTAAACCAAAACTCAGTCCCTTCGTTGGATTGAGAAAGAATCCGGGGAATGGTAATAGCCATTAACATCAAGACCAGCAGACTTTTAATCATATAGCGAGCAGTACAGGATGCAGCATAATTAGATTTCATAAGGAGAGATGTTACCATAACGGAACAGTTGAGAGGCAATTGTTCTCAACACAACTTATATAAACCCGATAAATAGTCATGGAAGATCGTTCAAAAGGTAAGATAGATATCCAATCCAAATTAATATAAAATTGTTCATTTTCATAAATAACTATAATTCAATTATTTATGTGAGCCATTAATTTAATTCTTGATGAATATTAAAAAAAATATGATTTTTTATAAAATTGGCAAGGTTTCTGTACTAGATTAATTGTCGGAGAAATCCGGCAAGTATCCAAGAAATTAGATACAACAATTTCTGAGGTCGGTTCGCTGGGGGGTATGAACCGATCTCTTTTTTTTTTACCCAATTTTAAATATTTCCACAGGTTATTTTGGGAACATTAATGATAAGCCTACCCATTAAATTATAATTTGACAGCACAATTTGACAGCATAAATGAAATCATTCATTTAGCAAGTCAAGGAACAATAATCCTGCTTTTAATGAATTAGTTTTGTGCTCCTCCCCAGGTCTGAAGGTTTGGACAAATCGCTTTTAAGTCAGGATCTACCTCAGCATATATTTTTGGAATCTTCTGTTCCATCCATTTTTTGAAGTGATCATTCTTTTTCATTTCCTTAGCGGCAGTTTGAATTTTTGCATAATCCGCTTCCAGGCTTGCCTTGTGGGGATTGGAGCGAGATTGTAATTTAAAAATTCTGAAATACTTTTTACCCTCCTGATCATTGGAGCCTACGGGTTTGGAAATCTCACCCACTTTAAGCGCATCTATTGCAAAATAAACATCAGGTTCCAGATCTGCGACTTCAAAATAGTTGTTTCCTGTTTTGGGGTTTATCAACTGACCCCCGTTGTTATAGGTCTCAGACTTTTTATCCGAAAATTGCCTTACTGCAAATTCGAAAGGCAGGGAATCCTTTATGATTATTGATCTGATACTGTCCAAGTATTTTTCAGATTTTTGATAATCCTCCTCTTTAATTTCGGGTTTGATAAGGATGTGACGTGTATTGATATTATTGCCTCTTCTCCCAAGGAGTTGAATGATGTGGTAACCAAATTCAGATTCTACAATCCCGGAAACAGAATCTTTTTCAAGATTAAAGGCCGCCGCCTCATATTCCGGAACGAGATTCCCTCTTTTCATCCAGCCAAGACTGCCGCCCGCTTTTGCAGAACCAGGATCATCGGAATAGGTTTGTGCCAATTTTTCAAAACTTTCTCCACCTTTAATTCTCAGTAAAAGTTTGTTCAGTTTCTCTTTTGCATTTTTTACCGCTTCATTATTTGGTTTTGGCTTGTAGAGGATTTCAGAAATTTCAACTTCTGAACTGAAGTAGGGAAGGCTGTCCTTTGGAATTCTTCTAAAAAACAAATCGGTTTCTTGCGGACTTACACTCACATTACCAATCACTTTATTTTGGAGTCTTTCTGTAAGAAGTTGATTTTTCAGATCCTCTCTGAATCTATTTCTTACCTGAGTTATGGTTTGGCCGTAATATTCTTCAAATTTTTTGGTGTCATTGTTCATGTATTGCAGAATTTGGTCAATTCTTGCATCAAGTTGTTGTTCAACTTCTTCATCTCTTACTTCAATGCTGTCTAATTTAGCCTGATGAATCATAAATTTCTGAAGAAACAAATTTTCTAAAATTGCGCAATCATCTTCTTCATTCAATGCACCGCCTTGTCTTTCCTTCACGTATGCTTTCTGATCCTGAAGATCAGAATAGAGAATAATTTCTCCACCAATTTTGGCAATGATGCGATCCACATACAAATTGGTCTGAGAAAAGACCGGTCCGTTAAACACATTCAATAGAATGAGACCGAGATATATTTTAATTTTCATAATTATTGGCTGTTGTATTATATAGGATGTATGATTAACGCAAGAGATTAGATTTAATTATTTTACAAAATTCTGGATGGACTTATTCTTCAGTTCTCTTTCGTAGAGCTTTGATTTGGTTTGTTCGATCAGTTTTTCCTTTCGATCGTGCAGGATGGACTTTGTAGCCTGAATTTTAAAAAAGGACAATGGTGGCGTTTCATTGGGTTTAACCAATTCACGGATTTTTAGGAAATAATTATATTTAAAGTCTGCGAATTCTCTGTTTAGGCCGCTTTGCAGCGTATTTAAATTGACAAACTTAGAAGGCATAATGTCCTTAATGTCATTCCATTTATTCCATTTATCCATTTGAAGCAGACTTACTTCAGCGTTATTTTGACAAAATTTCTGAAGCTGAAGTAAACGTGCACCATCTGGTTTTTCCCATAGAGGCATAAATATTTTCTGATCAAGATTTTGTTTTAAAATTTTAACATACATCATCCTCAGAATTGGGCTCTCTAATTTGTACTCAGCCTTCTTTTGGTTGTAGTAATTAAGATATTCCTGATCCGAAATACTGCTGTCTATTTTTTGATTGAAAATATTTTCTTCATATGCATCCAAAATGAGAGAACTTCTGTAATCATCAACAAGTCTTTCGATTTCCTCATTGCTCTTGATTTGCATTTTGGCTTCTTCCAGATAAACCTTATTTCGGATCCACTTATCGACCATTACGGAAATGAATTGAATGCTGTCTTCTGGAGACTGAAAGACCGGAAGCAGGGGCTCGATATCAGCTAATACGAGCTTCTCATTTTTATATTTAGCTAAAAGAAATTCTGTCGAAATATCCTGTGAAGCTTCTGGTTTTGTGTTTTTGCACCCAAACGAAAATAGCAAAATCGAGTACAGAAAAAGTACTTTTGCAAGATCGATGGGTTTCCGCATATGATTTATTTTTTAACAAGACTATTTAAGACATCCTGATTGATTTCTACCTTGTATTTTTGTTTAAGTTCGTCAATCCATAATGCTTCCAGGTGATCCTGATAGTCAGCAATAATAAAACCTCTCGCTTCATCAAGTGATTTATTATCAACCGGCAGGATTTGTTCAATTTTTCTAAATACATAACCTTTTCCATTTTCATTTTTAGTCAATGGAGTAGTGAATCCGGTTGTAAATTGAAGTCCTTCGTAAGATTCTGTATTTTTCTTTTCAGTTGTATTCTTTTGGAAGGCAATGAAGTCTTTTTTCTTGTCAAATTTATCTATGCCTTTGCTGACACTTTTCTTTGACATAAACTTATATATTTTATTGGCAAGTTTTATGTCAGAAGTATCAATGGACACATAATATATGAGTGCCCTTTCATCCCATTTGTATTTCGATTTATTTTTTTCATAGAACATTCTTAATCCGGTAGTGTCCTCAGAAGCCCTGTCCCAAACTACATTTTTGGTTGCTTCAAATAAAAGGATTCCTTCTCGATACTCTCTCATCAGGGCTTTGAATTCCGGATATTTATCTTCCAGCCTTGTTTCTTCATACTGCAGACATTTTTGGGCTACATAATCGTTGAACATATTTTGGATGGTTGCCCTTACTTTTTGATCTTCCGCGCCTTGAATTCTTTGTCTGGTATTTGATTTAACGAACTCGGCGAAATCCTGGCTTTTTAGTTTAATGTCACCAAGACTTCCCAACTCTTCATTTTCAGAAAATTCGGGAGACTTCCACTTATAAGTAAAAAAGTTCGTGTCCATTTTGGCTGCAAATCGATCAAGCGCTGCCGAGTTTTCCTTATACTTTGATTCGATTTTAATTTTTTCGATCAAGCTGCCTTGTGCTTCTTTGAATCGGCTATCTCTGGTAATTTCAGACTGAATTTTTTTCTTGGCTCTTTCGTAAGGAAGTTCTTCTTCTTTACGCAGTCTTTTGATGATGTGCCAGCCAATACTCGTTTCTACAGGTGCTGAAATGTCACCATCTTTAGCCAGGGAGAAAGCGGCATCTTCAAAATTAGACTCATACTGGTTGATGCCAAAAAAACCAACATTTCCACCAATCATGGCGGTGGTTTTATCTTCACTGACCAATCTTGCCTGATCTTCAAAGCTTGCACCTCCTTTGAGGAGTTTATAAATACTGTCCACTTTAGCCTGAGCCAAAATATCTGGTTTCCCTTTTACTCCTTTTCTAAATAAAATATGGGCTGCTTCAATTTTTCTCCTTGCCGGGCGGACATCATTTACTTTAAGTATATGGTATCCAAGTCTGGTTCTTAAAGGAGTAGAAATTTGTCCTTTTTTCAGATGATAAATTGCATTCTCAAATTGGTAAAATCCATCCGGTAGCATGGCGGTAAACCAACCAAGAAAGCCTGATTTTTGTGCAGTGCTGATGTCATTAGAATATTTTTTTGCCGCAGCATCGAAATCATTATTTTTTTGGATAGCACGATATGCCTCCATGGCTATATTGTAGGATTTCAAGGTGTCCTCCGGCAAAGCATTTGGGCTTAAACTAAAGAGAATATGACTCACAGAAATGTCTCTTGTCTGACGTTCGAAAACTTCTTTGGCCAATTTATCTGTAACTTCTTTGTCGTTGAGGTAATTGGTGGTTAATTGTTGTCTGTAACCTTCCAGTTCTTTTATCAGAGCTGGGATGGTATCCAGTTTCATATCACGTGCAGCCTGCACTTTTAATTTAAATCGGGTATAGAGATTGAGGTATTCATCAAGTGATGCTTTGGTAAAATTGGCATCCTTGCCGTTGTTCTTGTTGTAGATGTATTCAAATTCAGAAACTTTGACAGGATTTCCGTTCACTGAAAATAAAACAGGATCACTGGTTTGAGAATAAACTAATTGAATGAGTAGGATGAATACCGTACTTAATACAGAAATTTTCAGTTTCATATAAAATGGATTATAACGGGCAAAAATAGTCAATTATAGAAGTTTTGGTGCTAATAATTGGTTAATGTTCTGAGGCTTAGGTCTATACGGAAGAAAATTTTAGGGTCCAAACAAAATTGTCAACGGAGCCCTATAAAAAGGAAAGCCTCCAAACCGTGATATAGGTGTGGAGGCTTATTTTTTTAAGTAGACAGGGACTAGTTAAGTTTATCAGAAAGACCTTTTCCGGCTTTAAAGCGAACCACTTTTTTCTTAGGTATTTTAATGGTTTTACCGGTTGCAGGGTTTCGTCCTTCTCTAGCTTTTCTCAAAGAAACAGAGAAAGTACCAAATCCTACGAGAGTTACTCTATCTCCTTTCTTAAGACTTTTTCAATTGATTCTAAAACAGAATCAACAGCTGCAGCAGCTTGAACTTTAGTTACTTCAGCGGCCTTGGCTACATTGTTGATCAAATCACCTTTGTTCATTTTGATAAGTTTAAATTATAAAATAATGAGACAAAAATATATGTTTTTTTATAATATTCAACATATTTAAAAATAATTTATGTTTCAAGAGTCCACATATATAAGCATTTTTTGCGTTTAAGCTGGGAAAACAGTAGTAAAAACGTTAACTTTGCAATTGATAATCAATAAATTGCCCATTAAATGGATAGATTTAGCAAATTAGCCCGTTTCATTTTTGTTGGAGCCTTTCTTTCAACAGTCTGTATGTTTTCTTGCAACAGGGGTACCGGGTGCCCTGCTGAAGATGCAAATGTAAAAGTAGATAAACATGGAAACCCAAAGCGGAAAGCTTCCTCGGGGCTGTGGGACAGCAAAAAGAGGATGAATTCCAGTGGCTCTGTTAAAAAGTCTGATAAAAGAAAGCCAATCAAGAAAACGAATTAACTAAACTCAGACAACCCATAAGAATCTGCTAATCAGTTACTTTTGACAATTCAGTCTTAAGAAAGTCAATCACCTTAACTTCTATGGCGTCTACCTTGTTGAGATCGGCTAGATAAACGCTTGCGTAATCCAACAGATGTACCAAATAAAGGGATCGTTCTATCAAAGTTTGTCCTTTTGAATACAGTTCAACAGTAGTGCCTGCATAGTGGGAGACCACTTCTTTAGTTAATTCAATTCTCAGTTCATTCCGAGGATGATCATCGTTGTTTCTAAGGAAAATGACCGCAAGTGACGGATCCGCCTTTCTCCAACCGACCAGTTCATTGTGATTCATCTCAGGGATGACGTGATGCCAGCAAAGTCTTTTGGCATTTTCATTGATTTGCTGACGAAATCTGATGGCAACCGGTTCGATTCTATCAGAAGAGTAGATCACCGTATTTTTTTGATAAAGTGTATTAGCCAAATGTTTGGCTTTTTCCTGGATCTGCAGGGTGTCCTCTCGAAGAGATTTAATAGATCTGGTTAGCTCAGACTCAAAATCATGCGACCAGAGCCCGAGGTGTTTCAGAATATAGAGTTGGGCGACGGTTGAGTATCCCAAACAGGCCCTTGGAGAAGCCCAATTGTCAGGTACCTGAATGTAGTCAAACCCCTTTTCCTTGGCCAAAGCTATCAGTTTGCCACCGGACGCAACACAAATGATCCGTGCTCCGGTATTTAAAATCTGGTTAATGGCTGCAAGGGTTTCTTCTGTGTTTCCACTGTAGGAGGATGCGATTACAAGAGAATGGCGGTCTATGTAGGCAGGTGCCTCGTAAGACTTTCCCACCAGGTAAGGCAAGCTGGCCTGAGTGGAAATAAATGAAGCCACAAAATCTGCGCCTATCCCTGAACCACCCATTCCTGCGACATATACCAGTTTTGGTATAAAGTCCAATGGCGTGAGTTTTGCATTGGCGCCAATGCTCATTGCCTCTTCTAACTGAGCGGGAAAACGTTTTACCATGTCAAACATAGGACGGAAGGAATTAATTTTGAGTGGCTAAATTACAAATACTTGAGCAACCATCTTGATTTAGGTAAAAGGGGAGAGGAAATTGCCTCCAGTTTTCTTGTGGACCTCGGTTATGAAATTCTTGAAAGGAACTGGAGGTTCAGCAGAGCAGAAATTGACCTCATTGTGAAGGATGGAGCTGTATTGGTTTTTGTGGAAGTTAAAACCAGAAGTTATGATTTCTATGGCAGGCCTGAAGAGTTTGTTTCGGAACGCAAAAGACAGCTGATAGAAGATGCGGCTTCCCAATACATGATTAAATCAGGACATGAATGGGAAATTCGCTATGATGTGATTTCTGTGTTGCTTAGAAAAAATGGCAAGGAGGAGGTGGAACATTTTAAAGATGCGTGGTTTTAGGAGAAAGTGATAATGAGTTAATGTGATAATGAGTTAATGAGTTAATGTGATAATGAGTTAATTAGCTAATTTGTTAATGAGTTAATGTTGAAGTGGGCCTCATAAAATAGATTAGAATGCAAATTCAGGAGATAAATCAAAATGAAGGTTTTTCTGACAAATGAAGTTTAAAGGTTATTTGATGTATTTGGAATTAGCCTTTATATTTACCGCCAACTAAAGAACTTTTGATGAGTAATAAGATTATGGCGGTACTGGCAGGAATTATTGCCGGTAATGTGGGCGTAATGGCGCTTGAATGGTTGGGCATGAAATTGTTTCCAATACCGGAGACCATCAATGTCAGAACTCCTGAGGGATTAAAGGAATACATGGCACAGGCCCCGATTGGGTCTCTAATATTGGTGGTGATCGCCTGGGTGTCAGGAGCATTTTTGAGTGCGTTGGTATGCACCATTCTGGCTAAAAGTGATCAACTCAGGCTTGGATTAATATTGGGAGGATTGATGTTGTTGTTCACTTTAATCAATTTAATAGGATTTCCTCATCCCTGGTGGATGTGGGTTTCCGCCATCATTGGAATTATGCCTGCCGCTTATTTTGGTGTTAAAGCAGGCATGAAGAGAACAATTGAAAATTAATTCAAGCAAGAAAGTACATCAATAACCCTATTGAGGTTTTCTAGAATAAATTGGTCCATGAAATTCTGGCCTCAATAGTTTTAACCAGGTCATCTATGGAAATTCTTTCCTGTTGAAGGCTGTCCCGGTCTCTCAAGGTAACGGTTCCATCACTCAGGCTGTCAAAATCTACTGTGACACAACATGGGGTTCCAATTGCATCCTGCCTTCTGTACCTCCTCCCAATTGCATCTTTGTCATCGTACTGGCATTGAAATGAAGATTTCAGTTTTCCAAGAACTTGTTTGGAGAGATCAACCAATTCGGGTTTATTTTTAACTAAAGGCAAAACTGCACATTTAACCGGTGCAAGTGCAGGATGTAATTTCAGCACAATACGAGTGGCATCTTGTCCCTCAGCATCCGGTACTGTTTCTTCCTGGTAGGCCTGGGACAAAATAGCCAGAAACATTCGATCACAACCAATGGAGGTCTCTACTACATAAGGGACGTAGTTTTCATTTTCTTCCGGGTCAAAATATTGTAATTTTTTGCCGGACAATTCCTGGTGACTTTTCAAATCAAAATCAGTTCTTGAATGTATGCCTTCTAATTCTTTAAAGCCAAATGGAAAATCAAACTGAATGTCCACTGCTGCATTTGCATAATGGGCCAAATTTTCATGGTCGTGAAATCTTAATTTTGATGCAGGCGTGCCCAGGGCTAAATGCCATTTCATTCGGGTGGACTTCCAATGATTGTACCAGTTCATTTCTTCTCCCGGTTTTACAAAAAACTGCATCTCCATTTGTTCGAATTCGCGCATTCTGAAGATAAATTGACGGGCGACGATTTCATTTCTAAAAGCTTTTCCAATCTGTGCAATTCCAAATGGAATTTTTTGTCGGGTAGTTTTTTGGACATTTAAAAAATTCACAAAAATACCTTGAGCAGTTTCAGGTCGTAAATACAACTTTCCTTCCTCTCCGGCGATATTACCCAGCTGGGTATTGAACATTAGATTAAACTGCCTCACTTCAGTCCAATTCCGTGAACCGGAATCCGGGTCAGTGATTTCAAGTTCGTCGATGATGGTTTTAAGAGCGACCATGTCATTTTCTGTCATGGCTTTGTTAAGTCGATCATTGTACTCACTGCTTTTTTTCAGGTATTCGGATACGCGGGGGTTGGTTTCACGGTATAATTTTTCATCAAAGCTTTCTCCAAACCGACTGCGTGCTTTTTCAACTTCTTTTTCTGCCTTAGCGGTTATTTTATCAATGGCATCCTCTATCAACACATCAGCACGGAATCTTTTCTTAGAGTCTTTGTTGTCCACCAATGGATCATTAAAAGCGTCAACATGGCCGGAGGCTTTCCAGATTTTAGGGTGCATGAAAATGGCGGCATCCAGTCCAACAATGTTTTCATTCATCTGGACCATGCTCTTCCACCAATAAGTTTTGAGGTTGTTCTTAAGTTCAACACCATATGGTCCGTAATCATACACAGCACTTAGTCCATCATAGATTTCGGACGAAGGGTAAATAAAACCATATTCTTTGCAATGGCTTACCAGTTTTTTGAATACGTCTTCCAGAGAAATTGCCATGTTTTTACATTTTGGAGGGCAAAGATCGAATTAAGGTGAATATAAACCTATGGAACGTAGTAAAATCTTACATAAAAAAAATCCGCTCCATGAAGAACGGATTTTTAAAAATCAAAAATTATAAATTTAAGCGATCGAACTTTCGAAAAATCCAGTAGTAATTAATACATAAAGGGTCTTGTTTGATCTGAATCTCCGTAATTCAGCCTGAATAAATAGATTCCTTTAACTTGCTGATTCCATTCTACAGAAAAAACTTGTCGTGCATCAGATTTAAAAATTTCCTTTGAAGTTAAAATATTTCCATTCAAATCTAAAATCTGATATTGAATTTTTCCTGTCCATGAATGGTCGATCAATAGATTCAGTGAGTGGTTGTCACCGTCCGGGGAGACTGACCAAAGTATTGATTTCTTTTCATCTTTTGTATTTATAAGCGCACCAAATTCGTGACAACCTTTATCAGGCATATTGTCTCTGATTCTGCCTTCAATATCATATTTGTAAACATCCGGATGGGAGATTCCTCTGTTAACGCAAGGACTTGCAGCCTTTAATTTAAAATCGTCATTTAGTTCATCCACAAATAAAGGATCTTTTTCGGTATCATCATTTGGTCCATTTAAATTAAAAGTTTTGTCAGAGGCCAGATTTCCTCCAAGACTTTGAAAAATGGGATCTCCTCCTTCGACTTCATAATTATTTCCATTTGGGTTATAGAAAATATTATTTAATGCCTGAATTTTTAACTCTGCACTTCCATCCGTAAAGGGAGAGATGGCAGATCCTACAACTGCCTGATTGAGTGCAAAGGTGTTGTTGATGAATTTTACTGTGGTATTGTCACCATCGGCCACATTAATTGAAAATGCACCACCGGCTCCTGTACCCTCCAAAGCAAAATTATTGGCGAATAAGCAATTGTTGACATAAGAATCAGCATTCTGAAGATTAACTGCACCGGCCTGTTCCAGTCCACTGTTGTAGATAAAACTTGAGTTGGTCAGGGTAAGTTGGGTCAAATCCAATGAATCTTCTACAATGTACATTCCGCCTCCCACTGTGGCAGAGTTACCTTCAAATTTACATAGGTCTACCAGGCATTTCATACCCGCATTGATGCAAAAACCTCCTCCGTTATCCGAAGCATTGTTGGTAATAAAATCAGATTCAATAAGACTTACTTCCGTTTCATCATTTTGAGCAAAAACTCCTGCACCAAAGCGAGCGGTATTTTCCGTAAATGTGCAATTTTTAAAACTTGCCTTTACTCTAAATCCATTGGAGACTGCCCCCCCGGAAGTGGAAGCAGTATTCTTAAAAAAACTACAATTTTCGTATTCTACTTTAAGAGCCAGAGGTAGATTGGCGGATGAGTTGTAATTGGTAATCGCACCTCCAAAATTCGCACTGTTGTTGTCAAACTTGCATCCAATAAATTTAGTAGTCACACTTTCCCCATTCACATGAACTGCTCCACCCGAATTAGTAGCACGGTTATCCGTAAATTCACAATCAGAGATGGTGGTATTGCATGAATTCACAAATAATGCGCCTCCTCTGATGCCGGAGGAACCTGTAATGGTATTCCCGATGAATTTTACATTTACCAAACTTGAAGTAGATCCTGACATGTAAATACCTGCTCCTCCGGCATTGGTGGTGCCAGTCATCACATTGGATTCAAAAACAGAATTTTGGATAATGGTTCCTGAACTGGCTATATATATACCGGTGCCGTAAGATGCAGATTGATTTGCTTCAAAACGACAATTGTCAACCAGTCCACCTGGTGTTACAATGTACATACCCCCTCCAAAATCAGCTGTGTTATCTGTCAGCAAGCAATCTTTCAAAATAAAATTGGCTACGCCACCGCGAGGATAGAATCCTCCACCGTAATATCCATAATTATTTTTGAAGACGCAATTGGTAATCGCCACTGCACCGAAACAAAGAAATCCTCCGCCACGTCTATCGTCATTGACACCAGTGCTCCCGGCAGTAGATCCACCAGAAATGGTCAATCCATCAAGGGATGTGTTGATGACTGCGGATCCGGCATAGAAGGTGTGTTTGGCATTATCGGTGCGATTTTTTTTATTGTCGGCAGGATCGTCATCACCATTTTTATCACCACTGATCGTCGTCAGATTTTTATTTACATCTCTTTGATTTAAATTGGTTTCTGTGCCTGCAAAACCACCATAAAGACTCAGGTTACTTTTTAGGGTGAATCCATTGGTGATGGGCACCGCTCCGGAAGGACGGTAGGTTCCTTTGGCAATCCAAAGTTCTGATCCTTCTGCTGCGACATCAATGGCTGTCTGCAGGTCTGTAAAAGCATCTTTCCAACTTGAACCATCTTTGGTTCCTGTAGCGGAAACATTCACATATACTACGGACTGTGCATTTAATCCGATGATAAAAGTTGAGATTATTGAAATAAAGCAGGTAAAAATTTTCATAAGCCGAATTGTTAAGTAATTATTTGAAACAATACTACGAAAATTGATTGGATTTTCTGCCATGCTAAGTGTTAAAGTTTCTGGAGGGGGAGTTGGAAGATAATTTGCAAAAAAAATATGATAGAGTATAAATCGTCTGTGAATGCAACTTACCCAGGTTAATCATTTTAGTAATTCCTTTCCTTACTGCAAATTATGCTTCGTGCAGGCTAATAAAAATAAATGGGCACTCCAATTTCATTTAAGTAAATCAATCTTTACAAACGAAAACACAAGGAGAATGAAAAATAAAAATTGTGTATAAAAAAAAGTAAGAAATAAGAGTGCATCAGTCCGGCAATGCACCATTAAATAACCAGTCAATGTCCGTTTTACCTGTTTTCAGATTCAAATAAAACGGGCATCTATCTTCTTGAATAATTTGGCGATTCTTTGGTAATCGTGATGTTGTGTGGGTGAGATTCTGTGATGCCGCTGTTGGTAATGCGTACCATGTGGGCTTTCTGAAGATCGGGAATGGTTTTAGCGCCCACATAACCCATGCTTGCCTTAAGTCCACCGATGTATTGCACCATGACCTCGGAAACTTTTCCTTTGAAAGGGAGTCGACCTTCAATTCCCTCCGGTACTAATTTTTTGATGTCCTCTTCCACATCCTGGAAGTAGCGATCTTTGGAACCTTGTTGCATTGCTCCCAATGACCCCATCCCGCGGTAAACTTTGAATTTACGTCCTTCGAAGATGATGGTTTCCCCAGGGGCCTCTTCCGTTCCTGCAAATAAAGAACCACCCATTACAGTGCTGGCACCTGCAGCAATTGCTTTTGGAATGTCACCGGTATATCTTATCCCTCCATCACCTATGACAGGTATCCCTTTTTTCTTAAGCGCCTGCGAAGTAAGCGCGATGGCTGTGAGTTGCGGAACCCCGACACCTGCCACCACTCTGGTGGTACAAATACTGCCCGGACCAACTCCCACTTTCACTGCATTTACACCGGCTTGAACAAGTGCAAGTGCTCCTTCACCAGTGGCCACATTTCCACCAATGATCTGAAGATGTTTATAATGTTTCCGTACTTTTTTTACCATATCCAAGACTCCTTTGGAATGCCCGTGAGCAGTGTCGAGACAAATCACATCCACATCCATATGTACCAGGGCTTCCACCCGTTCCATGGTATCGGATGCAATACCGACGGCGGCACCCACAACAAGACGACCTAATTTATCCTTACAGGAGTTTGGAAAATTTTCCAGTTTCATGATGTCCTTGTAAGTGATCAGTCCTGCTAAAGTGCCATCCTTTTTGATGACCGGAAGTTTTTCAATTTTATATTGCTGGAGAATGGCTTTTGCCTGATTTAGTGTGGTGCCAAGGGGAGCGGTAATCAAATTTTCGGTGGTCATGATCTCATGAATTGGCCGATTGGGATGGGCTTCAAACCTGAGATCGCGATTGGTCAGAATGCCAACCAGTTTGTTGGATTTATCAACAATTGGTATTCCTCCAATGCTGTGTTGAGACATGAGTGTAATGGCTTCTTTAACTTTTGCAGAGGCCTCCAGCGTTACAGGGTCGATGATCATACCACTTTCAGACCGTTTCACACTGCGCACTTGAGAAGCTTGATCTTCAATACTCATATTTTTATGGATAATCCCGATTCCGCCGGCGCGGGACATGGCTATGGCCAGATCCTTTTCGGTCACTGTATCCATGGCTGCTGAAATAATGGGTACATTGATTCTGATGTCTGTGGTGAGGAAGGTGCTGATGTCTGTTTCCCGGGGAAGGACTTCAGAATAAGCTGGTACTAAAAGTACATCGTCGAAAGTCAGTGCTTCCTGACTTGGAAAGTGTTGTGAGAAGAAGTTTGATTCCATGTGCAAAGATATATCTTTACATGCTGATTGCAAAAAATCGAACCCGATGTTGAGTGTTTTTAGTGATGAATATTTTATGAAGCTAGCATTTGCGGAGGCAAGGAAAGCTTTGCTAGCCGGGGAGATTCCGATTGGGGCTGTATTGGTGCATAAAAACCAGATTCTTGCAAAGGCCCATAATCAAACTGAATTGTTGCACGATGTTACAGCCCATGCAGAAATGTTAGCCATCACCTCAGGCTCTGAATTTCTGGGAAGTAAATATTTAAAAAACTGCACTTTGTATGTTACCCTGGAACCCTGTGTAATGTGTGCCGGGGCACTTCGTTGGTCTCAGGTATCCAAAGTCGTATATGCTGCTGAGGATGAAAAGCTTGGTTTTATGCGATATGGCAAGGATCTGTTACACCCCAAGACTCAGGTTGAATTTGGACTTATGGGGGAAGAATCTGCGGAAATGTTGAAATCCTTTTTTCACAAGAAAAGGATCAAGTCAAGAAATTAGAAGCAGAACCCTAGGGTTTGAAATAAAATCATTTTAAATCACCATTTCTTAAAATTTGTTTCTCCTGACTTGGAGCATTTATTCTTAAATAAATACAAATTCCAAAATTGTCTTGATATGATGGCCCAACTACTATTTTCCCATCTTAATTGAACAAGATCGGGCTTTCGATCCTTTTAAAAAGGACCTGGTTTTGACTTTTTAGTTTTATTTTGGAAATATAATCCGTTATGGTAGGGTTGCATATTTGTTTGGACAGGTTGTCTCCATCCTTTACCTTTGCGATTTCAGTGAAACCTCATTATGAACTGGTTAATCAACTTCTTATTTAAGTCGTCCATTGGACAGAAGGTGGTCATGAGTCTTTCCGGACTCTTTCTCATCATTTTCTTAATTGTTCATTTGCTGGGTAATCTCCAGTTGTTGTCTGATGATGGAGGGATGTCCTTCAACACTTACACTTACTTCATGACCCATAATCCGGTGATCAAGTTAGTATCGTACCTTCTTTATCTGACCATTTTATTGCACACCATTCAAGGACTTAGTCTTTGGGTAAGAAACAGGAAGGCCAAGGGGCAGGGGTATGCAGTCACGACCAATACAGGCAGTAGTGCTTTTGCTCGTTACATGGCGGCATTTGGCATCATCATTTTTATCTTTCTGCTCATCCATATGTGGCAGTTTTGGTTCCAGATGAAATTTGGTAATCTGGACATGGTAAATTATCCTGGTAAAGAGCACAGCTATAAGGACTTGTATACACCGGTTAAAATTGCATTTGCTGAATTGCCATATGTAATTTTTTACGTCCTCAGCATGATTGTGGTTTCTTTTCACCTTATTCATGGCTTTCAGTCTGCCTTTCAGAGTCTTGGACTTAACCACAAAAAATATACTCCAGCCATTAAGGCGGTTGGATGGGTCTATGCCATTGTGGTACCTGCTGGTTTTGCCTTGCTTCCGATTTATATGTACATCATTCAAAATTCCTGATTCCTATGATTTCAATTAATGCAAATATACCCGAAGGGGCCCTTGCTGATAAATGGACTAAATACAAGTCCAAAGTGCCATTGGTATCACCGGCCAACAAGCGCAAGCTGGACGTTATTGTAGTTGGAACCGGACTCGCAGGAGCTTCGGCAGCAGCCAGTCTAGGAGAACTGGGTTATCATGTGCAATGCTTTACTTTTCATGACAGTCCCAGGAGGGCGCATAGCATAGCAGCCCAAGGTGGAATCAATGCCTCCAAGAATTACGCCAATGACGGGGACAGCGTCTACCGGTTATTTTATGATACCATTAAAGGTGGAGATTATCGTTCCCGGGAAGCAAATGTTTACCGACTGGCGGAAGTCAGTGGCAGTATAATTGACCAATCGGTAGCACAAGGAGTTCCATTTGCGAGAGAATATGGAGGCTTGTTGGAGAACAGGTCTTTTGGAGGCGTTCAGGTCAGTCGTACGTTTTATGCAAGAGGGCAGACCGGGCAACAATTACTAATTGGTGCTTATCAAGCGTTGAGCAGACAAATTTCTCTTGGCAATGTCAAGATGTACAATCGCCATGAAATGCTTGATTTGGTCATGGTTGACGGAAAAGCAAGGGGGATTATAGCCAGGAATCTATTGACCGGAAAGGTGGAACGATTTGGTGCACATGCGGTAGTTTTAGGAACCGGCGGTTATGGAAACGTCTTTTATCTTTCCACCAATGCAATGGGATGTAATGTTACCGCTGTATGGAAGGCAACCAAGCGAGGAGCCCTTATGGCAAATCCATGTTTTACCCAGATCCACCCGACCTGTATACCTGTGTCCGGTGATTATCAGTCCAAGCTTACATTGATGTCAGAGTCACTTAGGAATGACGGTAGAGTTTGGGTTCCGGCAAAGAAAGAAGATGCTGTGGCTATTCAGAAGGGTCAGAAGAAAGGAACAGATATTCCTGAAGCTGACAGAGATTATTTCCTTGAAAGGCGGTATCCGGCATTTGGAAATTTAGTTCCGCGGGATGTAGCTTCCAGAGCATCAAAGGTGGAATGTGATAAGGGTCATGGGGTCAGTCCTACCGGTTTGGCAGTTTACCTTGATTTTAGCGCAGCAATAGAAAGATATGGAAAGTCTAAAGCAAACACATTAGGGGTTCACGATCCTGATGCTGCTACCATTAGAAAATTCGGAGTGGAGGTGATTTCTGAAAAATACGGTAACCTCTTTGAGATGTATGAGAAAATTACCGGAGAAGACCCGTACGTATACCCCATGAAAATTTATCCTGCGGTTCATTATACCATGGGAGGACTGTGGGTAGATTACAACCTACAGACCAATATACCAGGATTGTTTGCCATGGGTGAGGCTAACTTTTCGGATCACGGGGCCAACAGGCTTGGGGCTTCTGCCCTGATGCAGGGACTGGCGGACGGTTATTTCGTTTTGCCATACACGATCGGAAGCTTTCTTGCCAACGAAATTCGGACACCAAAAATAAATACCTCGGCTCCGGAATTTGAAGAAGCTGAAAATAAAATTCGCTCTGAATTACAGAAGATTCTTGACATCAAGGGCAATCAATCCGTAGAATCCATCCACAGAAGGTTGGGAAAAATCATGTGGGACCATTGTGGCATGGCTAGAAATGCAGATGGTTTGACCAAGGCAAGAAAAATGATTCAGGATTTGAGAAAAGAATTTTGGTCCGATGTATTTGTTCCGGGTGAATTACATGAATTTAATCCTGAGTTGGAAAAAGCCATGCGCGTTGCTGATTTTCTTGAACTGGGAGAATTGATGGTAGTAGATGCATTGAACAGAAACGAATCTTGCGGAGGGCATTTCCGGGAAGAATATCAGACTGAAGAAGGTGAAGCGTTGAGAGATGATGAAAATTATTCCTACGTGGCAGCCTGGCATTGGACGGACCTGAATTCTGAACCAAGTCTTATAAAAGAACCTTTGGTTTACGAAGAAATAAAAATTGCTGCACGCTCTTACAAATAAGAGCAATACACGATACTAATTCAAAATGATTATAATCTCCATTTCAGGAGCCTGTATTGTCATTTCTGAAGCTAAGTTCAATTTTCTTTTTTGTTGGATGTATTGAGATGAAATATTGCATTGTTTATAACCTTCATTTTGATGAAAGGCTGGGCACCTGGTTCCCATCTGCATTTATAGTAGAACAGGATGAAGATGGCAAGTTGAGATATATGGACCGTGTGGCAAATATGGACACCCTCTCCACTTTTGGCAATGAATTGAATCAAACAGATCATGTAAAATTGATTGCGCTGTGTCAGGAATTGCAATATGAAAATATTGAATTAAAATTCACCAAGTCGTCCAAAAAGAAAACAACCTTGAAGGATTTGCTGGCAGATCAAAAATTAAAGATTCATATTTTCAAATGGCTGGATCAGAAAAAGGAAGAATTTTTCCGTAAACTCATTCAGGCTGATTTTATCCTTTGCAAAGAAATTAAAAGAAAAGTTCTGGTGGAAAATTTAAGATTGCATTCTCATCTTAAGCCGGTAGAACCAAAATTATTTTTCAAAAAAACAGCGGATGGTTTAGATTATAGTTTGCAGTTGGATTTCGAAGGAAAATATATTAATCCGATGGATTGTTCGATAGAATTATTGTCGAATGATCCGGGATGGATTTTAAGCAAAAATCATCTATACCGATTAGAAAAATTAAATGCATTAAAGCTTTTACCATTTCTCCAAAAACCGATCATTCAGATTCCAAAACATTTGACGAAAACATATTTTGAAAAATTTATTGTAGAGCTTATCGGGAAAGTAGATGCGGAGGTGGAAGGATTTGAAGTAATACAGGAGCATGAGATAAAAAAAGCATTTATTCAATCCTCTTATGATTTCATAAAGAGTGTATGGATGATGGAATTGTATTTTGATTATGGTGCGGTTGTTTTTAATTATGCGGACCCGAGAACCAAGCGGACCAAACTTAGCGTGGATGAATCAGGGGAGGTCAGTGTCCAGCAAAAAATTCGAATCCCTCATTCGGAGGATGCATTTGCAAAAATTTTGGTTGGCTTAGGTTTAGAGCTGGATTCGAACAAAAGGTTTTACATGGACGGAGGACCTTATGCTGTATTTGAATGGTTGATAAGGAATAAAACAGAACTCAGTGAAGAGATTGAAGTCCCTTCTCAGAAAGTGGATGAAATGGAATTGGTATTGGAGGAAGCAGGCATTGGTTTGTCCACTGAGCCAGGAAAAGATTGGTTTGATGTAAAAGGAGTCATCAGGATAGGTGAGGTAAGTATACCTTTTTCATCTCTTATAAAAAATATTCGTTCCGGTGAAAGATTTTATCCGATGAAGGATGGAAGGTTTTTTCTTATTCCTGAAGAATGGTTCAGCACCTATCATGATTTGGCAGTTTATGGAGAAGATGGTGATGATTATGTTCGCATGCCAAAGAGTCATTTCAATCGGTTTAGTGAAACAGAAGCAGAGCGGGTGGATGTTTCTGCTGTCAATCACGTTTCATCAAACAAGATCCAAACACTTCCGGCGGGACTTCAAGCAACTTTGCGTCCATACCAGATGGATGGCTACAGATGGTTGGTGGAGCACTATGAGCAAGGGCTTGGTGCCTGCCTTGCAGATGACATGGGTCTGGGTAAGACGCTTCAGACTTTGGCTGCTTTGTTTTATGCGCGTGAGCAATCGAAAAGCATAAAGAGGACAGAAAAAATAAAGGGGCAGCCGAGAGATTTATTTAATAATTTTTCAGAAGCTGAGGATGATCAAGATTTTTTGGCCCTTATCGTTTTACCTACTTCATTGGTTTTTAACTGGAAAAATGAAATTAAAAGATTTTGTCCAACCTTGAAAGTTCTTGAGTATATAGGAACTGACCGATTCCAAAGTGTCAAACATTTTTCACAGTACGATTTAATTTTGACAAGCTATGGAGTTGCGATCAGGGATTATAATTTATTGCAATCGATCCAATTTGATTATATAGTCCTTGATGAAAGTCAGAGGATTAAAAACCGAGGATCCAAAGCATTTAAATTATTATTTGGACTGCACACAAAAAATAAAATTTCATTAAGCGGCACTCCTATTGAAAATAGTTTGTCTGATCTTTGGTCGCAAATGGAATTTATCAATCCAAAAATTTTGGGTAGTTATGAATTCTTCAAGAAGAGATTTCTCAAACCGATGAAGGCAACAGGAAATGGAAGTTCCATTCATGAATTAAAAGAAATTATCCGTCCATTTATTTTAAGAAGGACAAAAGAGGAAGTTGCTTTGGATTTGCCGGAACTGACCGAGACTGTTTATTATTGTGACATGGAAGATGATCAACGGGCGATGTATGAGAAAGAAAAATCTGCTGCAAGAAATCTGATATTAAATATAGATGGTCAATCCATGCAGCAAAAATTTATGTTGTTGAGTTCGCTCACCAGATTGCGCCAAATTGCCAATCATCCAACGCTGGTAAATAGTGATGAAAATTTCACTTCTGGTAAATTTCAGGAAGTGACCGATTCTATTTTAACCATTGTGGGTAGTGGGCATAAGATTATTTTATTTTCCTCTTTTACCAAACATCTTGATTTATTTGAAGCATGGTTGGAGGAAAGTAAGATTTCATTTGTAAGCCTGACAGGTGAAACAAAAATGGAACAGCGTGAAAAAAATGTCAAAATTTTTCAAGAGGATGAGTCGGTAAAGATTTTTCTAATCTCCATTAAGGCAGGAGGAACAGGACTTAATTTGACTGCGGCGGATTATATATTTATACTGGATCCATGGTGGAATCCATTTGTGGA
The DNA here is from genome assembly GCA_016714365.1 of Candidatus Vicinibacter affinis. Classification (NCBI taxonomy): domain Bacteria; kingdom Pseudomonadati; phylum Bacteroidota; class Saprospiria; order Saprospirales; family Saprospiraceae; genus Candidatus Vicinibacter; species Candidatus Vicinibacter affinis. The sequence goes on along the minus strand of JADJNH010000007.1, from coordinate 492,777 downwards.
GAAGCAAGCCATAGCAAGGTCCCATAGGATTGGCAGACATAAACCTGTGCAAGTGTTGCGATTTATTGTCAAGGACAGTATTGAGCAGAAAATTCAGATTTTGCAAGAAGAAAAAAAGCAACTGTCAGAAGCATTGATTGATGAAAATGTAATGCCGGAATGGATCGGTGAATATCTACCGGAATTGTTGGCTTAAGTGATGCATTACACCTAATTATTCTCCATGATGAGATCTGCAACCTCTTGTCCTACCAAAGTACCAATGGCAACCCCCATTCCCCCCATTCTTACAGCCACCGCGACAGAGGGGCTGATCATTTCAATAATTGGGCTCTTTACAGGGCCAAGCCCCAGAATTCCGGTCCAATGATCTGTGACTTTGTAGGCAACATTCTGGAGTAGATGTTTCTCTGCAAAATCAATCAGATAATTTGTAATCGTAGTATTAAAATCCCAATCAAGGGTATTTTCACCAGCAGTATCCAAATGACGTCCACCTCCTATCAATAAGGAATCTCCTACATTTCTGAAATAGACATATCCTTTATGATAATGAAAGCAACCCTTGAGTTTTAAAGGAATCTCAGGTTTCAACATGAGTATCTGATTTCTGGCGGATTGAACTTCCAGTTGAGGCAATAACTGAGGAGCAAAACCATTTACTGCAAAAATCAATTTACTGCAATTGAATTTCAGATTTTCTTCCAGGGTTACACTGACCTGATGTCCCGAATCTTCCCAATGGGTTATGCAAGTAGAAAATAAAATCTTACCACCCAGGTTTAGAAAAATTTTAATTAACCCTGCAACCATTTTCATGGGATTCAGGGAGGATTCATGTGGAGTATAGATGAGCTGATCAAAGTTGGCCAGCCCGAAATTTTGAAGCAGGTCCGGCCTGAAGCTAAAGTAATCCTGCAGACCCGTATACCGGGCAATTTCTACATTCAGGTAATTGAGGTCTTTTTCGGAAATGGAGTTTTGTGTGTCGTTTGAATCAAAGACTTCGTATCCACCGTCCTCCATCAGATTTATGTCAATTCCGGCGGTTAGTTTAATCAGTGCCTTGATACCCTGGTATCTGCGGGCGAATAGACCAAAAACCTGTTCGGGCGACCTGTGTTCCAAATCATCTAAAAGTTCGGTAGGGCTCCCAAAGCATGCAAATCCAGCATTTTTTGTACTGGCCCCTTGCGGAAGTTTACCTTGGTCAATGATCAGAATTTTAAATGCAGGATTTTTTTCAAGGAGGTGAATTGCCGCATTGAGACCTACAATTCCACAACCCACCACCAGGATATCGAGATGGTTGAAATAATGGTCGCGTTCCCAAAAACTAAATGAAGGAGTTTTTGACGAGGAAGAACTGGTATCCATAAATTGATCAGCTTAGGATTTATTTTTTGCGATCGTAGTGGCAACAACTGTGGAGGGATTCATACGTCTCATCGTTGGCTCTGTACTTCGGTGTATCGTAGCCTGCAGCAGCAATTTGGAGTTGGATTTTATCAAGTCCTGTTTGCTTGGGATCAAAAGTAACGGACAATATTTTTGTTTTTTTATCCCACTTCGCCTTTTTAACTCCTTTGACGGCAGCAGCTTTTTCAATCGTTTTCTTGCACATGTTGCAATTACCCATGACTTCAAACCGAGCATTTTCCCAGGAAGTCTGTGCCATGAGGGAGAGGCTGAGAAAACAGCAAAACGAAACGAGTACTAAAAATTTCATCAGAAGATTTATGTAATAAACCTTTGAATGGTGGTTTGGGTTCAATTGCTTTTTTAAGTTGGGAGTAATTTATTTTAATTGAGGCAGTCACGTAAGTGATATTCAGCTAATTTTGTCCCTTATTCAAAATCTATGATTCAACGAATTCAAACCATCTGGTTGTTATTGTCAGCTGTGCTGTTTAGCCTTGCCCTGATGCCTTCCATATTTCTGGTCAGAACGGCCAGTCCCGGACCCGGTCCTTTTTCAGACAGCGTCCTTCAGTCTTTGGAGAGTCCAATCTTAACTTCCGGGGCGGTAGCATCTGCATTTTTGGCTTTGGTGGCCATATTTATGTTTAAGAACAGGACCAATCAGATTCTGGTGGCCAGTTTGGCAGGACTTACCCAGACTGGTTTGGTGCTGGTTTCATGCTTTTATATGCTGTACCGTTTAGGTAAATTTGAAGAAATGCGTATGGATGCCGGTATTTATTTTGGGCTTGCCGGTGTCTTATTTGTTTGGTTGGCCAGCAGAGCCATTCGGAAGGACGACGAAAAAGTAAAGTCCATGGACAGATTGAGGTAAATATTTTGAATAAATTCATTGAGAATTCAGCACAGACGATTATCTTTGCACTCCTTTAAATAAAATTCTTATGGCAAACCATAAATCTTCCTTAAAAAGAATCCGCCAGAACACGGTCACCAGAATGGCAAACCGTTATTATAAGAAATCTACGCGTACAGCGATCCTGAAATTCAGAGAGTTAACGGATGCGGCAGAGTCTAAAAAGTTCCTACCAAAAGTAGTGAGCATGATCGATAGACTTGCGAAGAAGAACACCTGGCACAAAAACAAAGCAAGCAACCTCAAAAGCAGTTTGATGAGGCATGTAGCCAAAATCGCTTAAGATTTAGTCTTAAACTTATATTAAATCGTGCAAGAATGAACTTCTTGCACGATTTTTTTTTGTTATTGTGGTCTGGGTCAAAATTTAAATTTATAAAATGAGGGTCGCAATTTTCAGAAAAGGGCATTTCAATGCAGCACACCGGCTTTTTAATCCCGCCTGGGATGATGAAAAGAACAGAGAGGTGTTTGGGATATGCAGTAATTCCAATTTTCATGGGCATAATTATGACCTTGAGGTTAAAATAATGGGAGAGTTAAATCAGGAGACAGGGATACTCATGCATCTGAAGCAACTTAAAGAAATTATAGAAACTAAGGTAGAGGTACGTTTTGACCACAAGAATTTAAATCTGGATTGTCCGGAGTTTATAGATAAGATACCTACTGCAGAAAATATATGCATTGAGATTTATAATATCATGCGAAAAGAAATAGCGCCGGAACTTGATGTGCAGATCAGGTTGTACGAGACTGCCAGAAACTATGTAGAGTACCCTGTTTAGCATGGATACTGCCAGGGTTTGTTATGAATTCTAAATTAAAGCGGCTGCACTACTAAGAGCGCAAAGATCTTTTCTGAAGTCTGAGCGTTTTGATCGTTTGGTTGTTGGATCCAATCAGTTTCACCATGTACATCCCATCCTCCAAAAAGCTGATGTCATAGCTTTTAAAATGCTGGGCAGAATAGCTGGTCACTTTTTTGCCCAAGATGGTATATAGTTCGACTCTTGACAGGCCGGTATTGAAATCAATTGTGAAAGAGTTGTAAGCAGGATTTGGGTACATTTTAATGACCTGATTGCTTACAAACCCTTTTGTACTCAAGGTTTTGTTAAACAAGTAATCAATTTTTAATTTCTTGGTGGTGTCTTCTTTTTCAAAAACCCAAAGAACCACATGGGCTTCTCCCTGCATCCCGCCATCAGCTATGTGCACATCAAGTATGATATTGGAATCCACCAAAAGTTTATTGTAGTTGTCTTCCGGGCATTTGGTCACAAAACTGGAATAACATTGTTCGCTGTCACAAATGTAGGTTTCCCATCCGGCAGGAACCAATAGATCTTCTCTTTCCCAGAGAATATTTAGGGTTTTTCTAGTTCTGTTGAAGAGCCTGTTGTGGCAATTTTGATCCGGAACCATGGGGTCGGCAATATATTGCAGCTTACAAGGGTTCATTTCGGCTTCAAATCTGGCTTGTCCATAAAGACTTCCAAAGCAAAATAGAAAGGCAACAAAGTATAAATTTTTCATAGTCGGCAATTACGTCCTTAATCAGGCAAATATAAAGCTAAAATCACGATTTGAGATTTTTTACGTGGAATTTAACATTTTGAAATAAAAAAGCCCCCTTGAGTGAACAAGGAGGCTATTAATTATTTAACGTATTTTCTTAGAATACAGTGATTTTCTGAGTTTGAATGCCTTTGGCAGTTCTCACTTCCAATTGGTATAAGCCTGATTCAAGATTTACCGGGAAGGAGAGCGTATTGAAACCTGAATTGAGGTTTTTCTCAGATCCAAGTACTGCAACACGTTTGCCGTTCATGTCATAAAGGCTGATCGCAGCTTTTGCAGACTCGGCCATTCTCAATTCAAGATTAATCTGGTCATTCACAGGATTAGGAAATACATTCATGGAAGAAATGATACCGGGATCCTGAACGTTAACGCCAGAAGCATTTTTCACATTTACGTCATCCAGGAAATATCCCCAACCACCACCGGCAGTACCTTTAAACCTGATCATTAATTCAGGGGTACCGTCGAAAGCAGAAAGATCCAATTTTTCCTGTTTCCATTGGTCAGGAAGTGGCAACCAAAATCCAGGAATGTGGCTGTTAACGATGTCAACAGACGGAACAGAAGCTAAGTCTTCTCCGGATTTGGAGTAAACAACCGACCAGCTGTCTCCGCAGTCAGGAGAAACTGAGATTTCCATATTATCGGTACTTCCAACACCATCTTTTACTGCATAAGCATAATTCCATTCCATCTGGGTTTTTACACCACCTGAAAGGTCTAACTTATCGATCACCAAACTGGCATTAGGTCCTACTCCACCGTCAGAGAATGCGAAGAATACGTTCCATATGGATTGTCCAAACCCACCCAATGGAGTAGGGAAGTTATTCCCCTGAGCAGCGCTGGCTCTGAAAATTCTCAGACCATTGGCAATAAAATAAGTAGTTGGAGACGCAGTTGTACCTGTACCTGTCTCAAACGATTGAGAAAGTGTAGTTCCAATGGTACCTGCTGGGAATGTCAGGAAAGAAGTCTGATCTTTAAAATTGTTGATCACATTCACATCCTTCAAAGCACCATTGTTGATTTTGTCAATATACATATTGAATGTAGCTGCACCGAATGCAATGGCTAAGTTATTGATGGTGTGTACTACTTTTTGGCCAGGCAATAGTATTCCGTTCCAGGTCACTTTAGGACGGGCAGCACCTGAATTCAATTGGATGAAATCTATTGACTTAATGGTATCCGTACCGGTAGAAAGATTTTCGATGGTCATTTCATAAGAAATCGTTGCATCGCAATTGGAAACTCTGTTTTTAACATTGGTCAGGGTCATGGCCACATCGTAATAAGGAGTTCCTTTTGGTTCAACGGCAAAGCTTTCAGCAGCCTGGATCACAGATTTTGCATCAGCACCAGAGGTGGCATTGTTTTGAACAAAAGCAACCACACCCAATTGATTTAAGGAGTAGATGTAGGCTGGTTTTGCAACTTTGAAAGTGATGGTTTTGGTTGCACCCGGCGCAATCGGATCCACCAATTTTGTTCCGGAAGCATTTGGTACCATTTTCCTCATTACGTTGGTAAATTCAGTTTCACCATTGGTAGCAGCTTGTTTTGGAAATCTAACGTCCTTTTCGGTAATGGCTACCTGAAGGAAATAATTAGTTCCGGTAAAATCAACAGCACTTACATTTTTAATGTTAACCGTGATTTCCAGCGTGTCTTTACCATTGTCGAGTGTAAGAGAATGCGCTACGCTCATTTCAATCGGTGAGGTTACAGCCAATCGGTTGTTGATAGGAGTAGGGTCCTGTACGAACAGAATCGGATGTCCATTTCCGTTGGTTTTACCATCTATGCGGCTGGAAGGTGCAGAATTGATTCCGTAGTAAGTATGTCTTGCCTGAGATTCAGTGGTATTGGCGGCATACATCGGATCTCCTGTAACAGGGATGTAAGACTGATACTTCAGTACCACTACTTTTTCACCAAATGATTCAAGGAGGGGGTCAAAAAGTGGATTGGTGGTTGCGCAGGGTGGGCAGGTTGCCGAAGTCCATTCTTCGATCAGGACCTTTCTGACAGCCTGAGCATTTACGTTGGTATTCATGGATATAAACACCAGAAAGAGAAATGCGGTAAAAATTCTATTCATATTGATTTGTTTTGAAGGTAAAAATTTAAGAAAAACTCTGCAATGATAGAAAGATTTAAAATTAAATGCAAGGAATTTAACAGTTTGGAAGAATAATTCTAAAGTTCAAACAGGCATAATAATATATGATAAATTAAACATATGTAATTAATTAAAAATTAATTTAATATAAAATATGTTTTTAACATATTTAAAGATTTTTACCCAAGCAATCAAGGACATACTTCCGGGATCAGAGAATGTTTGACAGAGAAGCTTTTCTAAAATTTTAAAATAATTGAAAAAAGAATCAATGGGCTTATCTCAATTATAAAGTTATTTTTGATCCTTATGTCGATTACAAGATGTCGAAGATTGCAATAATCGGAAACGGTATTTCCGGAGTTACCGCAGCGAGGTTTATCAGAAAAAATTCAATGCATGAGGTAGTCCTGATTTCAGAAGAGTCTGAATATTTTTTTAGTCGTACTGCCCTGATGTATGTGTACATGGGACACATGCGGTGGAAAGACATACAACCTTATGAGCGAGGTTTTTGGAAAAAAAATAAAATTGATTTGATTCAAGCTCGTGCGGAAAGTATCCAATTTGATAAAAAGTGCATCCAGCTAAATAATGGATCCACTGTGAATTATGATTATCTCATCCTGGCTACCGGCTCAAAGTCTAATAAGTACGGATGGCCTGGTCAGGACTTGTCGGGCGTGCGTGGCTTGTATCATAAGCAGGATTTGGAATATCTGGAGCGTTGTTCTTCCGGGATCCGGCGTGCGGTCATCGTGGGAGGAGGATTGATTGGGATTGAGTTGGCCGAAATGTTTCAGTCCAGGAATATTCCGGTGAGCTTTCTTGTGAGGGAGCCACAATTCTGGTCCATGATTTTACCCGAGGAAGAATCTAAGATGATCAGCCGGCACATTCTGCAGCATGGAATAGATCTTAGATTAAATAGTCAGTTGAAAGAAATAAATGGAGACGAAGCAGGAAAAGTCCACTCCGTTACACTTGATTCGGGGGAAGAAATCAAATGCGATTACGTGGGACTTACGGCTGGAGTGAGTCCCAATATCAAATTTATTGAGTCTTCTGAAATAGAAACTGACCGCGGAATTTTAGTAGATGAATACCTCCGAACAAACATCCCGGACGTATTTGCGATAGGAGATTGTGCACAACTTCGGAATCCACGCAGAGGAAGAAGAGATGTAGAGGCGGTCTGGTACACCGGACGCATGATGGGAGAGTGTGTTGCACAAACTATTTGTGGAGAGCAAAAAATTTATGATCCCGGCATTTGGTTTAATTCTGCAAAGTTTTTTGACATAGAGTACCAGGTTTATGGTCAGGTGCCATCAAAGATGACAGATGATTTGGAAAGTTTTTACTGGGCGCATGAAAATGGGAAAAAATCCATCAGAATCGTGTATGAAAAAATACAACAAACGGTCGTTGGATTTAACCTGATGGGCATTCGGTTCAGACACGAAGTGTGCGAACAATGGATACTGCGGAAATCAACTCTGGATAAGGTTTTGGAAGAAATCAGGCTGGCATTTTTTGATCCTGAATTTTATGAAGATTGCAGTGCAGCAATACTGGAAAACTATTGTAAAAAATTCGGAAAAAAAATAGAGGCCACAGCCGGCTGGCGTTTGGATGAGGCCAATCTTTTTTTAAATAAAAATAATCAAAAAACATGAGCACTTTTGGAATTAAAATTTTGCAAAAAGGGCGAAACAAAATGTGGTCAGTAGTGATTGGATTTTCCGGATTCCTCATGCTTGTTGCTGCAACATACGATCTGCTTCCTGTTGGTTTGTTTATTTTAGTCATCAGTCTTACTTTGATTTCATGTGGGATTATACTGTATGCTTATGAGGCATATCGTGACGTTCCGGAAGGGATAAAAAATAACCATAATTTTTTCAATTCTTTAAGTTCGAGAGGATGGCTTGGATGGCTTACAGGAATGGTGCTTACCGGATTTTATATTTTACTTTATTGGTTTCCGGAATATCTGGGTCAGGGAGACAAAAGTAATACCGGCCTGGTGGCATTCTTTGATCCACTGAGTCAGTTGTTAAAGAAGCAAAATGCCAGTCAGTGGTTTGTATATGGAGTATTGTACACCCTGGCTATCTTGATTATGGGTGTAAAATTTATTTGGAAATACAAACATTCCAAATACCAATTGATAAGGACTTTGTCTGTTATTTTTTTTCAACTGGCCTTTGCCTTTCTCATTCCTGAATTTATGCTAAGGCTTAACATGCCTTACAACGATTTTAAAAACATGTGGCCATTGAATTATTATTTTTTTGATGGCTGGCACTTGCAGGAAATGATGCAGAATGGCAACATAGGTTGGCTGATGTTGATTTGGGGAGTATTGATGATTGTAGTGGTGTCACCGGTCCTCACTTATTTTTTTGGCAAGAGATGGTATTGCAGCTGGGTCTGCGGATGTGGGGGACTTGCTGAAACGGCAGGAGATCCTTTCAGACATTTGTCGGATAAATCGATTGCTGCTTGGAAAGTAGAGAGGTATTTAATTTATTCTGTACTGGTTTTTTCAGTAGTCATGACTGCTGGGGTTCTTTACAGTTTTTATTCCGGAATATCAAGCATAGCCGGAGTCAATACAGCTTCTTTGAGATCCATTTATGGATTTTTAATTGGGTCTGCATTTTCGGGCGTGATAGGAGTAGGATTTTATCCTTTACTGGGCAGCAGGGTGTGGTGTCGTTTTGGATGCCCCATGGCGGCCATTTTGGGTATTCAGCAGAAGTTTTTTTCCAGATTCAGGATCACCACCAACGGCGGTCAGTGCATTTCCTGTGGAAATTGTTCTACCTACTGTGAGATGGGCATTGATGTAAGAGCTTATGCGCAGAAAGGTCAGGACATTGTTCGGGCTTCCTGTGTGGGTTGTGGAGTTTGTTCGGCCGTTTGTCCAAGGGGAGTGTTGCGATTGGAGAATGGCAGTATTGATATTTTTGACAGGGGGAAGAAGGGAAGAAACTTTAGTCAATAGCCATACTGAGCGAAGGAGTTCAATTTATTTAACCTTCTTAAAATTTAAAAAGGCAGTCAATTTTTATTGATGATATGGAGGAGCTTTTGAGACATCAGGATATTTTTTTTAAAGTTGGGATACATTATCCATTTTCCTACACTTTTCTAAGGTCTTCGGATTATATTTGCGCCAAATCTGGCCAAACAATTGACTTATGAACCACATGCCTTTTGATTACCTGCCGATTCTCCTTCAGTTTTTAGTAGCAGCCGCATTTGTGGTAGTGGTTCTGGTGGCCACTCACCTGTTGGGTCCTAAATCCAGCGGGGTCCGGCACGACAATTCCTTTGAGTGTGGTCTGGACAGTGTGGGCAATGCCAGGAGTCCTTTCTCAGTAAAGTATTTTATGACCGCCATCTTGTTTGTATTGTTTGATGTGGAGATCATTTTTTTGTACCCATGGGCGGTCAATTTTAAAAAACTGGGGTGGTTTGGATTTGCGGAAATCCTAGTGTTTTTAACCCTTTTGATGGCCGGTTTTTACTATGTCATTTTTAAGGGGGTGCTTAAGTGGGAGACCAAAGAAGAAAGAGAATAGAACAGAAACCTTTGAAATAAAAAATCATGAGTGCCGAAATAAAAATGGCTGAAGCGCCACCGGGAATTGAAGGGCAGGGATTTTTTGCCACCTCACTTGACAGTGTGGTGGGATTGGCCAGAAAGAACAGTATTTGGCCGCTTCCGTTTGCTACCTCCTGTTGTGGGATCGAATTCATGGCGACCATGGCTTCGCACTATGACCTGGCGAGGTTTGGTTCCGAAAGATTGAGCTTTACCCCCAGACAAGCGGATCTGCTTATGGTCATGGGTACCATTGCCAAAAAAATGGGACCTGTATTGCGTCAGGTTTATGAGCAAATGAATGAACCACGATGGGTTATTGCAGTAGGGGCCTGTGCGTCCAGTGGAGGCATATTTGACACCTATTCCGTACTCCAGGGTATTGATCGTATTATACCTGTGGACGTCTACGTGCCAGGTTGCCCGCCAAGACCTGAACAGATCATTGAAGGCGTCATGCGAATTCAGGATCTCATCGGAAAGGAAAGTATCCGCAGAAGGAATTCTGAGGAATACAAAAAATTAATGGACTCCTATTTTATCAAATAATGAGCGGAATTAGCCACGAACAGATTTCCAGTCATGTGACTACCCAACTTGGGGACGTCTTAACCATGATCCCGGATGAATATGGAATATTTACAGCCGAGGTTCCTTTAAATCAGCTATACCGGGTCGTGCATTTTTTGTTTAAAGATCCGGCCCTGGAATTTAACTTTCTCACAGACATCTGTGGGGTGCATTATCCTGATGATGCGGACAGGGAGCTTGCCGTTGTTTACCATATCCAAAGTATGAGGCACAACACCCGGATGCGTTTAAAAGTTTTTGTCCCGATCACCAAACCGGAAGTGCCAAGCCTCACCGGAATTTATGCCTCTGCCAACTGGATGGAGCGCGAGACTTATGACTTTTATGGAGTGCAGTTTTTGGGACATCCTGATTTGAGGAGAATACTCAATATGGACGAAATGGTTGATTTTCCATTGAGGAAAGAATTTCCGTTGGAAGATCCGCTTAGGGAGGATAAAAAAGATTATCATTTTGGCAGATAGACCAGTCAGAACATGAAGACCAATCTTGAATTTACAGCAGAATTTCATCAACCGGATATTCCGGATATTCCATACAACACCCTGAATCTGGGTCCTACCCATCCGGCAACGCACGGAATTTTTCAGAATGTGCTTAAGCTGGACGGGGAACGAATAGTGAGTGGAGAACAAACCATCGGATACATTCACCGGGCATTTGAAAAAATAGCAGAAAGAAGACCTTTTTACCAGATTACCCCGCTGACAGATCGTTTGAATTATTGCTCAGCGCCCATAAACAATACCGGTTGGTATTTGACTGTAGAAAAGTTGTTGGGCCTGAAAGTTCCCAAGCGGGTGGATTATATGAGGGTTATGGTCATGGAACTGGCGAGAGTTGCCGACCACCTGATTTGCAACAGTATTCTTGGTGTGGATACCGGAGCCCTTACAGGTTTTACCTATGTGTACCAATACCGAGAAAAAATATACGAGATCTACGAGGAAATTTGTGGTGCCCGTCTGACTACCAACATGGGGCGTATTGGCGGTTTTGAGCGTGATTTCAATCCAAAAGTTTTTGAACTGACCCGAAAGTTTTTGCAGGAGTTTCCCCCTGTTTGGCGTGAATTTGAAAATCTGTTGTCCAGAAACAGAATTTTTATGGACCGCACCATCGGCACTGGTGGCCTGGGTGTTGAAAGGGCTTTAAATTATGGTTTCACAGGTCCTAATCTGAGGGCATGCGGCATCGACTATGACCTGCGCACTGCTGAACCATACTGTTCTTATGAAGATTTCAAATTTGACGTACCGGTAGGCACTACCGGAGATACCTACGACAGATACGTAGTTCGGAACGAAGAGATCTGGCAAAGTTTGAGCCTGATTGAACAAGCCATCAAAAAAATAGAAGCTGAACCTCCCGGCGTGTATCACGCAGACGCTGACCATTATTATCTACCTCCAAAACAGGAAGTATATAAAAATATGGAAGCGTTGATCTATCACTTCAAGATCATCATGGGTGAAATTGATGCACCTGTCGGAGAAGTATATCAGGCTGTGGAAGGTGCTAACGGTGAATTGGGATTTTACCTGATCAGTGACGGCGGAAGGACTCCGTACCGTCTTCATTTCAGAAGGCCTTGCTTCATATATTATCAGGCCTATCCTGAAATGGTGAAGGGACAGATGTTGTCGGATGCCATTGTGGTGATGAGTAGTTTGAATGTGATTGCGGGGGAGCTGGATGCTTGAGGTAATTAGTTAATGAGCTAATTAGCTAATGAGTTAATTAGAGAATTAGGGATGACTGAACGATCTCTGCTGTAAGCAGAGTATCGTGCGACAGCACGATAAGTGAAGGAACCCTGCCTGACTGCGTCGGCAGGCAGGCGCGAAAGCGGCTAACGAGAGAATTAGTTAATGAGGGAATGGCGAATGAGGAGGAGTAGGATTGTAAAAAATAAAGTCTGAAGGGACTTCAAAGAAATAAAAAAAACAGATCATGGTTTTTAGTGAATCAAGATTAAAAGAGATCGAGGAAATTAAGCATCGTTATCCGGAGGGAAGGCACAAGTCTGCTCTGCTGCCTGTGCTGCATCTGGCGCAGGAGGACCACGGGTGGTTACCTGTGGACGTGATGGATGAGGTTGCCAAAGTATTGGATCTGCATCCAATTGAAGTGTACGAGGTGGCTACCTTCTATACTATGTTTCATGTAAAACCGGTGGGGAAATACGTTTTGGAGGTTTGCAGGACGGGACCTTGCTGTAATGTAGGCGCCGAGGAATTGATTGTATACCTGGAAGAAAAATTGGGAATTCATTCAGGGGAGACTACAAAAGATGGTTTGTTTACCATCAAGCCGGTGGAATGTCTGGCGGCTTGTGGCACCGGTCCGGTTCTTCAGATAGGTCCGGAATATCACTACCATGAACACCTTACTAAGGAGAAGATTGATCAACTCATTGATGATTTAAGAGCTAAAGCCTGATATGGGAATTTTAATGCCACATATTTCTGAGTGTAAAATTGAAAACTATAAGAAGTTAGATACTTTTATTCTAAAGGATATTGGTAGAATAAATTTAATTACTGGGGATAATAATATTGGCAAAACAACATTGCTTGAATCACTTTTGGTAAATGATAACCTTTTGTATTCAATAAATTTCATTCATAAAATGTTATGCGAAAGAGGTATACACGCACATTTGCCAGTAACTTCTAAGAAATCTGACCTATTAATACCAGATTATTTTAAAAAATATATTCTTAATAACAGCGCGGCTCCACTTATTATTAATTACAAATTGAAAGATGGTAGCCGAGATGATATTACAATTTTTTCAAAAAAATTATCAGAATTATCAGAAATTGAATCACGTCAAATACGAAAGTTCGACTATGACAAATTAAAGGATGTACCGTATTATTTTGTTCAATACATAAACAACACCCTTAAAGAAGTGCAACCTTACTACCTTGATGATTTGGAGAGAAAGCACAATGACTTTTTGCTTTATTGGCCATTCATTTGGCCCAATACAGAGTATTCTCCCGATTTGCATGAGTTTTATCTAAAAGTACAATTAGATAATAAATTTAGTAATCTTAATATTGACAAACGGGATTTGTTAATTGAGTATTTGCAATTGTTTGATAATAGGATTGAGAAAGTTGAATTAATCAAGTTTGAAGAGAATTCAATCCTTGGGGTTTTAACAAGAGGCAATAAAAACTTTTTTCCAATCACTAGAATGGGAAGTGGATTTATACGATATTTCAGGATAGTTCTAGAATTATTGTATATAGATTCTAAAGATGGATTGGAAACCAGATTTTTTATTGATGAAATTGATAATGGAATTCATTTTACCAAAATGAAGGGTTTATGGAAATCAATTTTTGAATTAGTCTTGCGGACAAATATTCAACTTTTTGTTACCACTCATAGTTTAGAATGTCTGGAAAGTTATGCTATTGTTGCTAATGAATTTGAAGATTTGAAATCTCATATTCGACAAATTGAATTAGAAGAGATTATTCAAGATGGCAAAAGTAGGTTAATCTCTTCAACTTATTCTTTAGATTTGATACAGAGTGGTTTAGACTCTGGAATAAACTTAAGAGGTGGAGATTTATGGAGAAATTGACAGCTGACCAATTAAGTAAAGTTGCAATTTATGTTGAGGGTGAAACCGACCAAAGTTTTATTAATTTTGTATTGTACAAATTATATGGGCTGCAACTTGAGCCAAACCAAATGAAGGATTTAATTATAAATGTTAATGGAAAGGACAGACTTGAGACCTTTTTAGAGTTAGATAGAGGAAGAAAAAGAAAAGCTTTAATATTGTTTGATGCTGATTACGAACATAATGGGGGCAAAGCATTAAATTTTAAAAAATATAAAGCTCTATTAGAAAAATATGAAATTCAAGGGGAGATTTTCTTATTTACTGAAAGAAACTCGGATGAAGGCGAGCTAGAACACACAATAATTAGTTGTTTTAAAAAAAACTTTAGTTTCTTTGAACTGTGTTGGGAAAATATGCTAAAATGTTTTCACCAAAATGCCAATAAAATTAATTTGAATTTACCTGGGCTCAAAGGTAAAGTCTATTCATATAATGATTTGTTTAACCCCAAAAAAAGTAAATCAAAAACACTTAATTATGTTGATGGTAAATTATGGGATTTCGATTTCGAGAATAACTGGTATTTAAGTAATATTAAACATTTTTTAGATCGAAATTTAATGACGAGTTAACTGATATGGGAAAGAAAATATTACTAGAGCATGTAGCAGTACCGGGCATCAATACCCTGGAGGTTTATCGCAAGATGGGAGGCTACGAATCGGTCCGTAAAGCCTTAAAGGAGATGACTCCGGATGGCGTGGTCGAGGAGGTCAAGAAGTCCGGACTGAGGGGAAGAGGAGGCGCAGGCTTTCCGACCGGCATGAAGTGGTCCTTTTTGGATAAAAAGTCTGATAAGCCAAGATATTTGGTTTGTAATGCCGATGAATCTGAGCCGGGGACCTTTAAAGACAGGTACCTGATGGAAAGGATTCCTCACCTGTTGATTGAAGGAATGATTACATCCTCTTTTGCCTTAGGGGCGAGGACTTCTTACATCTATGTGCGCGGAGAGATGATGTACGTAATTCGCATTCTGGAGAAAGCCATCGCAGAAGCTTATGCAGCCGGATTTTTAGGAAGAAATATTCTGGGCTCTGACTATTCTTTGGACCTCCATGTGCAACCAGGGGGTGGGGCCTATATATGTGGTGAGGAAACAGCCTTATTGGAATCACTGGAAGGAAAGAGAGGGAATCCACGCAACAAGCCACCTTTTCCGGCGGTCTGGGGATTGTACGGAAGTCCTACGGTAGTGAATAATGTTGAAACCATTGCAGACGTTCCCTGGATCGTTAACAATGGTGGAGACGCCTATGCCGCTATTGGCATTGGAAAAAGTACAGGAACAAAGCTTATTTCTGCCTGTGGGAATATTAGCAAGCCGGGAGTATATGAAATTGAATTAGGACTTTCGGTGGAGGAATTTCTTAACAGTGAGGAATATTGTGGAGGTATAGCCAATGGGCGTGCGCTTAAAGCCGTGGTAGCGGGTGGAAGTTCGGTGCCGATATTGCCTGCAGAATTGATTCTTACTACGGCCAATAACGAAAAGAGATTGATGACTTATGAATCACTGAGTGATGGAGGATTTGTAACGGGTACCATGCTTGGATCAGGAGGATTTATTGTGTTTGACGATCAACAATGCATCGTTAGAAATCTTTGGAATTTTACTCGTTTTTATCACCACGAATCCTGTGGCCAGTGCAGCCCTTGTCGTGAAGGAACCGGGTGGATGGAAAAAGTATTGCACAGGATCGAACACGGCCATGGCAAAATGTCCGATATTGATCTACTCGTGGATGTTGCGAAGAAGATTGAAGGAAAAACCATCTGTCCGCTTGGAGAAGCTGCTGCCTGGCCTGTTGCCAGTGCAATCAGACACTTCAGGGCAGAATTTGAAGAGCATGTGCGCAATCCTGATTCATGTGTAAAAAAACATTTGCATCGGGAGTTGGTGCATGCCCATTAAATAAAAAAAAATGAAATCGCTCATTCAAAGGAAAAGGCGATTCAATCAATTTGGAAATAAGTAATAGTTTATAAAATTTTGTTGGCAGGAGCCGGCAGAAGAAAAAAGCTAAGAAGCTAAAGATATGAGCGATTTATTGAAAGTAACGATAGATGGTCGCAGTATAGAAGTTCCTAAGGGCACAACTATATTACAAGCTGCGCGCATGATAGGAGAGCATTATCCTCCTGCAATGTGTTATTATACACCCCTCAAAAACACGGGTGGAAAATGCAGGGTTTGCCTTGTCAAGGTGGCACAGGGTTCTGAAGCCAATCCGAGGCCGATGCCTAAGCTCATGGCCAGCTGTCTAACGCAGGTGGAGCATGGTATGGTGGTGGAAAATGAGACCTCCCCGGAAGTGATGGAAGCCCGAAACGGCATTGTTGAATTTTTATTGATCAATCATCCACTTGATTGTCCGGTATGTGATCAGGCAGGAGAGTGTGATTTACAAAATCTTTCATACGAACATGGAAGGGAACAAACCAGGTATGAAGAAGGAAGAAGAGAATTCAATAAGATAGACATTGGACCTTATGTACAGCTTCACATGACTCGATGCATACTCTGTTATCGTTGTGTTTATGCTGCGGAGCAATTGACAGACACCAGGGTGCACGGTGTGCTTAACCGTGGAGATGTATCAGAGATCAGCACCTATATACAAAATGCAATAGACAAGGATTTTTCCGGAAACATCATCGATGTTTGTCCGGTAGGCGCATTAACTGATAAGACTTACCGCTTCAAACAGAGGGTGTGGTTTTCTAAACCATTCAATGCCCATCGTTCCTGCACCAAATGTTCCGGCAAGACAGTTTTGTGGATGAAGGGAGATGATATCATCAGAACTACTGCGAGAAAGGATAAATTTGGAGAGGTAGAGGAGTTTATTTGCAATGAATGTAGGTTTGATCATAAACATGCAAGTGATTGGGTCATTGAAGGACCGAGAGACATGAGTGACAAATCTGTAATTTCAGCCAACAAATATGAATTACCGGTAATTTCACCCGCTGTAAACGTGGACGCTAAATTTGTATCAGAATGAGCCTAGTAATTTTTAAACTGATCTTCATTGCCGTTGTATTTGGGTTGTCGCTTTTTATTGCGATGTATTCTACTTATGCAGAGCGCAAAGTGGCGGCTTTTCTGCAGGACAGATTGGGCCCAAATCGTGCGGGACCTTTTGGACTTTTGCAACCATTGGCGGATGGGGTAAAATTATTTTTCAAGGAAGAGTTTATTCCATTAAAAGCAGACAAATGGTTGTTTCTGATGGGCCCCGGTTTCTTTATGTTGACTGCCTTGATGACCAGTGTAGTGATTCCATTTGGACCTGATATAACTATAGACGGACAGACATATGCCTTACAGGGCACAGATTTGAATGTGGGCTTATTGTATATTTTTGGGGTGGTTTCACTGGGTGTTTATGGAATTTTGATTGGAGGCTGGGCCTCGAACAACAAATTTTCGCTTTTAGGAGCCATTAGAGCTGCTTCACAGAACATCAGTTATGAACTGGCGATGGGATTGTCGATCATTGCGTTGGTGATGACCTCGTCCAGTCTTTCTTTGCGCTCGATTGTCGATCAACAAGCAGGATGGCATTGGAATGTTTTGTACCAGCCATTGGGTTTTTTAATTTTCATAATTTGTGCTTTTGCTGAAACCAACAGGGCTCCATTTGATCTACCAGAATGTGAGACAGAATTGGTGGGCGGATATCATACCGAATTTTCTTCCATGAAGCTCGGTTTTTATCTATTTGCTGAATACACCAATATGTTTATATCCAGTGCGATATTGGCTACTTTGTATTTTGGTGGATACCACTTTCCATTTGAATCTCATTTTGATCCGGGGATATTGAAGACCTTGCTTTCGGTAGCAGTTTTATTTGGAAAAATATTCTTTTTCATTTTTCTTTTTATGTGGATCAGGTGGACGCTTCCCCGATTCCGATATGATCAATTAATGAATCTGGGGTGGAAAGCACTTATTCCACTTGCCGTAATAAATATCGTCTTAACCGGAGCCATAATGCTTTTAAAATGATAAAATCCTTATGAGTGTAATCAAGTTAACAAACAGAATAAAAGTCATGGAAAGAAAGCCTATGACTTTTATGGAAAAAATATATCTCCCTGCAATTCTGAAGGGAATGTCTATTACCATCAGTCATCTTTTTAAGCGTAAGGCCACCATTCAATATCCGGAACAAAAGAGACCGATGAGTGAGGTTTTTAGAGGTCTTCATATTCTGAAAAGAGATGAAAAAGGAGCTGAGCGATGTACCGCATGTGGATTGTGTGCATTGGCCTGTCCTGCGGAAGCAATTACCATGACCGCAGCAGAAAGAAAGCCGGAAGAAAAGAATTTGTATCGCGAGGAAAAGTATGCTTCGGTATATGAAATAAATATGCTGAGGTGTATTTTTTGTGGACTGTGTGAAGAGGCCTGTCCCAAAGCGGCTATTTTTCTGCAGAATGACAAGACCGCCCCTGCGAGTTATGAGCGAGAAGATTTTATTTTTGGAAAAGATCGATTAGTTGAACCCTTTCTTCAAAGCAAATCATGATTGACAAAATATTTTTTATCCTGTCCGCTTTAACCATTATCAGTGCGACGATGGTGGTAGTTTCAAAGCATCCGATCAGAAGTGTACTTTTTCTGGTGTTGACCTTTTTCTTGATTTCCGCACATTATGTTTTACTGAATGCACAGTTTCTGGCTTTGGTGAATATTGTTGTTTATGCCGGTGCGATCATGGTATTATTTTTATTTGTGATCATGTTTTTAAATCTCAACAAAGAGATTGAAACAGTCAAAGGATACTTTCCGTGGTTTGCAGCAGTTATTTCAGGAGGATGCCTGATGCTCATTGTAATATCTGCCCTGGAGAAATCAAATATAAGACCTAAGAGTACTGTTTCAGATTATTCCATCGGTATGGTGGAAAATTTGGGTATGGTATTGTATAGAGACTACCTGGTTCCCATGGAGCTAAGCGCTGTTTTATTTTTTGTGGCCATGGCGGGAGTCGTATTGTTGAATAGAAAAGAAAGAATTGTTTCATCCAATTGAAATCAAACTTATGAACAACCAGGTACCTGAAATCTTTACCGTCATTCCAATAACGCATTATCTTTTATTGGGTACAATATTATTTGTTGTGGGAATGATAGGTGTGATGGTAAGGAAAAATGTCATCATCGTTTTTATGTGCATTGAGATCATGCTCAATGCAGTGAATCTTATGTTGACTTCAACTTCCGCCTATTTTTCCAATTCTTCCGGTCAGATCATGGTGTTTTTTACAATGGCAGTTGCGGCGGCAGAAGTGTCAGTTGGATTAGCCATTATAGTGATGATTTATAAAAATCTTCACACGACCAATATTGATTTATTCAATAAGCTGAAAGGATAGTTTATTCGCCAAATTTTCAAAAAGAAAAAATGAGTTCAATCAATCTGATACACTTCATCATCTGGCCTCCACTGATTGGATTTTTGGTCAATGGAATTTTTGGACATTTGCTTCCGAAAAAATTAACGGGCAGTCTCGCATGTCTGGGACCGTTGATCAGTTTTATTGCCTCCGTATTGATGTATGTTGGATTTACCGCACCGGTTAGCATTTCATATTACACCTGGTTTAATATTGGAGGACAGACATCTGTTGATTTTAGTTTTTATGTCGATCAGCTTACCCTTTTGATGCTGATGATAGTGACCGGAGTAGGAACTTTGATTCATGTTTATTCCATGGGATACATGGATCACGATAAAGGATACACCAGATTTTTTGCCTACCTGAATTTGTTTCTCTTCTCCATGTTATTGCTGGTGATGGGATCAAACCTCATCATGTTGTTTGCAGGATGGGAAGGTGTTGGACTTTGTTCATTTTTATTGATTGGTTTTTGGTTTGGGAATACGGAATACAATAAAGCTGCGAGGAAAGCTTTTGTGATGAACAGGATAGGGGATCTTGGATTTATTCTGGGCATTTTTTTATTGGGAATTAAATTTAAATCGCTCGATATACAGACTATTCTTGGAAGTTTGGGATCAATTTCTATTGGAGATCCAGCAATTGTATTAATCACCTTATTGCTTTTTGTGGGTGTTACCGGAAAGTCAGCACAAATTCCGTTATTTACCTGGTTACCTGATGCGATGGCTGGTCCTACTCCCGTTTCTGCTTTGATCCATGCAGCCACGATGGTGACTGCCGGAATTTATCTGGTTGCAAGAATGAGTGGACTATTCAATCTTGCACCTTTTACTTTAACCGTGATTACGATAACCGGACTGGCAACGGCATTTATTGCTGCAACGATCGCTTTAAAGCAAAATGATATTAAGAAAGTGTTGGCTTATTCTACTGTTAGCCAATTGGGATATATGGTGGTGGCTCTGGGATGTGCGGCGTATGGCACGGCTATTTTTCACGTGATGACGCATGCTTTTTTCAAGGCCTTATTATTCCTTAGTGCGGGCAGTGTTATTCACGGCTTGCATGGGGAGCAAGACATTACAAATATGGGGGGACTTAAGAATTCAATGAAGTGGACCCATTTGGTATTTCTTGTTGGAACACTGGCATTGGTTGGATGTCCACCTTTAGCGGGCTTCTTTTCTAAGGACGAAATTTTGGCTGCCGTGTACAGTCATAGTTTATTGTATTTTGTCATCCTGGCATTTACTTCTGTGTTTACGGCCTGGTACATGTTCAGGATTTATTTTGCGACCTTCCATGGAGAATATCGAGGTGATCAGGAGACAAAATCAAAAATTCATGAATCACCTGCAATTATGTTGTTGCCATTGGTCGTTCTTGCCCTACTTTCGGTAGTTGGCGGTTTTGCAGGAATTCCGGAAATACTTTTTCCCACGCATTATGTAACTGAATTTTTAAGTCCGGTTCTTAAAAGCGAGGCGCATCATGTCTCTCATTTTTTTGAGTATTGTTTGTGGGGCGTAACCGTATTGGCGCTGGTGGTAATTGCTTATATTACTTCCAAACGATATGGCACTTCAGACAAATCTGTTTTCAATAAAGCACCTAATAGTGCAGCGTTGATTTTAAAGAAAAAATATTATCTCGATGAGCTTTATGATTTTGTATTAGTTGCACCGCTTAAAGCATTGGGTAGTTTTTTTAAGAATGTATTTGACAAAGTTGGTATTGATGGCATCGTGCGTTTTCCTGATACCGTGTTCAGAAATGCAAGTATTGGACTTAAGCCTTTGAGCTCCGGAATTATAAGTTGGTATGTCATCAGTATGGTGCTTGGACTTCTTTGCTTCTTATTGTTGTTTATGATTTAATTCTATTGGTATGAATTCAGTTTTGCTGTTGATACTTTTTCCGTTGATCTCTGCTGTTCTGGTTTTTTTTGCCGGTAGAAAATTTGCAGGAAAAATTGCACTTACTGCGAGTGTATTGAGTCTATTTAATTTTTTATATCTGATGAGTTCATTTCATCCTCATCAGGGAGTGGCGGGTAGTCTGATGTTCAATTGGATACCGGGAATCAATGCTGAATTTAACATGGGCCTCGATGCACAGAGTTTGATATTGATGTTACTCACCTCTCTTGTGGTACCAATAGGAATTACGGCTTCTTTACCTAAGGCCGAAGAAAAGGGTGCTACTTATTATGGCTTGCTGCTTTTGGGTTTGTCCGCACTTTTGGGATTTTTTGCTGCTCAGAATGCGGTTACATTTTATGTATTTTTTGAAGCTGCACTCATTCCATTTTACCTCATCGTGCTGATGCATGGTGGGCCAGATCGAAAGAAGGCAGTTTTTAAATTTTTCCTGTACACTGTTTTTGGAAGTTTGCTGATGCTGGGCGCAATCATTTATTTTTATTCACTGATAGGGGTTAATAAGGCAGGAGATTGGTCCACTATGTATTTGATTGACTTACCACTTCATGCACAAATGTGGATATTGGGGGCGTTGTTTATTGCATTCGCGATTAAATCTCCGTTATTTCCATTTCACACCTGGCAGGCAGATTTATATACTCAAGCAGACCGGCCTACTGTAATTATCATAGCTGCTGTTCTATCCAAAATGGGTGTTTTCGGAATGTTGAGATTTTATAATGTGGTGCCTGAGGCTATTGATTCAATGAGGTTTGTGTTGGTAGGTCTGTGTTTGATTGGTGTAATATATGGCGCCTTGGTTGCCTGGCGTCAATCGGAAATGACCAGAATAGTTGCGTACTCTTCTTTGTCACACATGGGTATGATTGCAGCTGCTTTGTTTTCAGGAACGGTTTCCGGATTGGAAGGTAGTTTGTTTCAAATGTTTACCCATGGAATATTAGCGGCGGCATTATTTTTTGTAATTGATGTCTTGATGCAGCGCAGTAATCATCCAAGCGTATATGGATACACAGGATTGGCGAAGTCTCAGCCACGACTTGCAGTCTATTTTTTCGTAATTGTACTTGCATCGGTAGGACTTCCTTTGACCAATGGTTTTATAGGGGAGTTGTATATGTTGTGGGGAATAACAGAATATAATTTATGGTTGGGTGCCATCGCAGGAGTCAGCATTATTCTTGGTGCAGTTTACATGTTGCGCTTTTTTCAAAAATCCATGATGGGAGAATCGGTAGAAGAAAACAAATCGTTCATTCCACTTAGGATACAAGAGGATTATATTTTTATCATATTGATGTTTATTATTTTGAGTTTTGGTTTATTTCCAAAAGCCTGGCTCGAACTATCAGAATATGCAGTTGCTCAATTTGCTCATTTTAAAATCTAAGGTTTAAGCTCATGTTGCCATTGATTATACTTACCATAATAGGCGTGTTGATTTTGTTTCTTGGGTTTTCCGGAAGAACAAGACTAATTGTCCCCATTGCAATTTTGGGAATACTTGGCGCCTTAGCAGCTTATTTTTCAGGAGCCAAAATGTACAGTGATTGGATGATTGGTATGATGAGTCTGCACGGCACTCCGCTCATTTTTATTTATTTGATATTAGTGGTCGCATTGTTTATTCTGCCATTTATAAACGTTTTCAGCAGGAGGGGATCAGAAGAAGTGGCAGATTTTACGGGGCTGATTTTATTTGCATTGATCGGTGGCATCATGATGGTTTCCCATCTTGATCTTATTGTTTTATTTCTGGGGATTGAGATTTTATCCATTGCCATGTACATCCTGGCAGGGGCTGACAGGAGGATTTTACAATCAAATGAAGCCTCACTAAAATATTTTATCTTAGGTGCATTTTCAAGTGCTATTTTGCTCTTTGGTATTGCATTGTTTTATGCCTCTACAGGTACTTTAAAAATATACGACCTCAATGTTGGAGATTCTCCCATATTTCAATTAAGTGTTTTAATTATTTTTTGTGCATTTGCTTTTAAAGTCGCACTCGTTCCATTTCATTTTTGGGCACCGGATGTTTATCAGGGTTCACCAACAATTTTTACTGCCACCATGGCAACAATCGTTAAAGTTGCTGCTTTTGGAGCCTTGTTTCAATTTCTCCGTTATCTTGGAAGTAATGTTGGAGAGTGGATGTTTTGGTTGATGAGTATTGTTGCTTTATCAAGTCTGGTATTGGGAAATGTCATGGCTTATACGCAGACCAGTACAAAGCGCTTGTTGTCGTATTCAAGTATTGTTCAGGCAGGATTTATCCTCATTGGTTTTCTGCAACTTAAGCAGGAAGATTCCTGGCCTATCATATATTATTTAATTGCGTATTGTTTGGCTTCATTGATTTGTTTCTTTGTTTGTTATTTTGTTGAAAACCAAAATGGTTCTGACCATATTGATGAGTTTGAGGGATTGTTTTTCTCCAATCCGGTTTTGGCTGTAGTGATGACCATTGCACTTATTTCTCTAGGCGGCGGACCTCTTACCGCCGGATTTATGGCCAAGCTTTTTGTGTTGAATCACGCGGCTTCAGTTGGATCCATTGCTTTGGTTGTAATGGCATTGGTTTTGGCTGTGGTGTCCATGTATTATTATTTTAAGATTATAAACCGAATGTTCACAAAAAAATCTGCCTCAACTGTTTGGTCAGTTTCATGGACCTATCAGAGTGTGCTGATAATTTTGTCTATTCTGACTTTTGTAGCAGGGATTCTACCTTTTTGGGTTGTCAATTTATTTAAATAAACCGGTTGACTTATTCTTTTAAAAAATAATTGCAATTCAAAATCGAAGACTTTGGTTGTCCTCCATATGTTTTAATGTTTGAAGTTTTCCCTTTAAAATATTTTCCTGTTTGTGCTTCGAATTGAATTCCACTATCTTCGTTGTTTCAATCAAAGCATAGATGTTATTTGGAGAACAAGAAATTGCTGTTGTAAACCATCCTAAATTTTTATGGTCCGATGAATTGGTTGGCCAGCTTGGGTTAATGGCGCATGTAAAGGAAGTCTTAGCTCAGGACAGATTCCCACATTGTAGTTTGATCAGTGGTACTCCCGGAAGCGGTCAATTGGTTTTTGCTTTGTATATCATACAGACTATGTTATGTGAAGCGGAGGAAAAACCGTGTGGTGTCTGCTCTGGTTGTTACAAAGTAGGAGGTTTAATTCATCCTGACGTGCATTATTCTTTTCCGCTGGTCGGTTCAGGAGAATTGTGTAAAGAACATTACGGTGAATTCAGGAATGCTGTAAAGCAAAATCCTTACATGAGTATTCAAAACTGGTTAAGCTATGCTGATAAAGAAAATAAGCAAGCCAACATAGGAGCCAAAGAATCCAGGTCAATAATTGAAAGATTGTCTCTGAGGCCTTTTGAATCTGATCGTAACATCATGTTGTTGTGGTTGCCGGAATATCTTGGAAAGGAGTCAAATATCTTACTGAAGTTACTGGAGGAGCCTCCCGGACATTCCTATATAATCTTGGTTACAGAAGATTCTAAATCCTTATTGTCTACAGTGATTTCCAGAACGCAGGAATTCAGATTAGGGCCTTTGGACGATTTTATAATTGCCGGACAATTAGAAAAGAGTTTGAAGCTGAGTCCGGATTTAGCCCTTGGATTTGCGATGGCCTCAGAGGGCAATTATGCGCAAAGTATTGAGTGGGCAAAAGACCCGCAAATGAATTCACTTCAACTTTCTCAAAGTTTACTCCAACTGGCTTTCAAAAAGGAGCCTGTTGAAATGATGAATTGGATTGACACATTTGCTCAATTGAATCGGGATGGGCAGAGGCAATTTCTGGCTTTCTTAAATCAATTATTAAGTTTGAGCTTACGGCTTAAATTTGGCATTATTAGTCAAAATGACCTTTCAAACCCAATTTTGAGTTATGCGGCAAAAATTTCCAGTAACTTAACTCCGGGGCAGGTGGAAGCAATCGCCTATCTCTCAGATGAGTGTTCTTACGGTATTCAGAGGAATGCAAATATTCGTATCTTGCTGCTTGATTTCCTGATAAAATTGTCGGGAATTTTACGTAACAAGCAGACATAAAGACAGTTAGCTATCATGGGATGTTCTGGATGTAAGACAGGTCAAAACGGAATGCCTGCAGGGTGTGGAGACAAAGGACATTGTTCCTCGGGTGGTTGTAACAAGCTCAACACCTTTGACTGGTTGACAGCAATGGATCTGGAAGATCCAACCGCGTGTGATTTTGCTGAAATCAGTTTTAAGAACGGGGCACGCAAGACTTTTTTCAAAATGAGTAATTATTACCGATACACCACCGGTGATTTAGTGGTTGTAGATGCCGGACACGGGGGATTTGACGTCGGCAGGGTAAGTCTGATGGGAGATCTTGTGAAGTTGCAAATGAAGAAAAAGAACTTCAAAGAAGATCGCATAGCTTCTGAAGTTTTAAGAAAGGCCAATCCAAGAGATATTGAGCGCATGACAGAGGCAAGGAATTTGGAGAAGCCAGCTCTGGTAAAAGCGCGTGTGATCGCCCGTAATTTGGGTCTTGACATGAAAATTGGTGACATAGAGTATCAGGCTGATTTGAAAAAAGCAACCTTTTATTATACCGCTGACGGCTGGATTGATTTTAGAGAATTGGTTAAGCAATATGTAAAAGAATTCAGGATTAAGGTTGAAATGCGGCAGATAGGTTCCAGACAGGAATCTGCCAGAATTGGTGGTATTGGATCCTGTGGCCGGGAATTGTGTTGCTCTACCTGGTTAACCGATTTTAAATCGGTCAATACTACAGCTGCCAGATATCAAAACATTGCCATTAACCAATCCAAATTATCCGGACAATGTGGAAGATTGAAGTGTTGTTTGAATTACGAGTTGGATTTGTATGTGGATGAATTGGAAAAATATCCTTCCAATGTAGAGCGCCTAAAAGCGAAAAATGGCCAGGCCAGTCTGGTGAAAATAGATATTTTCAAGGGTATGCTCTATTATCTTTATGAGCCTATTAAAGGTCGCACCACCGTGATGCCCCTTGCACCAGATGAAGTGCGAAGGATTAAAGCAATGAACGAGCGGGGCGAATACCCGGAAGATATAGTAGCTGCTGAAGAAGCAACACCTGCTGTAAATCCTGATGACCAATTTGTCGATGTAACGGGTGCTGTGGAGTTGCCTGCTGAAAAGCGAAAGAAAAAGAAGAAAAAGAAGAAGAGTGGAAATCCGGAAGGTCAGACCAATATGCAACGACCACCTTCTAATGGTCCACGACCTCCAAGAGAGGGCCAAGCTCCTCCAAATGCTGACCAGGAAAACAAACCTCAGGACAATTCCAGAAAGCAGGGTAATAGGGACCAAAACAGGCCGTTTAATAAGAATAGGAACCGACCACCATCAGATAGACCTCAAAGAGACCGACCACCAATGGATCGGCCTCAAAGAGACCGACCACAGGCCGATCAACCACCGTCTGATAAGCCACCAGCTGAATCTTAACTGTTTTATTCTTGCAAAAGTGAATTCCATCAAAACCTACCTGCGTTTGGATGGTTAATCTCCTAATAAATTTTATGTATGACCGATCTTGCAATAATTGGGTCCGGACCCGGAGGTTACGTTGCGGCTATTCGTGCAGCACAATTGGGTTTTCAGGTTACTTTGATTGAAAAATATCCAACATTGGGTGGTACCTGCCTGAATGTGGGATGTATTCCATCCAAAGCTCTATTGGACAGCAGTGAACTTTTTTACCAGGCGAAAAAGACTTTCATTTCCCATGGCATCAAACTTGAAAATCTGGAAGTTGAGGTATCACAAATGTTTAAACGGAAAGAGGAGGTAGTTTCCCAAAATACCAAAGGGATTGAGTTTCTGATGAAAAAGAATAAAATTACCGTGATCAATGGGATGGCTTCTTTCTCCGGTCCTCAGGAATTGAGTATTGATGCAGGAAATGGGAAAGTTGAAAAGCTTGAATTTAAAAAATGTATCATCGCTACAGGTTCCAAACCGAATATTCCGACTGCGTTTAACTATGATAAAAAAAGAGTAATCAGTTCGACGGAAGCCCTTTCGTTAAAAGAAATTCCAAAGTCTATGGTGATCATAGGGGCAGGAGTCATTGGACTGGAATTAGGGTCTGTATACGCGAGGCTGGGAACTAAGGTGAGTATACTTGAATTTATGGATAGGATTTTACCCGGGATGGATCTCGATTGTGCAAAAGAATTGCAAAAGAGCTTACAATCAACCGGCATCAAATTCCATCTGTCACAATCTGTTGAAAGTGTTCAAGTCCAGGAAAATAAAGCCTTGGTAAAATATCGTCCAAAATCGGGTGGAGATGTTATGGAAATTGAGGCAGACTATTGTTTGGTTTGCATAGGCAGAAAGCCTTATACTGATGGATTGAAAGCTGATCTTGCAGGAGTAGAAATAGATGAAAAAGGAAGAATTAAAGTGGATGATTTTCTAAGGACAAAGAACCCCCATATTTATGCTATTGGGGATGTGGTAAATGGAGCGATGTTGGCACATAAGGCAGAGGAGGAAGGTGTATTTGTTGCTGAAGTTTTGGCCGGGCAAAAGCCCCATATTGATTACAATCTGATTCCCGGCGTGGTATACACGTGGCCTGAAATGGCCTCTGTTGGTAAAACTGAGGAACAATTAAAACTAGATGGAAGATTGTACAAAACCGGTAAATTCCCTTATAAAGCCTTGGGACGAGCCCGTGCAAGTATGGATTTAGATGGACTGGTCAAGGTGATTGCAGATGAGAAGACAGATGAAGTGCTGGGTGTCCATCTGGTAGGTGCAAGAGCTGCAGATATGATCATGGAGGCAGTGGCATTGATGGAATTCAGAGGTTCTGCAGAAGACATGGCAAGAATCTGTCACCCCCATCCAACCTATACAGAGGCATTAAAAGAAGCGGCATTGGATGCGACTGCTAAGCGGTCGATTCATTCGTAACTTGAATGGCTATTCTGGTTGATTGGTAAGAGTAATACGAAAGATTTTACCTTGAATCTGAATTCCACAGTTCAAAATATAATTAATGAAATTCCAATGGGTTCTGGAAAGATTAATTTGGTTACGCGCGGTTAAGAATACCTGCCTGAGATTTACTGGATAAAATATCCAAATTAGCAAATTGGTATCCCTGCTCTGAATAATAATTTAATACTTTAGGAAGAACGTATTTAAGTTTTTCAAAGGATTTTATACTGTCGTGAAAAACGATGATGGATCCGGCGACTGTATTTTTCAAAACGTTCTGCAAACATTGTTCCGCACTGATATTTGGATCAAAATCACCACTCAATACATCCCACATCACTATCTGATAATGGTGTTTCAGAAAGCGGGTTTGAGAAGGTCGGATTTTTCCGTAGGGTGGTCTAAAGATATTTGATTCACAAATTTTAGAGGCCTTCCTCACATTGAGCATATAATCGAGATTGTCGGAAGCCCAGCCAGAGATGTGATTGTATGTATGACTTCCTATAGTATGTCCGTCGGCCTTTACATGTTCAAAGATTCCGGGATGTTTTTCTACATTTTGACCTACGCAAAAGAAGGTAGCTTTTGCATTGAACTTATCCAGTTGATTCAAAACCCATGGTGTAACTTCAGGTATGGGTCCATCATCAAAAGTCAGATAGACCTTTTTATCCTCAGTTCCCATCCTCCATATCAGGCCTGGTAACAATTGCTGAAGAAATTTTGGGGTAAAGCTTAGATACATGAAGTTGTTAATGCTGGAGGAATGAGTATTTTTGCGCTGAGCCTAAATAATAAATACAAATTTCTCATTTAAAGGTTTAGTTTCGTGTTAAATGGTGCCTAATAATTACTAATAATTGACTAAATAAATTTTCCAATGAATCCGGTAAGAGTACGATTTGCTCCCAGCCCAACGGGAGCGCTGCATATAGGTGGTATCCGAACTGCTCTCTATAATTACCTGTTTGCAAAGCAGCATCAAGGAACATTTATTCTAAGAATAGAGGATACAGACCAAACCAGATATGTGGCGGGGGCAGAAGAATACATACTGGAAAGTCTGCGTTGGACGGGATTAATACCAGATGAGGGATTGGGTTTTGGTGGTCCTTATGGACCATACAGGCAATCTGAGCGGCAGGAAATTTATTTAGATTATGCAAAAAAATTGATCAATCTTGGATTTGCCTATTATGCATTTGACACTTCGGAGGAGATTGAAGAAATGAAAAAGCGCCATGCCTCTGAATCCAACCCGATGCCAAAGTATGATTTCAATACCAGGGCAGAAATGAAAAACAGCCTTACTTTGAGCACCGAAGCAGTCGAGGATTGTTTTAAGACAAATACTCCATGGGTGATTCGATTAAAAGTACCGGCATCGGAAACGGTCAGCATTACGGACAAAATCAGAGGAGAAGTAAATTTTAATTCTGATGAATTGGATGACAAAGTCTTGATTAAATCAGATGGAATGCCTACGTATCATATGGCTAATGTGATTGATGACCGGTTGATGAAAATCACCCATGTAATTCGTGGGGAAGAGTGGCTTAGCAGTACCGCGCACCATGTGTTGTTGTATCGATATTTTGGATGGGAATCTGAGATGCCGGAATTTGCGCATCTTCCATTGATATTGAAGCCAAACGGGCAGGGAAAATTATCGAAGAGAGATGGTGCACAATTTGGTTTTCCGGTTTTCCCAATAGACTGGAAAGCAGAGGATGGAGAAATTTTTTCAGGGTTCAGAGAGGCTGGATTTCTACCGGGAGCGCTGATCAATTTTTTAGTGCTGCTTGGATGGAATCCGGGAACGGAACAGGAGATATTTTCCAAAGAAGAATTAATTCAGTTATTTTCACTTGACAAGATTGTCAAATCCGGTGCGCGATTTGATTACAATAAAGCCAAATGGTTTAATTCAAATTATTTACAAAAAGAAAATGTAGAAATCATATTGGATCACGTCAATGCCATTTTTGTAAAACATGAAATTAAAGCCGGAGCGGATCAGGTTAACACAATTTATCAATTGTATAAAGATCGTGCTGTATTGTTGAACGATTTTTTTAATATGGGAAAATATATTGTCGTCGAACCTGCGGATCCGGATGAAGAATTTAAGTCAAAGAAATGGAAAAAAGAATGGGCTGATTCATTTATTAGTTTAGCAAATGCATTTGGTGAAATAAAAGAATGGAATCATGTAAATTTGGAAGAAAAGATAAAAGAGTTCATGATCATGCATCAATTGAAAATGGGGGAAGTGTTGCCATCCATAAGAGTGATGCTGTCAGGAACGCCAATGGGGCCCGATGTTTATCAGATGCTAATGGCCGTTGGTAAAGAAAAATCTGTAGAAAGAATGTATTCAGGAGTGAAAAAGTTGAACAGTTAAGTGCCTCAATTAAAGATAAAAAATGAAAATTAAATTTTGTGGAGCTGCGAAAGAAGTGACTGGAAGTTGTCATTTACTTATGTTGGAAAATGGATTAAGAATTCTTCTTGATTGTGGTTTGTTTCAGGGGAGGGTGGAAAATATAGATCAGTTGAATCAAGAATGGTTGTTTGATCCTAAGGAGATTGATTTGTTGATCTTGTCGCATGCGCATATAGATCATTGTGGAAGAATTCCCAAGCTGGTGAAAGATGGATTCAAGGGAGATATTTTCTGTACCCATGCTACCAGAGATTTGGTTTCCATTATGTTGATGGATGCGGCGCATATTCAGGAGCGGGATGTAGAATTTTACAACAAGCGACTTGCAGAAAAGAAACGCAAGAATCCAAGATACAAGGGACAACACAGAGAGCCATTGTATTCTGCCAAAGATGTTGCGAATGCGATGACACTTTTTGTAGGTATGTCTTATGACCGGTTGATTGAAATTTCACCGGGAGTTCATTTAATTTTTACGGATGCGGGTCATATACTTGGTTCTGCAAGTGTCAATTTAAGGATCAAGACGCAAGGGGATGATTTGCGTTTTGCATTCAGTGGAGATATTGGAAGACCTGACAGACCAATATTGAATGATCCTCATTTTATGCTTCCATCAGATTTTATCATTACGGAATCAACCTATGGAGATAAGCTTCATTTGGAGAAGCCCGCCGAGAAAAATCATTTTATGGAGATCATCCAATCTACCTGCATCGACAAACATGGAAAGGTTATAATACCTGCATTTAGTTTGGGTCGTACGCAGGAACTTGTCTACATACTGGATCAGTTAGTCAATGAAAAGAGATTGCCGAAAATTCCGGTGTATGTCGACAGTCCACTTGCGGTCAACGCAACTGAAGTTTTTAGAAGTCATTCAGAGTGTTTTGATTTTGATCTGCACCAGTATATGATCAAGGACCCTGACCCATTTGGATTCAATCATTTATTCTATATTCATGATGTGGAAGATTCCAAAAAACTCAATTTCAGTAAAGAGCCATGCATCATAATTTCTTCATCCGGCATGGTGAATGCAGGAAGAATAAAACACCATGTGTTTAATAATGTGGAGGATCCAAATAATACTATTTTGTTTGTAGGATATTGCTCACCGGAAACACCTGGTGGCATCCTAAGATCCGGGGCAGATTTTATTAAAATGTTTGGTGAAGTAAAAAAAGTAAATGCGAAAATTGAGATTATGGATTCGTTCTCTGCACACGGAGACCAGAAGGAGATGACTCATTTTTTATCCAACCAACTAAATACTGTGAGTAAGGTTTTTCTAGTTCATGGAGAAGAAGCTACTCAAGTAACTTACAAGGGACATTTAAATGGTATTGGGTTTGATCATGTGGATATTCCAGATCTTGGGCAGGAAATTTCAATATAATTCAGACATACATAAGGATTATTCTGTTTTTAAATATTTCAAGGGATTTTGGGGTGTTTTTCCTTTCCAAACCTCAAAGTGCAGTTCATGTCTGCCTTGGGGAGTAATTTTACATTGTCCAATATGATTTCCTTTGCTTAATGATTCTCCTGCCCTAACGAGTACTTTATCCAGGTTAGAATATACCTGATAGAAATCTCCTTCTTTGCATAAAACCAAGAAGGTTCCATTGGGAAGTTGACGGATTTGTAATACGTCCGCATTGTTTACTGCAGAAACAAATGAATTCTTGGATTGGATATCCACCCCATTGTTTTTAATTTTAACTGCTCTGTTGTTGGGATCATTTTGTGTGCCAAATGTAGAGACAACAATTCCCTCTTTCAAAGGAAATCGCCAATCAGCATTTGAAGATTTTGAAATATTTTTATTCTTGGAAGCACCCAGATCATTATCAGTTATGCTACTGCTGACAATGGATTCAATTTTGCTCATTTCCTTTTGATATTTGCCGATTAGAGTAAGCCATTCCTTCTTTTTGGATTGGTTTTCTGCAATCATACTTTGTTGTTTTTTTAAATCTTCGGCCAGCTTATTTTTTTCGGTTGCTTTCGAATTGAGCAATTCCTTTTGAATTTCAATTTGTTTGAGAATTTCATTTTGTTTTTCAAGAACGAGTTCCTGAGATTTTTTAAATTGAGTATACTTTTCTTTTCTTTCCCGATCAAGTTGATCTTGCCAGACCCAGGATTTTATCAAAGCATGTAATTCAGAGTGTGGAGCAAAAAGATAATTTGACTTAATGCTGTTCTTTTGCATCCATTTTCTCCTGAGCGTTTTAAAATATTCCTCTTTCAGGATTTCCAATCTATTCAAATTTTCACGATGCTCTGATTTTAATTTTTCAAGACTTTGATCCAATTTTTCCAATTCCTTTACGGTATTTTCGATGAGTTCGTTTCTATTGGAAATTTGTGTAAGTTGAATCTGCATATTTTTAAAAGCAGTCATTTTTTCTTTTTCAGATTGCAGAAGTATTTCTTCTGTCTTTTGTATTTGTTTGGAGAGGTAGGCTCTTCTTTCAGAAGGGGTTTGTGCATGTAGCGTTGATATTTGGATGAAAAGGAATGAGCATCCAAAAATCAACAAAGACAAATTATAAAATATTTTAAAAATAGTCATCTGGTATTACCTCGTTTCGTTGGTATAACTTGCAGGAATGGTAAATTTAAAGCTTTCTATTTTTCTTGTGTGCATCTCACTCCATTTTAATTTTATGTATTGGATTTCAGTATGTTCTTCGTCGTATGTTAATTGAAGATTACTGGGGATTAAAAATTTATCCAACTTATATAATTCTTTGACAATCATTTGTGCTTTTTTTTCTGACCGTTGGAATGAGGTATTCAATGGAAAGAATCCTTCGGCCAGTAAAGATGACTGCAGCTTGTAATTTTCAAATTGTCCGGTGATTAAAACAGTATCATTGTGTTGTTGTAAAAAATATTCAGGACCATCAGGCAGATGTACTCCGGAAATCAGTATATCCTGTATGCCGTAAAAATCAATGGGAATGTTTAATTTTTGGCTCCATTCATCAATATCCAACTTAGCCCAACTATGGTTGATTCGATCGATGATCACAATACTGTCCGGGTTAATGAGCGCACGAGCCACTTCAAACCCCAATTTTCGTAAACTTAAAAGAATTATGCTGTCCTTTTTACTTTGCAGTGTAACCTGAGCTGAGGTGCTGATATCCTGGTCTTCGAATTCCATGGTTCCCTTCAAGCTGAGGTATTGATAATCTTGTCTTCTTTCCAGTTCTTCTTTAAGGTTATTTAGATTGGCTTGAGGCGCAGTTGAACCGATTTCCTTCGATTTTCTTTTTAATGTACTACAAGAGGCCAACACTGCTAAACATGTCAAAGCTGCAAGGAAGAAACTATGTTTCAAATGATTAGTTTATTTTTTGAATTAACTCATTATATTTTGCTTTGTCTTCTGAAAGCTCAGCTGCTTCTGACAGCATTTTTTTCGCTGCAGTTTGATTGTTTGCAGCGATGAATACACGGGAAGCAAATTCAAGAATTTCAGGGATGTGGGCCTGTGGAAATACGAGGGCATTATTAATGAAAGTCAGCGCAGCCGGGTAATCCTTTTTTAAGTATTGTATCTCCGCTAATTTATAACTACGAAAATATTGAGGAACGGTTTCATTACTAACTGCTTTGTCCAATTCATCTGAAGAATATTTTTTTCCATATTTTTGACAATAGACAAGATACTCAAGTTCTCCACCACTAGCCTGGTTATTAATTTGTCTCATAGCTTCCCAGTGAAAATTTGACTTGGCTTCATCTTTAAGAGCCAGGTTTATTTTTGCCAATATCACATGTGCAAGAGATTTATTTATTTCATTTTTGCGATTGATCAGTAGAAAGTGTTCTGCATTCCCAAGAGATTCATCCAGTTTGTTCCCATGATATTGAGCCATTGATAAAGCGTAATAGGGATAGCTGTTATTTGGAAATTGATCAAGCGCCAGATTGGCATATTTTTCCAGGTTGTTCCAGTGCCCCAATTGGAGTAAGCCAAAGATCAGATTATCCCACACGGGATATGGGACTGAGCCCTGATTAACTGATTTTTTATACCACTCTGTTGCTTTCAACAAATTGTTGTTGTGAAAATATATATCCCCGACCAATGCTGCGGGTTTAGATTCCTTTGGGTATAGTTCAGTGAGTCTTAAAGCAGGTAAAAGCAACGTTTGTTCTTGAAGGCTGTCGGTACCGTCTGCAAGTTTTTGCAAATGAGGGATCAGTATTTTAATGGCATCATCAAGACTAATTTTTTGTTCGTTTATATTTTTCAATAATTCTGCTCCGCTCATATTTGCAGGTGAATTATTTGAGTTGAGTTTAACCAGAGGATTGTTGGGATCCAGACTTTTTAATTTTACCAGTGCTGAATCTTTTTCCTGAATTCTATTTTCCGCAATGTAGCTTTCAATGAGGCTGGGATATAATTCTTTGTGGTTTGGATAATCCTTCAATGACAATTCCAAACATTCAGTTGCTTTTTTAAATTTCTTTTGAATTTTAAGAATCTCAGCTTTTTTAAGTACCAAAGGAGGCATTGGTCCGAATTTCAGTTGAGCTTTATCCAATATGGTCAGCGCTTTCTCAGATTTGCCGGACTTCAAATAATTTATTGCGGCCAAATCATAAAATGTATAATTCTGTGGTTCAATTATGATCAGTTCTTCATATACGCCGGCGACTTGTTCATATCGTGCCGTTTTTTCAAGTAAGTTGGCTTTAAAGACCTTGAACCATTTATTTCCCTGATCAGCGAGCACACTTTCCTGGATGGCAAGAAGAGCTTCTTCATGCCTTGAACTTTGTTCATAAAGTCTTGCAAGATAATAATTGACAGTGGCTTTTATTTCGGGCTCGTATCTCATTTTTTCCAACAGCACTATGGCTTTTTCAGGGTTGCCAATTTCTTCTTCTTTGATGGCATCAATGAGTTTAGATTCCAGTTCGATTTGTGAGGTCGTCTTTTGGGAAAGCAAGGGTATTTGACAAAAACCATAAAATCCAATGACCAAAAACAAGTGAATACCAAATTGCCTTACCAGAGGTGGCAACTGAATAAATGAAAAATACATTCCTGTCGTATTCATGGGACTGCTTGGCATTGCTTTAAGTTAACGAAAAGAAACAATTTTTATTCGACTTCGGTTACCTTAAGCATGTTGGTCCGAAGTTTTTTGTGTACAGGCATACTCCCTGTATTCACTATGAAATCTCCGGATTTCACTTTCCCATCAATTTTCAGAATTTGAACGACATCTTCGATGGTATCATCTGTTGAGCTCATTCTATCGTAATAATAACATCTGACCCCCCAAACCAGATTTAAGGTTCCCAGCATGTGGTGTGCACTGGAAAAAATATAGATAGGACAGTTTGTACGGTAGGAGGAAGTTTTGAATGCGGTGTACCCGGAAACAGTGAGACCAATAATGGCAGTGGCTTTAATTTCTTCGGCGGTTTTTGCTGCGTTAAAGCATACCACGTCGCTGATGAAGGTAGAGGATTTTTCAGAGGGCTTTGGTCGGCGAGTCTGAAAAGCATAATGTTTTTCCGCCTCTGAGATAATACGATTCATGGCCTCTACCACAATTACAGGATGTTTTCCAACTGAGGTTTCTGCGCTCAGCATGACTGCATCAGCTCCATCCAATACTGCATTGGCCACATCAGTGACTTCGGCACGCGTTGGTGATGGGTTGGTGATCATGCTGTCCATAAGTTGTGTAGCGACGATTACCGGCCTGGAGCGCTGGATGCACTTATTGATGATCATTTTTTGCATGGCGGGAAGTTGTTCAATAGGCATTTCCACCCCAAGATCACCACGAGCCACCATGATTGCGTTGCTTACCTTGATAATATTGTCAATGTTTCGGATGGCTTCAGGTTTTTCAATTTTGGCAATCACTTTTGCATAATGACTTGCTGCCGCAATTCTTTGTTGAAGGTCCTCCACATCAGAAGCTTTTCTGACGAATGAAAGGGCAATCCAGTTGACGGGCTTGGTAAGGATAAATTCCAGATCAACCAGATCTTTTTCAGTCAGGCATGGTAGGCTTACCTCTGTATCGGGCAAATTGACCCCTTTGTTGGAGGACAAAATGCCTCCATACAGGCAAATCAGCTTAACCGTATCTTTAAAATTGGTTTCCAGCACTTCAAAAACCAGTTTGCCATCGTCTATCAGAATTTTCTCACCGGGTTTAACGTCCCTGGCAAAATGATCGTAACTCATATAGATTTGTTGAGCATTCCCCATGCATTCTTCATCTTTGAAGGTGAGGATGTCTCCGGGATTTACCGGAAGGGAATTATTTTCAATCAACCCGATTCTCAATTTTGGACCTTGCAAATCAGCCAAAATGCCCACATGCATGTCAAATTCTTCATTAATTCGGGTGATGTGTTCTATAACACTGGCATGATCTTCATGCTTACCGTGGGAGAAATTGAGTCTAAAGACGGCTACTCCAGCCAAAGCCAGATCTCTTAAGGCTTCATAAGAACTCGATGCAGGGCCTATTGTGGCAACGATTTTTGTGTTGTGTAGAGACATTTATAAAATTTTATAATACTAAGGAACAAAATTAACCCCTCTGCTTGTTTAGTAGTTGCATAAAATACTTGATAAATTTTAGCTCATTTATTTGAAATGGCTTTTGATATTCATTATTTTTGCGCTCTTATAAAAAAATCTTAATAAAAATGTCAACAATTGCTGAAAGAGTAAAGAAAATCATTATCGATAAATTAGGAGTTGATGAAGCAGAAGTTACGCATGAGGCGAGCTTTGTCAATGACCTTGGAGCCGATTCATTGGACACGGTTGAGCTGATAATGGAATTCGAAAAGGAATTTGACACTTCCATTCCAGACGATCAAGCAGAAAAGATCCAGACAGTAGGCCAGGCTGTAGAATATTTGGAGGCCAACTGCAAATAAGGGAGTTTTTTCAGGAAAACGATTTACCTTTATGATGTCTATCCGGCAAGCCGTCGGAGGGCTTTAACTTAATTGAACTTTTGCATGAGAAGAGTTGTAGTCACTGGTATTGGTGCTTTGACGCCTATTGGTAACAACAAGGATGCCTTTCTGTCCGGGATTAAAAGCGGTATCAGTGGGGCCGGACCCATTACTCGTTTTGATGCAAGTTTATTCAAAACCCGCTTTGCCTGCGAGTTAAAAGGTTTTAATCCGGAAGATTTTCTTGACAAAAAGGAGGCTCGGAAATTAGATCCATTTGCACAGTATGCTTTGGTAGTTGCGGAGGAGTGTATCAAAGACTCTAATATCGATCTGGAGTCGGTGAACCGTATGAAGTTTGGGGTAATTTGGGGATCCGGAATTGGTGGGTTCTACACTTTGGAAACCGATCTTTCTGAAGCGGCCCTCCATACAGGCGCTCCGAGGTACAGTCCGTTTCTGATTCCAAAATTAATTTCTGACATTGCTCCCGGACATATTTCCATCAAATATGGATTGATGGGTGTGAATTATGGGACTGTTTCTGCATGTGCCAGTTCCAGTCATGCGATTTCCAATGCTTTTGATTTTATTCGGCACGGGAAGGCAAATATTATATTGGCAGGTGGCTCGGAAGCAGCCATAACCAGGGCGGGAGTAGGTGGATTTAGCTCCATGAAAGCCCTTTCTGAAAGAAATGATGATTATGCAACTGCCTCCCGACCTTATGACAAGGAGCGGGACGGATTTGTGCTGGGAGAAGGTGCAGGGGCGTTGTTGCTGGAAGAATATGAACATGCAATGGCCCGAGGGGCAAAAATTTATGCTGAGTTGTGTGGGACTGGATTGACCGCTGATGCGTATCACATTACGGCTCCTCATCCTGACGGAATCGGAGCCAAGGCGGCCATGGAGTTGGCATTAGAAGAGGCAGGCATGAAGCCATCGGATATAGATTACATCAATACACACGGAACTTCTACCCCTTTGGGAGACATAGCAGAGGTTAAAGCAATTCAACAGGTTTTTGGAGATCAAGCCTATGAGCTGAATATTAGTTCGACCAAATCAATGACCGGTCACTTGCTTGGTGCTGCGGGTGCGGTGGAATGTATTGCCGGAATACTTGCCATGAACCATCACTTCATCCCTCCTACGATCAATCACTTTACAGATGATCCGGATTTGGATCCTAGGCTCAATTTTACCTTTAACCACGCACAGCAAAAAACCATTAATGCGTTTTTAAGCAATACTTTTGGATTTGGAGGACATAACAGTTCAGTGATATTTAAAAGATGCTAGGTTTTTTATTTAGGTTTTTTAAAAGGGCAAACCACAAGTATTTTTCAAAAGACAAGTTTTTCGTCGAAAGACTCAGGACGGTGTTAGGTTTTACGCCATCGAATATTTATCTCTTCAAGCTGGCATTTTATCACAAGTCCACCCTCAACAATCAGAACAACGAGAAATTGGAATTGTATCAGTCAAACGAGCGACTGGAATTTCTGGGAGACGCTTTGTTGAGTTTTGTGGTTGGGGAATATCTGTTCAATAAGTATCCAAGCGCCAACGAGGGCTTTCTAACCAAGATGCGTTCCAAAATTGTCAAAAGAAAAACATTAAATGATCTTGCTGAACAAATGGGATTGGATCGGTTGATGATGGAATTCAATCAGACTGCCATCTCGCAGTCAATGTTGGGAAATGCATTGGAGGCCTTGATTGGAGCCATTTATTTGGAACGGGGTTTTGATTTTACCAAGAAGTACATACTTAAAAAGATTTTAAGAAAGTATATAAATATTTCTCAACTGGAGACTTATGATGACAATTTCAAAAGCCAACTGTTGGAATGGTGTCAAAAAAATACCAAGGAAATTGATTTCAGGGTGATCAGTAAATACAAGACTGATAAGCGCGATAGATTCAAAGTAGGTGTTTTCGTCGATGGGGTGGAAATAGCATCTGCCGAAGATTACAATAAGAAAAGTGCCGAACAAATTGCCTCAGAAATTGCACTTTCGCAACTCAATATTTAAACTTATTTAGTTTTTCATGAACTACCCGATCTTCAAAGCAGGGCGGCTTCCTTCGGTCCGATCAAAAAGGATAGCCGAAGGATTGCAGTTGCTGGAAGACTGGATTATTCAATTGCTAAGACAGGGATTCGAGGTGCTCCAAAAAGATGAAACCAGGATACAGGAGATGGCTACCCGTGCGGTTGACTGCGGCATGCCTGCGATTGGACGGAGGTTGCGCACATTGCCTGATAAAATTAAGTCCGGAACAGATTGGGTTGATGATTTGATGAATGAAATAGGAGCGATCTATTTATTTCTGCAAATGGTCAAAGCAAAAGAGAAGCAAGAGTTGGTGCATGAAGAAGATCTGCTCGCATTTATGGGTGTGCACATCAAAAAATCTGACCTTATTAAGGAGACAGTTCCCATAGAAGATGAATGGATTTATTTAGGGACACGCAGGGAAAAGGAAGAAAATATTTTAATAAACCGTCATTGGTTTTATGGTCGTAACCATTCCAAATTTGGTCTTTATATAGAGTTTCAGGTAAATCGGTTTGTAAAGTTAAGAAATTTTGATTTTGGAAAAATGTATCATGGATATGTACATTTTTATCCTTCTGCATTGCCTATTAGAATGCATGATGTTCCTGATCAGCATAGAATTATTCCCGGGCAGATTTCATGGAAAGCTCACAATGTAACAGAATATTTGGATCTGTTGTCAAAGGCTATTTTACTCCATCCATTCATCAGGCAAATGCCGGCATTAATCAAGGATGCCAAAGTGATTAAAATTGATGCCAGATGGTATCTGGTAGGGGCAGATGGAGTTTCAATCGAATTAAATATTTTGGAAGAAAAAGTTTGGAAATTAATGTCTTACCTCATGGATGATTCGACTGTTGTAGTGGGTGAATATGAGGATAGAAAAATTATTCCGATTGCAGTTTACACTCATGGGTACATTAGAAATATTTAATAAAAATTATCGAATGTTTTTATCAAATTATTTTACGTTTATTCTTTAAAAATATATTGCCCATAAAAAAGGTTATAATAATTAAAAATTATAAACTCGATAGGTGCTAAAAAGTATTAATATTATTTCTTGCGCTCATTAATTGAAAGACGCATTGGAATCAGCAAATCAAGTACTAATAAAGCATAGTATTTTCCAATACTTTCTGCTGAATTAAATTAATTCCATCGTGCCTTTAAAGCTGCATAAATTGTCATCATGATCAAAAGTCCATAAAATGAATATAAGATAAGACTAGCTGTCTTCTGATGATGAACCTTATGGAAGTAGAAAACCAAGGCAGACACAAGTCCACAGAAAATGGTTATCGAGCCAAATGTCAGTTTTGTATTCAGGCTCGCATCTTTAGATCCTGTAGGCATTTGGAATAAATTAAAACAGTTATAAAGGAGTAAGGCTGTTATTCCGAGTAAACCATAGAATAAGAATTTAAACATCTCGATATCTTTTTAAATCAATGCATTCACAAGAACCTCTACAAACCTAATCATAATTACTCCACCGAGATTATCTTTTAATTGCAGAGTTGAGTATTTAATCAATATGAATGTTTAAATTTATACTTAAAACCATAAGTACCAAAGCAAGTCATGTTAATCAGACGTTCATTGCCAGCCGTTCCAAATAAACAAATTATCGGGATAGCTGTTAGTCCTCCGATTTCAATAGAAAAAATTAATACGTGGATTCACTTACCCAAAT
Source organism: Candidatus Vicinibacter affinis (assembly GCA_016714365.1). Taxonomy (NCBI): domain Bacteria; kingdom Pseudomonadati; phylum Bacteroidota; class Saprospiria; order Saprospirales; family Saprospiraceae; genus Candidatus Vicinibacter; species Candidatus Vicinibacter affinis. Next base: position 451,325 of record JADJNH010000007.1, on the reverse strand, counting down.
GATATTGGGAGCTGCCTGCGGTGAGGCAGTTCTTGGAAAAAAAATTGGAAATAAAGCTTTGATATGGGGAGCTTTTGCCGGAACGATCCCGGATCTGGATGTGATGTCTAATTTTTTTATGGGTGATTTGGATGCCCTTGCCTTTCATCGCGGGCCGATGCACTCTTTACTGTTTGCCTTCGTCATGCCATTTCCACTGGCCTGGCTGGTATTAAAATTTTACGGCTCAGGGATCTACAATCGAAAGGAATATCGGATGGTAGGTTTTATCACCAGTACTTTATTTTTTGTACTCATGGCAGGGATATTGAGCTTTTTACTCATCTTCCTGATTGGATCTAAAGGATATTTTCTCCCGGTTTTATTGTCCATTGGCCTGTATTTTCTTATCAAAGAACTCTATAAAGAGTATCTGAGAAAAGACCAGGAACACCCGCAGGTATCTTATAAAGAATGGGCATGGTTGTTTTTTTATGCAATCATTACGCATCCGATTCTGGATGCTTTCACCACCTTTGGAACCAGATTGTTCTGGCCTTTTTCGGATGTAAGAGTTTCTCTTTCCAACATCTCCATTGTAGATCCTATATACACCATTCCTTTTCTTGCTACTGTAATAGCCTGTGGTTTTTATTCACGTACAGATCGCAGAAGACAAATTACCAACTGGATTGGGATTGGAGTAAGTTGTTCTTACATGATGGCCACCATGATGACCCGACAGCATGTGGATGGAGTCATGGAATCATCCTTGTTGAAACAAGGTATTGTGCCGGACCGTATGATGGCTACCCCCACCATTTTCAATAACATCCTTTGGTTTTCGATTGCTCAGAAGGACAGTAATTATTACTGTGGATATTATTCTTTATTGGATCGGGAAAGGAAAATTGATTCAATCAGGGTATTGCCCCAAAATCAATATTTGGTTAAAGAGTTTATGGATCAGAAAGAGTTGAAAATTCTGACCTGGTTTAGTGAACAGTACTACAATCTTATGGATTTGGGGAATGGCCAAATGCAATACAATGATTTGCGATACGGCACTTTAAGTTTTAAATTTGACGAGCCCAAAGATTTTATCTTTCATTTTAATTTAACAAAGGAGGGAGACCACTTAAAAGTATTGCCTGAACGAGAGAGGCCTAAACGTGACCCGGAGGAATTGCAAAAATTCTGGGAGCGAATAAAGGGAAACTGAAGGACGAAATAATTTAACTACGAAATTATTTTCTTTCAACCAAATCAAACTTGACAGCCTTCAAGCCAGGAAAAGAATCTACTCTTGAATACTGTTCTATTTTTAATCCATAATCACCCATTACCGGAAATACTGTATTCAATATCAGTGGGATTTCTGCAGTGCAAGTTCCCATGTTGCAAGTCCCATTTGGTTTTCCGGCAGCATCCAGCAATTCAAGAGATACTTCCTGGGTTTGGACCGATTTATCAGGATAAGAAGAGTGACACCTGACATAAATATTTTGGTATTTCAGTTGGTCATCATGTCGTACATACAAAATCAGGTCATAGGCTTTATGAGTATCCTGAATGGACCAGTTGTATTCAAGTGGTTGATTGTATGCCCAGATTTCTTTGGGAAATTTTATTTCTTTTGAATAGAATGGCCTTTTGCAGGACACGAAAGTTAAGATGCAAAAGGTCAAACAAAATAAGAAACGGGTCGTCGGTCTATGCATTGAAAAATTCTTTCATCCTGTCGAAAAAGCCTTTTTCTTCAGCGGAAGGATGCGGCTGAAAATTGTTCATGCCTCTCATTTTTTCCAACATGGCCTTTTCTTCATTGGTGACGCTCTTTGGAGTCCAAATATTTACATGGATCAAATGATCCCCCTTGTCATAAGATTGCACAGAAGGAATGCCAAGACCTTTCAGGCGGAAGATTTTTCCACTTTGAGTTCCGGGCGGTATTTTTATTTTGACCGGGTTTCCAAGCGTCGGTACTTCAAATTGATGTCCCAGAGCCGCATCTGCGAAGTTGATGTATAAGTCATAATGGATGTTCATGCCATCCCGTGAAAATAACTCGTGTGGTTTTTGTTCGATATTGATCAACAAATCTCCGGTCATGCCTCCATTGGCCCCGGCATTGCCTTTACCTCTTAAGGAGAGTTGCATGTTGTCCTCTACTCCGGCAGGAATTTGGATTTCTATTGTTTCTTCCCCCATTTCGACGCCACTACCACGACAACTTGTACAATTATTGGCAATTTGTTGTCCTGTACCATTGCACGTTGGGCAGGTGGTAGTAGTCTGCATCTGACCCAGGAAGGTATTTTTAATTTGACGGACATAACCGGATCCGTTGCAAGTGCCACAGGTTTTTACTGATTTGGCATCCTTGGCACCACTGCCATGACAGGTTTTACAGGTAACTTGTTTTTTGACTTTTATTTTTTTAGTGACACCGGTGGCAATTTCTTCCAGTGTCATACTGACCTTGATGCGCAGATTACTACCTTTTTGGCCGCCGGATCTACCGCCCCTGCCTCCGCCGCGACCGCCGAAAAAGGCATCAAATGGACTGCCCCCATCCCCAAAGATATCTCCGAAATTTTCAAAAATATCTTCCATGGTCATGCCTCCATGCCCATTGAAACCGCCACCTGCCTGGGGATCTACGCCCGCATGTCCATAACGGTCATATCTGGCCTTTTTGTCCGGATTGCTTAAAATTTCATAAGCCTCTGCGGCCTCCTTGAATTTATCTTCCGATGCTTTATCACCCGGATTGCGGTCAGGATGATGTTGCATCGCCATTTTCCGATAAGCTTTTTTGATGGTATCTTCGTCCGCATTTTTGGAAACACCCAATACCTCGTAAAAATCTCTTTTTGCCATATGGTCTCTTTCGGTTAATTCTTAATTTGGATTTTGGGAATTATTTCCCTACGACCACTTTTGCAAACCTGATAATTTTATCATGCATGTAATAGCCTTTTTCAACGGTATCTACAATTTTACCTTTCATTTCTTCAGAAGGTGCAGGAATTTCTGTAATGGCTTCATGAATGTTTGGATCAAAAGGCAATCCATTGGATTGCATGGCCTCCACGCCTGAATTTTTCATGATGCCAATTAATTTGTGATGCATCAGTTTCATGCCTTCAGGAAAAATTAAATCATTTTTTTGTTCCTCTGCCAATTTTTGCGCTCGGTCAAAGTCGTCCAAAACAGGAAGAATTATCTGCACGAAATCCTGCGCTGCAGTCTTAATTAATTCGATGCGCTCTCTGGTAGTACGTTTTTTATAATTATCAAATTCAGCAAACAGCCTGAGGTATTTGTCTTTTTGCTCAGCCAGTTCTGTTTCAAGTTTTTCCTGTGAATCTGTTTTGTTTTCTGTATTTTGAGGTTGAGATTCCGGAGTGCTAGGCGAGTCTATATGCTCGATCTCAATTTCATTTCCTGACATTTTATGCTCTTCTGAACTCATAATTCTTAATTGTTTAACGAATATTTATCTGCTCAATATACTTGCCATTTTGGTTTTTCGGTCAAAATGTCAGTTTATCGGTCTGTCTTTTGCCAGGTAGTCGTCCAGTTCCTTGATATCCGGGTCAGAAAGTATAATTTTTCCGTTAGGGCCTATCAGGAATTTGGTCGGAATTTGTTTAATTCCGAATAAAGTAGCCATAGGGCTTTTCAACATTTGCGTTTCGATGATGTGATCCGGCCATACGAGACCATCTTTTGCCATGGCGTTTAAAGCAGATTCCCGATCTTTTTCCAATGCGATGCTTAAGAATTTAATCCCGGAGGCAGATTTGAAATTCCGGTCCTTGTATTTGTCATACATCATGGCGAGTATAGGATTTTCACGTCGACAAGGTGCGCACCAGCTACCCCAGAAATCTATTAAAAGGTAGTACCCCTGATAATCTTTTAGACTTAAATTTTTACCGTTTACATCCTGAGCGGTAAAAGTTGGGGAATCTTCACCAAACACCAGCATCGGTTTGAAGTAAAAATACCTGACCAATACAAAAGTTGTAACCATTGCAAGTCCAATCAGAAAGTTTTTAAACATGCTTTTAACATTGATATACAGAGTTAATGGTTTTGATTCCAAAAAGTTGACACCCGGGATGTTTGGGCTTTAAGTCTAATGAACTACTTTTGGAAAAAATTACAGCTCAGGCTGAATTATGAAAAAAACAATCATTCCCGGGACTCTTCCCACTTCGGATCTGCACCAATTTCTCCTTGGTTCTGTGGCGCCACGACCCATCGCATTTGTAAGTACTGTAGATGCAGAAGGCAGGACCAATTTGGCACCCTACAGCTTTTTTAATGCCTTCAGCAGCAATCCTCCAATTCTGGTTTTTTCATCCAACCGCAGGGTGGAGGGCAATACGACAAAAGACACCTTGCACAACATTATGGCCAGTAAGGAATGTGTGGTCAATGTGGTGAATTATGAAATTGTCCGACAGATGATGGTCTGCAGTGTGGATTTTCCACATGAAATCAGTGAGTTTGAGCAATCGGGATTGACTCAGGAAAAAGCCAGTCAGGTGCAAGCCCCGATGGTTCTCGAATCACCGGTAAACATGGAATGCGTAGTCCAGGAAATCATTCCATTGGGAGATCAGGGTGGTGCAGGTCATTTGATCGTCTGCAAGGTGGTATGCATGCATATCAAAGAATCCGTACTCGATGAGAATGGCCGAATTGATCCACATAAGATAGATCTGATGGGAAGAATGGGGAGAGCATTTTATGTCAGGGCAAGTGGAAATGCTGTCATGGCAATGCCCCAGACACAGCATTTGCCTATAGTAGGATATCCAAACCTACCGGAGCATGTAAAATCAAGTAAAATTCTTACTGCCAATGATATTGGAATACTTTCCGGATTAAAATTGTGGCCGGATAAAACTCATTCGTTGGAATTGCTCCAAGAAGAGAAGGCCTACCAGATGATGGTTGATATGAAGGGAGACACAAATGCCCATCATCAATTGGCCCGAAAATATTTTGAAGAAGGAAATATTGAAAAAGCATGCGCTGTCCTGGTAGTTTGTTAGTTTTGTTGAGGTATTTAAATTTTAATTAAATTGGCAAAATATCCTGACTCTTTCCAGTTGATTTTAAAAAACGTCTCCAGACACATCAGCCTTAATGAAACAGAAACTGAGCGTTTTTTTTCCATTCTCAGTGTTAAAAAATACAAGAACAAACAACTGATTTTATCAGAAGGGGAAATCTGTTACAACACCTGGTTTGTTACCAAAGGGTGTCTAAGAGGATTTACGACTGATCAAAATGGTTTTGAACATGTACTCAGTTTTGCACCTGTGGACTGGTGGATTGGAGATATTTATAGTTTGATCTCGCAAAAGCCCGGAACACTGAATGTTGAAACATTGGAAGTTTCAGAAGCGATTCTTCTTCACAGAGATCAGCAGGAACAATTGTATGCTGATGTTCCAAAGTTTGAACGTTTTTTTAGAATCATCATTGAAAAATCTTTGGTGCACAATCAACAAAGACTGATTGAAAATTTAAGTCTTTCTGCTGAGGAGCGCTATGAAAAATTCTGCCTTCGATATCCACAATTGGTTAACTATCTACCTCAAAAACAAATTGCTTCTTACATTGGCGTGACACCTGAGTTTTTCAGCAAAATGAAAAGTAAATTTTATAAGAAGTAATATTTAGAAAAAATTGGACATTGAGAATTCTCCTTGATCTTTACAAACTTAAAACACTGAACAGCGGACTGGGACAGTTCTCTAAAAACTTTGCAGAGACCGCCATGAGACTTGCGCCTGCAGAATTTCAATTTAATTTTTTATTACCTCGTGGAACAAACTTTGATGCGCAACAAAATCCCGTAATAAGGGCTCATTTTATTAGAAGATATTTTTCTCAATTCAATCCTGATTACGATCTGTGGCACAGTCTCCAGCAATATCCTTCCTATTTTCCAAATTATAGAACCAAACAGCTTTTGACCATTCACGATCTGAACTTTTTAGTTGAAAAGTCTAGTAAAAAGCAGGAAAAGTATTTGGAGCTTTTGAAGCGTAACATTGATAAAGCTACCGCCATAAATTGTATTTCAGAGTACACTGCATCCGTTCTGAAATCCAATATCAACATAGATGGAAAACCAATGCGAATCATTTATTGCGGGAGTAAGTTGCATGAGTTTCCTGAGTTTGAGCCGAATTTTCCGTGGCTTCAAAAGAAATATTTTTTTAGTGTTGGAATTTTTAATGACAAGAAAAATTTTGAAGTATTAATTCCGGTGATGAAATATTTTGATGACCATATGCTTGTCCTTGCAGGTAATCATCAAACACCTTATGGAGATAAAGTCAAAGGACTAATTGATAAATATCAGCTTCAGGATCGGATTGTGCTCACCGGACAAATAAGGGAAGAAGAAAAGTATTGGCTTTATGCGCACACAGAGGCTTTGTTGTTTCCATCACTGGCAGAAGGATTTGGATTGCCGGTGATTGAAGCCATGAGTCAGGGGAAACCTACCTTTTTAAGCACACAGACATCATTGCCGGAGATAGGTGGAGATTTGGCCTATTATTTTGAATCTTTTGAAGAGGAAGCAATGGCTCAACTGATCAAAGAAAAGCTGAACGAATTTTATAAAAATGAGGAAGAATTGAAAATAAAATTGAAATCGCGTGCCGCATTTTTTAGTTGGGACAATTGCCTGAATTCTTATCTGGATTATTACAAGGAAATTATTTCCTCCTAATTTAATTTTATCATCTTGTTATCACAATTTTAGAAACCGCTCCTTCACTGGTTTCAAAATCCTGAGTGCTGTTTGCAAATACTAAATAGGTTCCCGAACTAACAGGTTTGCCCAGATAATCTTTTCCATACCAAATGGCAGTTCCTCCATTGGCGATGGTTTCAAAAACAAGACGACCGCTGATGTCCGTTATTTTCACCCGTGCATCGCGTGCAAGTCCTGAGATGGCCACAGGACCTGAATAATCAGCCCGAACAGGATTGGGATAAACCAGAATATCAGTAGTAAAAACATCTTTTGCAAATGTAGCTTCAGAGCGATAGACCTGAATTCCTCGTTCAGTTCCAATCCATACATCTCCATTTTTCTGATTGATGGCGATGTCAAAAATAGCGTTGCTCATCAATGGACTATTTTCGGTATTGAAAATGTATACTTGTTCATCACCTGCAGAAGATTGCACATACAAACCATTTCTGGTCCCTATCCACTTTCGGTTAGCCCCGTCTATTGCAATACTGAGAATGTCTTCGGTTTCCAATAAATATCCAATAATGCCATCCTGGTCAACTTTTCTTCTGGAGCCTTTACAATTTCCTTCAAAAATAGAAGCACCACATTCAAATATTACCGGTCCCTGGTTGGTGCCCACCCAAACATCTCCATCGAGGTCTACCTCAATTGTATTAATAAGATTGGAAGTAAGCGAACTGTTGGAAGTATTCAGGATAATACTGCGGTCATCTCCGGTATTATCCGGATCGCCTTCATCAAAAACCATTACACCCGATTCTCTTCTTGGGATGATCCACTTATAACCGTTTTTGTCAACCGTAACACCAATGATTTCAGTGCTGAATCCAGGGAGGTCATACGCTTGCCAATTTCCTTCCTTAGATAAAGAAACCAATGGCTTCTTAGCCAGAAAATCGCAAGCCCATAAGGACTTGTCTTTTGGGCTGATGGCAATGCTGCTAACCCTTACTCTGGTCTCGTCTCCTTCTGCCACTCCAAGTGCAGAATTGGTTTGATCGAAAAGTGTATACTCTTTCTTAGCGCGATCATATTGCAAGATACCCCGATGATAACTTGCAAAATATATTTTTGAACCATCGGCTGTCTCTGCAACGTCCACAATGTCTCTTATATCTTTTTCATTAAAAAGCGGCAAATTTGTTCCATTGATTACATCCCATTTTTTATCTTTATAAGTATAGATTCCGGTTGTCTTAAAACGATATTCAAATCGATTGACAATGGATCCACTTGCGATGTATATCCCATCCGAACCACTGTAAATTTTTTGATAATCCTCATTGAAGGGTCCGCTGATGTAAATGGCTTCACAGGGCGAATTAAAATTATTCATATAACGGAATCCCCAACGGCTGTCAGCAAACCAAATCCTGCCATTTTCTTCCTCCTCTATGCCTAGATTCATGTATCCGCATTCCCCGGTATATTCCATCCAACCTGATGATTGCTGATAATATGCAATTTTTCCGTTGCAATTGGCATTGCATTTTAGATTTAAAATTAAGTGCTTTGTTCCTGCTTTCACTAATTGAGGAGAATATCCCGGACTGGAGAATGTCGAAATAAATTGTTGGTCAGGGGTTACAAATAATCCGTTGGCATTGGTCACATAAAGTTGGTTGTCCCAAATGGCAAGAGAAGTATATTCTGCTGAAGGATTTAATCCCACATTTTGGTCGAGTAATTCCCAGCTTCCGAAATCCTGTACCAGCAGATTTTTTTTCAAATCAAATTTGTACAACCCTTTTGCAGTTGCGCTGTACAGTGCATCTTTATACTTTAGGGTATGGTTGATTTTAAGATTGGGGGTGAAAGCAGTATAGGCAATGGAGCCATTGTTCAGATTCAGATAGCTTATGCCATAATCTGCATTGATAAAAACGTGCTGCGCATCTCCACCGGTAATGGAGCGAATTGTTTTATTGATGGGAACGTTGTTGTAAATTTTGATATCCGGAACTGCCGACACTCCCTCTTCTCTTACCAGATCAATCAGGCCATCAGAATAGGCAATGACGAGGGTTTTGGTTTCCTGGTGAAAATAAATACAATTGATCTGACTTCCTGATAAGCCTTCTGTGCGGGTAATTTTTTTTGGGCTGAAGTCTGATTTATCAATTTGCAAAAGTGAGAATGCAGTAGCATAATAAATGTAATCCTCGCTTTGCGTAATTTGAAGTCCATTGTTGTAGGGAAGGTGAGTGGTCCACTGTCCTATAAATAATTCGGATTGTGTCCAGGAAATGAAGGGAATAAAAATGATCAGGAGAAAAGGCTTCAGCATACGGATGGCATTTAACAGCTAGGTATAAACGCAATTTGGATGTAAAAAGTCTAAGCCTGAGTAATTATTATCTCAGGCTTAGACATAAGATGATTCATCCGAAAATTAATTCAGTTGTTCCGGTTGGTCCGGTTTTATTTTTTTGGACGCTTCTTCCACATCTTTAGTGGCCTTTGTGAGCGCATCAATCTGAGATTTGCGGTCAGATTCTCGATGCAAAGCAACGCCGGTCGATTTTCCATTAAAAGTAAAACCTTTGGCGTCCGTATCCAGCGTTATGCTTTCATCCTTGGCAAGATCGTTGGAAAGTAAGAGTTTTGCCAATTCATTGACCACTTCTTTCTGAATGACCCTTTTAAGCGGTCTGGCGCCAAACTGAGGATCGAATCCCAGATCTGCAAGCAGATTCAGAGCATTGTCCTTGATGATCAATTCTACGCCCTGTTCTTTAAGATTGCGGATGAGGCTCTTCAATTGAAGACCTGCAATTTTCTTAATTTCTTCCTTGGTAAGAGGAAGGAACATTATTTTATCATCTATCCTGTTTAGGAATTCAGGCCTTACACTGGATTTTAATTTTTCGAAAACTTCTAATCTCGTTGTCTCAATAATTTCTGTGCGGTGTTTATCACCTACCGCTTCCAGATCCTCGAAATTCTCCAGAATGATTTCCGAACCAACGTTGGAGGTCATGATAATGATGGTGTTTTTAAAATTTGCGATGCGACCTTTATTATCGGTCAATCGCCCGTCATCCAATACCTGAAGCAGGATGTTGAAGGTGTCAGGATGTGCTTTCTCAATTTCATCCAGAAGGACAATTGAATAAGGTTTTGTGCGGACTGCTTCTGTGAGTTGTCCACCCTCATCATATCCCACATATCCGGGAGGTGCTCCTACCAGTTTAGAGACCGCGTGGGATTCCATGTATTCACTCATGTCGATTCGGGTCATGGCCTTCTCATCATCGAACAGCACCTCTGCCAATGCTTTTGCAAGTTCAGTTTTACCTACACCGGTTGGACCCAGGAAGATAAACGAACCAATGGGCCTGTTGGGATCTTGAAGACCTGCGCGGCTTCTTCTAACAGCATCGGAGACTGCACGAACTGCTTCCGCCTGACCGATCACCCGCTTACCTAATTCAGTTTCCAAATCAAGCAGTTTTTCACGTTCCGATTGCAGCATTTTTTGGAGTGGGATTCCGGTCCATTTGCTTACTACTCCGGCAATGTCATTTGCGGTGACGGTATCAGATGTAAAACGGCTGCCTTCCGGCAAAATTTTTAATTTTTCTTCTGCCGCTTTCAACAAGAGATCTTGTTCTTTCAGGTCTCCATATTTTAATTTGGCTACCAATCCAAAATCAGATTCACGTTCTGCTTTTTCTGCGGCAATATTTATTTCATCAATTTTTTTCTTGATGACCTGGATTTCATCGACAATTTCTTTTTCGGCCTGCCAGCTTGCTTTTAGGGAAGCCAATTTTTCTTTGGCGTTCGCCAATTGTTCTTCGATGAATTTTATTTTGACGTTTTCTTTTTCTCTTTTGACTCCTTCGCGCTCAATTTCCAGTTGTCTCACTTTGCGATCCATTTCATCCACTTCTTCAGGGACACTGTCCAGTTCAAGACGCAATTTGGCACAGGCTTCATCGATCAGGTCAATGGCTTTATCAGGCAACTGACGGTCTGATATGTACCGGTGTGATAATTCAGCTGCAGCGACCAGCGCTTCATCCAGGATTGCAATCTTGTGGTAGACTTCATATTTGTCCTGCACACCTCTCAGGATGGAGATGGTATCTTCAACAGATGGTTCATCAATAATTACCGGCTGAAATCTTCTTACCAGGGCCTTGTCATTTTCAAAATATTTTTGATATTCATCGAGGGTCGTGGCACCTATGGTATGTAACTCACCCCTTGCAAGAGCAGGTTTTAGAATGTTGGCCGCATCAATGGAGCCGCTGCCACCCCCGGCACCAATGAGCGAGTGAATCTCATCGATGAAGAGAATTATTTTTCCATTGGATTCATTGACCTCTTTAACAACGGCTTTCAATCTTTCTTCAAATTCACCCTTGTATTTTGCACCGGCAATCAAGGCGGCCAGATCGAGTGTAAATATTTTTTTCTCTTTAAGATTTTCAGGCACATCATTCTTGACAATTCGCCAGGCAATACCTTCTACGATGGCTGTTTTACCAACGCCGGCTTCACCGATAAGAATGGGGTTGTTCTTTTTTCTGCGGGAAAGAATATGCAGAATTCTTCTGATCTCTTCATCTCTGCCGATGATGGGATCCAGCTTTCCACTTTCTGCCGCTGCATTTAGATTTACGGCAAATTTATTGAGGGCATTGTATTGTTCGTCCCCACTTGCTTCACTTACTTTTTTTCCCTTGCGCAATTCGACGATGGCCTGCTTCAGGCTCTCGTAATTGACGTTGTTTGCCTTAAGAATTTTAGAGACGCTGTCATTGCCTTTTAAAAAAGCCAACATAATTAACTCCAATGAAATAAACTCGTCGCCAAACTCGGTCATTATTTTTTTGGCATTGATCAAGACCTGGTTGGCCTCATTGGAGAGGTATTGTTTGTCTGCACCGGAGATTTTTGGTAGTTTTCTGATTTCTGCATCCAACTCAGATTTAATTTTTGGGAGTTTGGCGCTCATTTTTTGGAAGAGAAAATCACACAGGGATTCATCTACTTCGATCACACCTTTACAGAGGTGCAGGGAGTCCACCACTTGCTGATCCAGGTTTTGAGCTATTTGTTGAGCTCTTAGAATAGCATCTTGAGATTTGATGGTAAAATTTTCGTATGTCATTAATCAGATTTTAGATAAGCGCATCAAAAAATTATCCAAACTTACTTTTCGGAAAATTTGGCAGTGAATCTATTGTAAACACTGACAAATTTACTTGATCCCTGAAGAAAAGCAGGAAATAATTTCCGGTTTAATTTGTAGGAGTATAGAGTAGAGATTTTTGGTTTGATGCTGAATTTATGGTAAGAACTTCTTCGTACTGATCTTATTACTTCTGTTTACTAAAATTAGTAAGTCCATTACTCATTAGCGAATTGTCAAATTAATCACAAGGTGTTTTAGTAAGTACTATTTTTTATCTTCGTTAGTTTGACGCTAGGAAGCATCAAACAACCCGGTTTTTTCGAGCTTCCCAGCTTGAAATTTACGGGGAGTTTTGCAGGTACTATTTGTAATCTTCATTATTAAAATATTAGCTAATTTTCAAAATTTCAAATTTTCTTTAATGCGTTGGTTATTTCGAGCTTCCCAGCTTGAAATTTACGTGGTGTTTAAAAATCCCAATTTTTATATACTTTTTTTTTATTTTCGGTTAGATTGACGCTTGGGAGCATCAAACAACCGAGGTATAATTTTCAAATACTTTATTTTTCAAATATTAAAATCATTATTTAGTTGGCTTCAAATAAATTATTTCCAAAGCAATTGAGTTATAAAAAAAATAAGGAGTTCAAAATATACCCTCTACCTCAAAATTATAAATTTGTTAATTTTATTGCCGATTTTTATAAAATACAACCCATTTGCAAAAAAAGATACATCAACTCTATCTTCAGCAATATTGGATAGCTTCCAAGAGCTGCTACCAAGTGAGCTAAATATTTCTATCTCTTGCGATTTATTTGGAATGATGATAAAATCTGTTGCTGGATTTGGGTATACTAAGTTCAACTCCTGTTCAATATCAGGCGAATTGTCGTTAAGGCTTGTGGTATAATCATAACACATTGAAGATTGTCTTCTGATGTCATGTTGAAACATCAGCCAGTCAGGCCCATTGCCAGTGCCAACGCTTACCATATAGGCTCTTCCATAGTTATTTTTTATAGTTGGACTCGCCACACCCCAACCCCCAACAAAAAAAGCATCAAGAGTCCCGTCATCATCAAAGTCCGAAATCAAAGGTGCATGATTGATATCAAATGGTGATTTTCCATAGTGGGTGGCAATATCCATATTAAATATCTCTGATCCATTTGATCCATTCAGAGCTATAAACTCACCAGCATAGGTCCCAAATATTACATCAAGAAAAGCATCACCATTAATATCTGCCAAAACAGTGCCTCTGAAGTTATATGAACTACTAGGCATCTCGTACTCCCATTTTACCAAGCCCGTGTTGGTTAGAGCTATGGTTTTATACCAACTTGTCAAAATAACTTCACATTCACCATCATTATCAATATCACCGATTACTGCAGGACAGGAAACTGCTCCCGGTCCTTGGTATGTCCAGTCTATGCTTCCATCATCCCCATTAATGCAGTAAAGATTGCTGTTATATGAACCAACTATTAATTCAGGTTTTTTATCGTTATCAAAATCTGCAACCGAAGTACCATGATATATATGACCGTGAATCGGAAGTGTCCATAATCTCTCTCTAGTCTTTCCATTAAAAGCATATAGGCTATCCTTGTTATCAAAATTCCATGTGCCTACTACAAAATCAAGTTGACCATCATTATTTACATCAACTATTGTAGGAGCTGTTTGTACCCAGGAATTGCGGTTTACCTGTAAATCCCATAACAATGTTCCCTTTTCGGCAGATAGACATCTAACCCAACCTAGAAATTCTCCATGAAGTATCTCAAGTTTTCCATCACCATCTAAATCAGCTATAGTTGGAGGAGAATCACTTCCCATTGTATTTGCTTGCCAGATGACTTCCCCTGTTTTACCATTGAGGCAAGTGGTTTTGGGAGTGCAAGAGCTTGCAATGATAACTTCTAAGAGTCCATCGCTATTAACATCATAAATGAGTGGAGCCACATCGTTACAACCTTCATCCGCCGGTGTGTGAGGAAAATAACTCCAGAGAACTGAACCATTCTCCGCATTGAGGGCATATACGCCGCCATCATTTCTATAACACCCAAAGACAATCTCAAGCTTGCCATCGCCATCTAAATCATCTGCAGCCGCCATTCCTGCTGAAAATGATTTGGTATCAAACCACCATTTAACGGTAGGAACTTGTGAAGTAAGAACATTAAAACTAAAGAGAGCAAGGGAAATAAATAAGAATTTAAAAGGCTTCATATTTTCCTAATTTTAAAAATAATGTAAAGTATAAATATACACACTGTCCAAAATAAAATAGAATCTCTATTACAAGTAAGTATTCATTGACAAAATTACTTTAAAAACGGTTATTATAAAAAAGAGCCGAGGCAAACGAAAATTGATCAATTTTTGAAGGAGGATTGTCTTTATTAGTTATTGGATTATTTAACCAATTCCAGGGGTCATTTTTACAAATAAATTTAGCCTGGGGAAAGAAATTAAATTGGAAAGATGCCATTTTTGATTAGATTTTGATCTGAGGTATGATAATAACAAAATTGCTGTCATGGAACACCACATCTGAATTTTTACTTCATTTGCCGATGTTCCAATAAAGGATTTTACTCTGAATAAGCGTGAAGTTTAGGGAGTGCTATTTTTTATTTTCGTTCGTTTGACCACGTACATTTTAATTGGTACTACTTTAAATAAACGTAATGTTTGACGCTGCGATGACTGAGCGATCTCTGCTTCAGCAGAGTATCGTGCGACAGCACGATAAGTGAAGGAACCGCGAAAGCGGATAACGGGAGAATTAGAGAATGAGAGAATTTGAAAATTAGCTAATGAGTTAATGCATTGTTGATTTGCGTGGTGTTGAAAATCCCAATTTTTATGTACGTTTTTTTATTTTCGTTTAGTTTGACGCTGGGATGACTGAACGATCTCTGCTTCAGCAGAGTATTGTGCGACAGCACGATAAGTGAAGGAACCGCGAAAGCGGCTAACGGGAGAATGAGAGAATGAGAGAATTTCAAAATTAGCTAATTAGTTAATTAGCTAATGAGCTAATGCATTGTTGATTTACGTGGTGTAGAAAATCCCAATTTTTATATAGGTTTTTTATTTTCGTTTAGTTTGACGCTGGAAGCATCAAACAACCACGAACTAAATTTCAAATACTACAATTTTAAAATTTTCAAATTCTCTAATTTTCAAATTTGTAAGTTCAATTAATAAGTGCAATTTTTTCAAGTAGCACTTGATTAGCAGTTAAATAATTAAATTTTCTTATAGGTCTGTTGTTTAACATTTTTTCAACATAACGGACCTGTTTATCGGTTACAAATATAAGATTTGTTTTCTTTGGAAAGTATCTCCTGATTACTCCTATTCTATTTTCGACTGTTCCTGTATGTCGTCAAAGTAATTTGAACATTTCACTAAGTAGTGTTTCAATTTAAATCAAAGCTAATTCTTTTTGTTTATAGTTATTAATATCATTAGGAAATAATTTTTCATACTCAATTTTTCTATCTCTAATACATTGTAGTTTAATTCTTTGCCTTTCTTTTAAAATGAGGTCTCCACGGCCAAAATACACATCTGCAGGAGTTAAATTTTCTAATGATTCATGATATCTTTCATTGTTATAAGTTTCTACAAATTTTTCTAAAGCTCTTTCCAATTCCTCAGGACAATAATAATTATCAAGTTTTACAACGTTTTTCATTGTCCTATGATAGCGTTCAATTTTACCTTGCGTTTGAGGATGGAATGGTCTTCCATGTATCTGGTCCATATCATAGCTATTTTTCAAATAATCTTTTAAATCAGAAGCTATATAGCAAGAGCCATTATCGGACAATAATTTAGGTCGTTGTTTGGTGACAATTTTAGCTTTTATAATAGCTCTATCAACGGTTCTTTTCACGTCTTCCACTTTCATGCCTTTGCAGAGTTCCCAGTGGACAATATATCTGCTGTAATCATCTAAAACGGTACTCAAGTAATACCAACCCCAGCCTAAGATTTTGAAGTAAGTAAAGTCTGTTTGCCACATCTGATTTACGAAAGCTGTCTTTTTACTAAATTCATCTGCTGCTGTGATAAAAATATGTGCAGGAGCCGTGATCAATCCTCTTTCTTTTAGAATTCTATAAACGCTTGATTCTGACATAAATATTTGTTGTTCGTCAGTAAGTTTAAAAGCAAGTTCCCTGGATGATAAATGAGGAAACTCCAACGCAAGTATGACCACAAGATTTTTTGCTCTTGTGGTATGCTGTTCCATTGCCTTCTGCTAGTGCGTTTACTTGGAGCTAAACCATCCACCCCATGATCTGAATAAGCCTTATACCAGTTATAAAAAGTACTTTTATTAAGCCCAATCTCTCGTAGAGTTTTGTTGACACCAAATTGTGAGCCAACTACAATATTGATTAACTCTTGTTTTTCCGATGCCGTAAATCTCATATACTTATTGAATTTTACAGTTAATCCAGCACGGACAAGCTTTTTTTACAATATCATATCGGAGCACCAAATCAGCTACCATCTCTTTTAAGCGCTGATTTTCCTTTCTAAGCTCTGTCACTTCATCACTTGTAGCTTCCCTGGTTGTATCACCAGATAATCGCTTCTTTCCAGCTTCCAAGAACTCTTTATTCCACTTATAAAATTGTGGCTCTTGGATAGAATACTTTCGACAAAGTTCTGCTACTGAGGTCTCTGCCCTCAATGCCTCCATAACAATAGTAATCTTCTGTTCTGAGCTGAAGGTCCTTCTAGTTCGCCTACGAATCTCTTTAATGAAGTTTTCTGTGGTTTGTTTCTTTTTTGTTTCCATGGTTTACAAATTTAATTGATCTTGGAAACACTATCTTATTTTTAATTATATTTGGTCCACTTTATGCTGACGATTTACACTGTTCCCTTGTCTTGACTTGTATAGGGCCTAGTAAAATACGTAGACACATTAAACAACTTTGCAATTTCATGATGACGACTAAAAGCCAGGTCATTATCAAAAGTTAAGGTCCGTGGCTTGTACTTGTTTTTCTTTATGCATGATATAATACCTTTCATAACATTTATACTATCCTTACCAGATAACTTTTTTATTCGGGTATGTAAACTAGCCCTATCTGTTAGCACTAATAATGCGGCTTTATGATTTTTGCCCATCATAAGGTCTACTTCTAAGTCACCCAATCGCTTGCGTTTGGATACAATAGATGGCCGTTTTTCTATTGGCGTTCGATTTAGAATAACTCCTCTGTTGTCTTTCCTGTTACCTCGTTTGCGTCGTCTCTTGCAGTGTCTAAGATACTTGTATAGGTCTTTATATTGTCTGTTTTCCTTGGTATTTGAGTGCTTACATTCCCATATCCACCGATAAATTCGTTCATGGCTTACCGCAGTTATGTTGTTCAATTTTGCAGCATTACTTATTAGTTCTGGACTCCACTTATCTATTTTGAGCTGATTAGCCACTATTGATTTTATCTTATCCGTAAATATTATTCGTTTCGGTTTGTTTTGATGTCGCAATATTGTCTTTCTCTGTGCATTGTTAGCTTTGTAAGTGCCTGCAGTTTGACCTCTTTGGGCAATATTTCTCTTTAATTCTCGACACACCGTAGATGGATGGACATCAATTTTTTCGGCAATCAATTTTTGCTTCATTCCGGCTTCAAATAAAGCCTCAATCTGGTATCTTTGCTCTAAGCTGACCTGGTTGTAATTTTTTGACATAGACAATCCAAAGATTGCACTACTTGGTCAAAAGGAAAAAAGCCCTTAAAAGCTTTTTTTCCTTTTTTTTGAAAAATTGCACTTATTTGTTGATCTCAGCATTCTCTAATTTTCTAATTTTCTAATTTACTTGTAGTCGCTTTCCATAAAATCTTCTGCAATCAGGCGCAATACTTTTTTTGCAAGGGAGAGGTTGTCATTTGTAATGACGTAATCGAAGTATTTGCAATATTCCAATTCTTCTGCGGCGCGCTGCAATCTTTTTTCGATTACTTCTGCAGACTCTGTGCCTCTTTTTGTCAGACGATCTCTTAAAACATCAAGGGAAGATGCTTTTACATAAATCGTAAGCACATTTTCATAACCTTGTTGTTCGACAAAGTGAGCACCTTTTACGTCGATGTCAAACAAAGCCATTTTTCCTGCCTTCCAGATGCGTCTGATTTCTGAATGCAGGGTGCCGTAATATTGGTTGGCATAAACTTCCTGATATTCAAACAGCTTTCCATCGCTGATCAGCTGTTTAAATTCATCTTGAGAAACGTAATAATAATTTTCTCCATCCACCTCGCCAGGTCTTGGGTTTCGGGTAGTTGCAGAAACAGAAAAGGAAAGATTCGGAAATGTTTCCAACAGGTAATTCGCCAGGGTGGTTTTACCACTTCCACTGGGCGCTGTTAGAATGATGATTTTTCCCTTGAGTGTACTCATAGAATGTTTGCGAGCTGTTCCTTAACTTTTTCCAGTTCGTCCTTCATCACCACCACCATTTTCTGCATGGGAGAATATTGAGCTTTAGCACCCAGTGTATTAATTTCACGTCCCATTTCCTGGCTGATGAAATTTAGTTTTTTGGATTTACTCAATACCTTGGTTTTAAGTTCATCGATGAAGTAATCGCAATGTTGCTTCAACCTTACTTTTTCTTCTGTAATGTCCAAACGTTCCAGGTAGTAAAGCAACTCCTGTTCGAATCTGTTTTTATCTATATTCTCATTGGAGAAAGTAGAGTTGAGAGATTTAAGTATTCTATCCTTCAGCATCTTGACTCTGTCTTGCTCATATTGTTCAAGGTCTTTAAGATGATCCATGATAATTTGTAAGCGAAGAATAAAATCATTTTCGATGATGGTCCCTTCAATGGATCTAAAGTCGTTTAGTTTTTCAATGGCTTCATTTAGGACCTGCAAAGTGAATTCAAATTCTTCTTCGTCCAGATCTGTTTCATGAGATTCGATCACATTGGGAAATTGAAGTATGGCATTCAGGATATCCGTTTTACCCAGGTCTATACCTAAATCCTGAATCTGATCGT
The DNA here is from genome assembly GCA_016714365.1 of Candidatus Vicinibacter affinis. Taxonomy (NCBI): domain Bacteria; kingdom Pseudomonadati; phylum Bacteroidota; class Saprospiria; order Saprospirales; family Saprospiraceae; genus Candidatus Vicinibacter; species Candidatus Vicinibacter affinis. The sequence continues at coordinate 432,338 of JADJNH010000007.1, read as the reverse complement.
AAAAAGATTTAAAGAGTTTTTTATTCAGGCTAAATTCATCGTCTCCTTTTGAAGATACCACAGATATTACTACATCCAGTTTACCACGGACCACCGATTCGTTGAGTAATTTACGCAGCTCCAGTTCCTTTTGTTTGTAGGCATTGGGAAGTTTAAGGCGGAAATCATTGATCTTAGAATTCAGACAGCGGATTTCTACGGTAATTTCTTTATCGCCGTATTGCGATTTTACGTGGCCGTAGCCGGTCATTGAATAAACCATGCAATTATTTTTTTGCGAAGGTAGGAAGAATCGTTTAATGTGGATCGAGTTATCAACCCGGTTAAATTTGTTGACTGAGTTTTAAGGATTTGGATTATTTTTGGGATATTCCGGCCGGTTTGCTTTTCTATCTTATTGATATAGAAAAGCTTAGAAAAAGTTTTTTTATAAAAAAGTTGCTTAAAAATTTTGAGTTCGGTTTAAAATTACGAAATTTGCACACTCTTTTAAGAGAAAAATTCATAACTGTCTAAATATCAAGCAAATGAGAAAAGCTGATTTGGTCTCTATAATCTCGGATAAGTCTGGAGTGCCTAAGGTTGATGTGTTGGTTTCCTTGGAAATGTTTTTCAAGGAAGTGAAGAGCTCTCTTGCAAATGGAGAGAATGTCTTTATCCGAGGTTTTGGTTCATTCGTGGTAAAAAAGCGGGCAAAAAAGATAGGCAGACACATTAAAAAGAATGTGGCCATTGAAATTCCTGAACATTATATACCTTCTTTCAAGCCGGCAAAGATTTTTGTGGACCATGTGAAGTTGGGTGCTGAACCGGAAGGGGCTTATGAAGATGATGTAGAAGAATAGGCATGTTGAGAAATCCCGGCCGAATTGCTTTACTTTTTTTAGGATTGATCGTCTTTAGTTATTTTGCTTTTGACATCGTTTCTGCGGATTTAAAGAATTCCGGTGATAAGGGTGACGACAAAATGTCTGTGACTTTCCAAATAAAAAAGCTGGCTGATGAGGCCGGCAAAGAACTTAACCCAGAACAGAAAGCTGAATGGGAAGAATTGATGAAAAGCTTAAATTCCAAAGGAGAAGCCAACGATGAGTTAGCTTCTTTGAAAGCCATTTCCGGATTCTGGTATCGCCAGCAAAGAATGGATCTGGCCGGTGGATATGCTGCGGAGGTTGCTGAAATTGAAAAGACTGCAGAGGCCTGGGGAATAGCCGGTACCACTTATATGGCCGGGCTGGATCAGATGAAAGTAGAGAAGGATCGTCTTTATTGTCGCGAAAATTCAGAAAAAGCATTTGATCGGGCTATTGCTCTTGCACCGGAAGAGCCACAGCATCAGATGAACAAAGCGCTTTGCATCGTAAAGATGCCGGGAGAGGAACCGATGAAGGGAATTCTGGCATTGTTGGGTTTGGAGAAAAAATTTCCCGACTATCTTCCGTTGCAAATTACGTTGAGCCAACTGGCTGTACAGACCGGACAGTGGGAGAAAGCAAAAAAACGACTAGGAGCGATATTGGAAAAAGATCCAGGTCAAAGAGAGGCCAATTGTCTGATGGTAGAAGTGATTGCGGGAGGACAATTGAGTGAAGATGTCGGTCCATTCAGGAAAATATGTGAAGCGAAATAAGTAATTGTTAAACTTCACAAGCCAAAAGATTTTAAAGAAACTATATATAAATTTATAATTATGCCTTGCGGTAAGAAAAGAAAAAGACATAAAATCGCGACTCACAAACGTAAGAAGCGATTGAGAAAAAACAGACATAAGAAAAAGAACAGATAGATTGATCAGGCGGGACAGAGGTGTTTTCCGAAGAGTTCGTGATTTAACCTTGACCAGGTGGAAGATATCATCCCAAGTCCAAAGTATTCTTTCTGAAGCTTGATTGATCAAGTGCAAGTCTTCGGAAACGATCCAAGAACCGATAAGAAATTTTTCTTGGGATCTTCCGGATCTTTCGCCATTTTCTGTTTCTATCTATCTGCCTCCTTCCCGCATCTAAAAAAGATGCATGGACAAAGAGTTAATTATCTCCGCCCACCAGGGTACCGTTGAGATAGCGTTACTTGAAAATAAACGATTGGTTGAACTGCACAAGCAGAAAGCCAATACGCTCTATAATGTAGGGGATATATTCCTTGGGCAGGTTAGGAAACTAATGCCCGGTTTAAACGCTGCATTTATTGACATCGGACACTCCAAAGAGGCCTTTCTGCATTACACAGATATGGGGCCCGTGTTGAATTCCGTAAAAAAGTACACCCACGATGTAATAAATGGCATTCAGACAAATCCTATGTTGGATCAGTTTGAAATTCAGCCTGACATCAATAAAAACGGCAAGGTGTCTCAGGTGCTGGATAAGAAAACTTTTCTGTTGGTTCAGATTCTGAAAGAACCCATTTCCACCAAGGGACATCGATTAAGTTGTGAAATCACCATACCGGGTCGGTTTGTTGTATTGACTCCGTTTAGTAATACCATTGCGATTTCCAAAAAAATTGCAGGCACAGATGAGCGAGAGAGACTCTTCAATTTGATAGAATCCATCCGGCCTAAAAATTTTGGAATTGTAGTACGGACTGCCGCTGAAGGAAAAAAAGTAGCAGAACTCCATGAAGAGATAAATCTATTATTGGAACGCTGGAAGCATATGCACCAGCAGCTGGTAAAAGCCAAACCACCTTTGAAATTATTGAGCGAGCTGGACAAAACATCCAGCATGATAAGGGATTTGTTGAATAAGAATTTTACCGGTATTCACATCAACGACCGGGAGATGTACCTCAGTATTAAGGAATACCTGAACAACAATCTTCCGGAAAAAAACAGTATACTGCATTTCTATAAGGGTACTAAATCCATTTTTGATACTCATGGTGTTAAAAGACAAATTAAATCTTCTTTTGGAAAGACTGCTACCTTACCGAGTGGAGCTTATGTGATCATTGACCACACAGAAGCGATGCATGTGATCGATGTCAACAGCGGTCCCAAAGTGCAGAAGATGGATCAGGAAAATGCTTCTATACAAGTGAATCTGGAAGCTGCTGAGGAGATCGCCAGACAACTCAGACTTAGGGATATTGGAGGACTCATCGTCATTGATTTTATAGACATGAAGAGCAACGAAAATAAGTTGTTGCTCTATAAGAAAATGAAGGAATACATGGAAGGCGACCGCAGTCAGCATACCATTCTGCCTTTATCAAAGTTTGGGTTGATGCAAATCACCAGGCAGAGAGAGAAGCAGGAGATGAGTATTGATACTGCGGAACTGTGTCCATGTTGCAATGGATCCGGCAAAGTCAATCCTACCATTCTTTTGGTGGATCAGATTGAAAGAGACTTGGATTTTATCATGCATACCAGGCCACCAAAAGATCCGATCTTAAAGGCTCATCCTTTTGTGATTGCGTTTCTCAAGAAAGGTTTTTTCAATTTTGGCTGGAAATGGTATTTTAAATACCAGAAAAGAGTAAAACTGGTAGAAGATCAGGATTTAGGAATGATACAATTCAAGTTTTTTGATGGTTCAGAGGACGAAATACGATTAAACGAATAGATGTTGCTTTTTTTCTAATTTTACCTTTGCAAAGCTGAATTCGTTTTGCAGGCAGATATGACGGCAGCATCCCGTAAAAAAGTACTTATTGCACCTCAGCACTGGGGCCTCGGACATGTTACGAGAACAATTCCTGTCATCCGCTACTTTTTAAATAAAAATTTTACGGTTGTACTGGCTTCATCGGGTGCAGGAAGCGATTTGCTAAGAAAGGAATTTCCACATCTTACTGTTTTTGATATTCCGGATTATGGAATTACTTATCCCAGCAGAAACATGTTTTGGAACATGACTTTCCAGATTTTTAAATTGCACAAGGCTATTCTTTTGGAGAAAATGGCCATCGGCAAAATCTGCAAAGAACAAAATATTGACCTGTTGGTGTCTGATGCAAGGTTAGGGGCTGCACAGAAAAGCATCCCATCTGTCATTATTTCCCACCATCTCCATATTCCGCTTGGTTCCAGGATAATTGAATTTATTTCAGACACCTGGATGCGTTTTTTTTATATGCAGTTTGATCAGATTTGGGTACCGGATTTTGGAGGTCCACATAACCTTTCAGGGGATCTGGCCCATCGATTTAAATCCGGCAAGCATCACTTTATTGGTCCATTAAGTCGTTTCAAGTTCATGAACCTACCTCAGCGGTACGACCTCTGTTTTGTTTTATCCGGACCTGAACCACAACGTACTTTTTTTGAAGAAAAGATTCTTAGCCAAATTGATGGATTGAGTCCAAGAAGGATGTTGTTGATCCGAGGTACAACCGCCGGAGTTGGCATACCACAGTCTGCACACCTGGAGGTGCGAGATCTGGTTACCTCTGAAGAATTAAATGAAATAATGTGTGCCTCAGGCTTAATTGTATGCAGAAGTGGCTATTCCACTTTGTTGGATCTTTCGGTGATACAAAAAAAGGCTCTACTCATTCCTACACCCGGCCAGCCTGAGCAGGAGTATTTAGGACGAGGATTAATGGCCAAAAGTCTCTTCTTGAATGTTAATCAGGATGATTTGAACTTATCAAAACATGTATTGGAAGCGATGGCCTATCCGGGGTACCTTGAATATCAGTCGTCCTCCGGGCTCGAATTTTATCTTGACCCGCTGGTCAATAAATTGATGAGGGAATAATTCCTTTCTAGGAAACTGTAAATTTTTACTGGAACTGATTGATCAAATAAAGCATCGTTGGTTTTCGAGGTTGTATTTTATAATTTGACAAATGCAAAACCCTTTCATTTTTTTAACATTACTTTAATATCTATCTTGAAGCTTAAATTAATACCTTTGCTGTTTGTGTAAACCTATGTCTTGGATCAGAGGAATCTTGTTATTATTGATCATTTTGGGGGATGTATCCCTCAGATGCGCAAGGTGTTTGGATACTTCTGTGCTTTACGAGCTGGCAGATTCCAATGCAGACAATTCTGAAAAAGAGACAAAAGTTTTTGATGAAGACAATTTCTACCAGCTTCGAATGGCTGCTACACCCCAACATTTTATTTCAGAAATAGAACAGCAACGCACTTCCATTTTTTCAGAAATTAATGGATACATTTCTACTTCTGATCCTAAATTACAAGATATTCCGCCGGAATTTCTGATCTGAGATTTTCAGATTTAATCTTCTCCTGCATTAAGCAGTAATGCAAATTTTCTTAGCTCTTAGCAGGACATTTCAATGTAATTCATATTAAATTTTACATCGTTTTTTCTTGAGCCAAATTGACTCCATTTTTCTTTGATAAAATCAAAAATAAATGGAAAAAATGAAAGGAAAGTCATGCATGAGTGCAAGCACAAAATATAAAATTCAGTTTTCATGAAAAAGTATTCAAATTATTTTTGGAAGGACATCCAGGCTGGTTTAGTGGTATTTCTGGTAGCACTTCCGCTTTGTTTAGGAATTGCGTTGGCGAGCGGCGCTCCGTTATTTGCCGGGATTATTTCAGGCGTAATAGGGGGTATTGTGGTAGGTTTTTTAAGTAACAGCCAATTGAGTGTAACTGGTCCCGCAGCAGGATTAACGGCCATTATTTTAGTGGCCATCAGCAGCCTTGGAGATTACAGTGCTTTTTTGATGGCAGTGGTAATTGCCGGATTGATTCAGTTAGTATTAGGCTTTGCGAAGTCAGGTACGATTTCTAACTATTTCCCTTCAAATGTTATTGAAGGCATGTTGACTGCGATAGGCATCATTATTATACTGAAGCAAATTCCACATGCGATAGGGTATGATAAGGATAATGAAGGTGACTTTTTCTTTATAGAAAAGGACACAGGTCACAACACTTTCTCAGGAATCATAGATGCAGTCAATTTCTCGCATCCGGGAGCTGTTATTGTCAGTTTGGTTTCCATAGCAATTCTGATCTCTTTTAATAAAATTAATTTATTGAAAAAAATAAAGATCATTCCCGGAGCTTTAGTGGTAGTTGTCTCAGGAATTGTATTGAATGAAATATTCCGCCATTTTCTACCGGAATATCTCATCAGTTCTGAGCATTTGGTAAGTCTTCCAATGCCCGGTTCAGTAGAGGAATTTTTAGGACAGTTTTCATTTCCTGCCATTGAATCCATTTTACGTCCGGATGTGTGGATCGTTGGATTGACGATTGCCATCGTAGCATCCATCGAAACCTTATTGTGTATAGAAGCATCGGACAGACTGGATCCTTTGAAAAGATTTACCAATACCAACACCGAACTTATCGCGCAGGGTGCGGGGAATATTTTAAGTGGTTTAATCGGTGGAATTCCAATGACCTCAGTAATTGTACGAACTTCAGCAAACATAAATTCCGGTGCAAGAACAAAAATTTCTGCTATTGCTCATGGAGTTTTTTTGTTGTTGGCTGTATTGATTATTCCGGGACTCCTGAACAAAATTCCATTGGCTTCACTTGCTGCAGTTTTAATTATGATTGGACTCAAACTGGCAAGTCCAGCAGTATTTAAGCACATGTGGGAAAGTGGAAAATATCAGTTTTTTCCATTTCTAATTACAGTTTTAGCAGTGGTGTTTACCGACCTTTTGAAGGGAGTTGGAATTGGTTTGATTGTGAGTATTTTCTTTATACTGAGAGCCAATCTCAAACTTGCTTATTTTTTTAAAAGGGAAAAGTATCATGAAGGAGATGTCATCACCATGAAACTGGCGCAGGAAGTTTCTTTTCTTAATAAGGCGGCCATTAAGCAAACCTTGAATCATCTTCCCGAAAATTCTAAGTTGCTGATAGACGCTTCAGATACTTTTTACATTGATCACGATGTGCTTCAGTTGATTCGTGAATTCAGAGACATCGGATCAAAAGAGAAAGGTCTGCAAGTTAGTTTAAAAGGATTTAAGGAAGAGTATCAAATGGATCATTCCATTGAGCATGTAACTTCCAATTAATTAAAATAAATAAATCATTCGATGAAAACGCATACTTCCGAAACTCAAGCGAGCATTTCTCCACAGAAAGCTCTTGATTATTTAAAAGAGGGAAACCTCCGATTCGTAAGCAATTTAAAGATAAACAGGAATCTGTTGCAACAAGCAAATGAAACACGCGACGGACAGTGGCCTTTTGCTGCCATTCTCAGTTGCATTGACAGCAGAACATCTGCAGAATTGATTTTTGACCAGGGGCTTGGTGATGTCATGTCCATCCGAATTGCCGGAAATGTAGTCAATACAGACATAATAGGAAGTCTGGAGTTTGCCTGCAAGGTTGCAGGGTCAAAACTCATAGTGGTATTGGGACACAGCAATTGTGGGGCCATTAAAGGAGCTTGTGACCATATAGAGATGGGCAACCTGACAGAATTGTTGTCAAAAATTCAACCGGCAGTTTATGAAGAAAGAACCGTTACAGATGCTCAATTAAGAAATTCAAAGAATATTGATTTTGTGGAACAGGTGACTGCACTCAATGTAAAAAGATCTGTCATTTCTATTGTCAACAGAAGTTACATACTTGAGCAAATGATAGAGAAAGGTGAAATTGCCATTATAGGTGCTGTTCATAATTTAGAAACCGGCATTGTTGAGTTTCTGGAGGATTCATTGATCTCTTGTAAAAAAGATATCAAATCCAAATTCGTTTCGTAAAATTAATTTTAAATCAACTACTATGCAATTCGTAACCAATAGATTTAATATATAATAATTCAATTTTTCAATTGAACATTTTAAAAAATCGTGATGAAAAAAAATTTAAAGGGTATTGAAGACTTCATTGATGAAATGAAGCATTTCTTGCCAAGCCAATTGTCCCTGAAGGATTTTATTCATCATAACACCTTGCATGCGTTTCAGGATTTAAAATTTAAAGAGGCAATTTTCAAAGCTTCTTATTTATTTGGATACCAGGTTACGTTTCAATTGGACGAATACAGAAAGTTATTTGAGCAAGGAAGAATTAGAGAACAAATACTTGACAGAGTCATCCTTCAAAATTTTGGGAAAGCTAGAATGCATGAAGTTAAATGGGATTTATTTCATCAGGAATATGATCAACACAGAGTTCCAAAAATCGGGCAGTTAAGATCTAAGGCGTGTGAATTATTTGGTTTAGATCTGGATAGAGAAGTTCATCCATTTCTTTTCAGAATATTGAGTCATTATCTGGATCAAGGGGTCTCCTTTTGGAATTGGCATGTTAGTCCTGATGGTTTTCTTTCGTCACTTCGGGCCTTAGAATCCAATGGAATAGTTAGTCTATATAAAACTAAGAAAGCGAGGGAGCTTTTTGTTGATCCGAACTTGGACATTGAAGATCTCCTCGAAATTTTGGTAGGAGATGAGCGACTTTACAAGCAATATTTGTTTGATCAGCAATTCAGTCATCATGGATGGTCAGGTTTTGTATCTGCTGTTGAAGATAATCCAGTGACCTTGTTGGACTCAAGAAAAATTTCTTTAAGGGAATTGATTTACTTTGAATTGTTGCTGGAGATTGATGCACTGGAATATAAGAAGAAAGGCAAATGGAAGCCATTGGGTAACTTTTTGAAAAACTATACATCGGAGTGGGATGAAAATTTTGCTTTATCTGAGTTGGATAAGGCTTTGTTAATTTGGCAGGAAGCATTTGAGTGGAGTTATTACGATGAAGTATTGGGAGGTATTTTGCAACATTTGCCGCAACCAGAAACCAGCCATCCGGATTACAGTTTTCAGGCTATGTTTTGTGTAGATGAGCGAGAGTGTTCTTTGAGAAGACATTTGGAAGGAACCGATGACAATTGTGCTACTTATGGCACGCCGGGATTTTTCAACGTCGAATTTTATTATCTGGCTGAAGGAGCCAAATTTTACGAAAAACTTTGTCCAGCACCTGTAACGCCCAAACATTTAATCAAAGCAATAAAAGGCAATCATAAAAGAAAATCTGAATTGTTGTATGGATCCGGGTCTCACCATCCAATAACCGGTTGGTTTTTTTCTACCGTATTGGGGTTATGGGCTTTTGCAAAAACTGTATTGATGCTTTTCAAACCCAGGATGAGTCCGGCCATTTCTGATGCTTTTGCACACATGGATGAAACCAGTGAATTGCAATTGGAAAGTTCAAATCCGCCTTTATTTGAGAATAATCTGCAATTGGGTTTCACCGTAATTCAAATGGCTGATCGGGTGGAAGCTTTACTAAAGAGCATTGGTATGGTCGATCATTTTTCACCGATTGTTTACATTCTGGCGCATGGATCAAGTAGCGCCAATAACCCACACCACGGGGCTCATGATTGCGGTGCATGCAGCGGACGTCCGGGTTCTGTAAATGCAAGAGTTTTTAGTTTGATGGCAAACCATCCGGATGTGAGAAAAATATTAGCAACAAGGGGAATTTCCATTCCTGAAAATACTTTTTTTATTGGAGGGATGCACGATACTGCGGCGGATGAAATTCGATTTTTTGACGTGCAAAAACATCCTGATGCAGTAAGAGAGATGCATCAACAAAGATTGAATAATTTTCACACGGCCTTGGAGTTGAATGCAAAGGAACGATCCAGAAGATTTGCTTCAATCCGAACTCAAAATTCAACTGGTTCTATCAGAAAGTCCATTAAGAATAGATCCGTTTCATTATTCGAACCCCGACCTGAACTAGGACATGGGACGAATTCAGTATGCATCATTGGCAGGCGAAGTATTTCAAGACGTTTGTTTTTGGACCGCCGCGCATTTTTAAATTCCTATGATTATAGAATTGATCCGGAGGGTAAAATTTTAACTGCCGTCATGCGACCTATAGGTCCTGTGTGTGGTGGAATAAATTTGGAGTATTATTTCTCCAGAATGGACAATCATAAATTTGGAGCAGGCACCAAGTTACCCCATCATGTAATTGGGTTATTTGGTGTCACGAACAGTGTTGATGGGGATTTGAGACCCGGCCTTCCTGTACAAATGATAGAGGTCCATGATCCGGTAAGGTTATTGATTGTGGTAGAACATTATCCGGAAATTATTTTAAAGGCTATTCAGAGTACACCAGAAATGTATGAGTGGTATATAAATGAGTGGGTTCATTTAGTTTGCGTATTTCCTGGGCGAGCCGAAATGTTGACATTTAGGGATGGGGAGTTTACGCCCTATACCTGTATCAAAAGTGACATTAACCACCATGAAGATTTTCATCGATTGGTGGAATCTGCAACTGAGATGGAAACAAACCATATTCTGGATGCTACTAAAGAAAATTTGCCTGTTTACACCATCAAAAATTAATTGTTATGATCTCTCAAATTTTACTTTCGTTGGTGTTACTCCCTTTAGTGGCATTATTTATTTTGCTTTTTATCGAAAGTAAAAGAGAGCGTCTTATTTCCAGTTTGGTTTTAATTTCTACCATTACCGGTTTGTTTATGTCCTTACTTGCATTTTTGTATTGGATGCTGGGTGAGGGAAAGCCTATTTATCATAAAGTGGGAAGCATTTACAGTCATCACGATTTTGATTTTATTTTTGGTTTTTATTATGATTTAAATTCAGGTGTATTCCAATTGCTTGGCGCCCTGTTGTTTTTTGTAGTAGCGTTGTTCAGTAAATTTTATATGCACAGAGAGGAAGGATTTAAGAGATACTTTTTCGCCTTTCTTTTTTTTATGACCGGTTATAATATTGCAGTGCTGTCCGGTAACTTCGAAAGTTTTTTTGTAGGATGGGAAATCATTGGAATCTCCTCTTTTTTATTAATTGCCTTTTACAGGGATCGGATTTTGCCTGTACGAAATGGTTTTAAAGTTTTGTCATTTTACCGATTGGGAGATATATTTTTAATTATGGCATTATTTCTTTGTCATCATCTATGGCACAGGAATATTCAGTTTGATGAGTTGACGCAAGAAAATATTGTCGGAAGTTTATCAAGTTCTCAGGAGTCATTATTACTTTGGTTGAGCTTGTTCATCGTTTTGGCTGCACTGATTAAGTCCGCACAATTTCCATTTTCCAGTTGGTTGCCGAGAGCTATGGAAGGTCCCAGTTCGTCGAGTTCCATATTTTATGGATCTCTGGCTGTGCACCTTGGAATTTTTTTATTGTTGAGAACTTTTCCTTTATGGTCTCATGACTATTTTATCAGGGGACTTTTAGTTGCAGTTGGTTTGATCAGTGCCATTTCGGGGACTTTAATTTCGCGGGTGCAATCCGGAGTAAAAAGTCAATTGGCCTATTCGACTGTTGTTCAAATTGGATTCATGTTAATGGAGTTAGGATTTGGTTTAAATGGATTTGTTTTATTTCATGTGGTGGGACATTCATTTCTAAGGGCATATCAATTTCTGGTATCGCCATCTGTGCTTAGTTATTTGTCCCATCATATGATTTTTCATTTTAAACCAAGAGTTAAAGTGTTGCGCAGCAATTTTCTCGAGCGTATTCATTCAGCGATTTACTTATTTTCTATCAAGGAGTTTGGTCTGGATTATTTTATGTACCGTTTTCTGTGGACGCCTTTTAAGAGATTGGGTACTTTTATACAACTGAAATTTCAATTTTTGTCCATATCAGTTTTGGTGTTGTTTTGCAGTTTAATTATGCTTAGGAATTTCGTAAGCCAATCGTATGTTCTGATGATTGACCATCAGTTGCCGTTGTGGAGTGCAGGAGTAGGATTGATTATTGTGTTGACGGCCTTCAGTTCTGCGGGCAGACCGTTGGACCAATGGTTAAAAATTTGTCTCTCGCAAGTTTTTACTGTATTTGCGCTTAGCTATAATAAGCCTTTAGGTTTGACTCAATTGTTTTTGTACCTCGCGGGTTTGATGTTAGCTGGAACATTGGGATACGTTTGTCTGGTAAGGGTGGAGCGTAAAGAAAAATCTTTGGGAATGAATAAATACCACGGCCATGTTTATGAGTATCGAAAGCATGCTTTGTTTTTTCTGCTTGCATGTTTGGGGTTTGCAGGGTTTCCCATTACAACCACTTTTATAGGGATTGATTTATTTCTTACCTACATTCATTATCATGAGTGGCTTATGCTCACCTTTTTATGTTTAAATTATTTGTTTCTCGAATTAGCCCTGATCAGAATTTATATTCGTGTTTTTCTTGGGCCACACATTAAACAATATCATCCCATCGCATTCAGGGCTTCATAGTCTCAAAAGATTTAATCTAGATAATTCTGTATAAAGTCAGATATTCGTATGCATTTCAATTTAGGCAATTAGCATAAATGGCCTAGATGGATGAAAAGCAGTTGTTTAAAATTCACTAAAAAATCCATGAGCGAGTATATAATTGATCAGATGTTACGGGAGAATAAGTCCTGGGCTGAGGAAAGGACGAAAGAAGATCCGGATTTTTTTTCCCGTCTTGAGCATCTTCAGACACCCGAATTTTTATGGATTGGATGCAGTGACAGTAGGGTGCCGGCCAATCAGATTACCGGGACCCAACCGGGGGAGATATTTGTTCACCGGAACGTGGCAAACTTGGTAGTGCATACGGATTTGAATCTGCTCACCGTGCTGGAATATGCGGTACATCATCTCAAAGTGAAGCACATTATTGTGTGTGGTCATTATGGCTGTGGTGGAGTAAAAGCGGCCATGACAAGGCATAATTTTGGCATCATCAACAAATGGCTGAGAAATATCAAGGATGTTTACCGTATTCACAGAGAAGAGATTGATGCACTGGAGGATGAAGACGATAAAGTCAATAAACTGATTGAGTTTAATGTACGGGAGCAAGTCATGAACCTGGCAAAGACTTCCATTGTCCAAAAGGCATGGAAGCATGAGCAACGTCCACACCTTCATGGCTGGGTTTACAGCCTCAGAAATGGAATTATCAAACCTTTATTAGATCTCAGCCCCGGGGATCATCTGGATGAATTCTATGAGTTTGATGACTTGTAGTATTGGATTTCTTGAAACGATGGAGATTTAGAATCATGGATTTGGCAGCTTTACCCTATTTTTGGGCGACAAAATGGTTAGCACATGAAAAAATTTACCTGTAGTTTCATTCTTGGATTTTTCCTGGTGGTGTTGATCACCGGCCAGTCCAGGGTATTAGTTTTGAATGAAGGGGTCTTCGATTATACGAATAATCAGATCCTGATACCACCTTCTGTTGGGGCCTACCACCTTACCGGGAAAGAATATAAGCCATTGGTTGATATTCCTCAAGCCAGATTTGCTTCAGATATTAAAATACACGAAGGTTCCTATTGGGTCGCTGCGGATCAGAAAGTGTTGCGATATAATTTATTGACCAATGCAGTCCAATCGAACTTACCAGTTGAGGGAGTCAGGAAAATAGACTTTTGGGGAAACTATATGATCGTTACCAGGGGTGAGTATGAAAAAGCCCTAAACGCCTATGTGCAGATTTATGATAAGAACAATCTAGGTCTGGTTTTCGAAATTCCGGCTAGTGAAATGCCCTATACTGCAGAAAGTATTATCCTGCGAGATGATCATGCTTTTATTGCTGTCAACAATGGGTTTGAGTTTGGAAAGGAGGTAGGAAAGATACTCGACATCGATTTACAAAAATTAAGATGGGTAAATACCATTGACCTGGGGTCAGAAGGAAAAAATCCTGAAAATTTAATGATCAAAAATGATGTGTTGTATAGTCTGAACAACAGGGATTATACCGGTAGTTCACTCTCCAAAATTAATTTGGGCAGTGTACAAGTTCAAACGGAAAGACTACCTCAGGTGAGTTCTTTATGTGCCACTTCTACTTTGATTGAGAGTGCGGTCATCTATCAGGAAAGCGGCAAAACAGGTCTTGGTAAATACGATATTGCCACTGAAAATGCCGGACCATTTCTGGATTTGGGAAAACAATTTTATGGGTTAAGTTTTGATGACCGATCCAAATTGATTTATGCTGCAGAGACAGATTTTACTTCATTTGGAAAAGTATTTGTTTTTGATCAGAATTTTAACCAACTGGATGAGTTTGAAGCTTCCATCACACCCGGATATTTTGCATTTGATTACAGTATTACCGGCACAGAAAAAGAACAAAAGGCATACGATTTGCACCTTACTCCAAATCCTGCAAGAGACTTTGTCAGTTTACCGGAAGTTCTGAAGGCAGATCAGATTGTAATGGTTGATTTGATGGGAAAAAGTGTTTATCCAGAATTCTATAAAAGTAAAATTAATTTGTCCGGCATTCCTGCAGGCATCTACGTGATCAAAATTATTTCTGAGGGAAAATTATTTCAGAGTACATTTCAAAAAATTTAAAGGGACAGTTACAGGTATATTTTTAAATAAAATATTACCTGCCTGCAAACTTGTAATTCTCTTTGATAGTTATGCAGAAGTATTATTTTTTAGTGGGTCTTGGGTTCATTTTTTGGTTGACGGCAGCACCAAATGATCGGCTTATCAAGCAGCCATTAAAGGATCCATTGGCAGAACTTGGGCATCATTTATTTTTTGACAAGAAACTTTCTTACAATCTAGGAAGATCTTGTTCTTCGTGTCATGATCCGAGATTGGCATTTACTGATGGGTACAGAATTTCACTAAATTCAGAAGCTCAATTATTGAAAAGGAATGCGCCAAGTTTGCTGAATCTTAATCATCGGACAAGTTTTGACTGGTCTGATCCTAATGTGAATCATTTGATAAAACAAATGGAGCGTCCTTTATTTTCTGTTCAGCCTGTCGAGTTGGGTTTGAAGGGTAATGAAGAAATAATTTTACAAAGATTTAGAAAGGATAAAATTTATCAGCAGCTTTATGAAAATGCTTTTCAGAAAAACATAGACAATTTGACTGTTAAAGAAATTATGGAATCCATCGCTGCTTATGAAATGAGTCTTCAAAGCCGGCACTCACGTTATGATGATTATTTGGCAACCAAGGATTCCAGTTTATTTTCAAGTCAGGAATGGTTCGGTTTGAATTTATTTTTTTCTGATACAATAGCTTGCAACAGATGTCATGGTGGGCTGGATTTTTTTGAGCCTGAGCGTGGAGGTGATTTCGCCAATATTGGTTTGTACAATTGCAATGGTTCTTACCCAGCAAGAGATTTGGGTTTGCAGGAACACACACTGAGCGTAGACGACAATGGTGTTTTTCGTATACCCGGATTGAGAAATGTTGCTTTGACTACACCATACTATCACGATGGATCCGCCAATACCCTTGAAGAAGTAATTAAAAATTATGAAAGGGCCGGAAGGATTCATTCGGGGGGTGAATGTAATGGAGATGGTGCCCTTCATCCGAATACGGATGGTAGAATGCAAGTTTTTCATTTGGATGAAAATAAACGCAAAGCCATTATTGCATTTTTGTATACACTTACGGACACAAGCTACCTTAAAGATGATCATTTTTTAGATCCATTTAATCCATGAAAGTGTTGAAGACAGATTTAGTCCGTTTGTTGAGTCAGTTGATCTTTATTTCATTTTTGATCAGTTGTACTTCTGAATTACAAAGGGGAATTTCACCCACAAAACTGGTAGAAGCCAGAGTAAAAGAAATTTACAGCATTTTACAAAAGGATGTTCCTGTGTTAAAAGTCAGGAATTCAGATGTGAAGAACAGTAACAAAATTCAGGATATATTTTTAGGGAGTCGTCAATTGGTTGAGTTTTTTATAGATAAGAAAAGTAACCAGAAGATGTTAAATGAAATTTTTTCTGTCAGTGTTGCAAGAACAACTGATTTGCCAAGTGGATCCAATGTGTGCAAAGATGGGAATTGTTATCGTGTGGAAATGTATAACTATGCATTAAATGGAACTGTGGTTGGGATAATAGATTTAAAGAATGAAAGAGTAGTTAGCATATCATTTTATAAAGAAACACAACCGGATGTACCGCCCCATTTAATCGAACTGGCTTTAGAAATCGCAAGAAATGATACGGCGGTAATACATAGTTATGGTGAAAACAACCAACTGACGACACCTTTGATGCCAGGGACTAAAACAGCTTTGAATCGTACCAAATGCCAACGTTCCAGACATCTTTGTGTAGCGCCAACATTTGTAAAGGGTGATAAAGCTTTATGGGCCATTGTGGATTTAACAGATTTGAATGTTGCTGGGGTCAGGTGGACAAATGTAGGCGAAACTGGGATGGCTATATCTCAGAGAAAAATGCAAAATGAGAACATTATGCAATGTTATTGTGAAAAAGAGAACAAATTTGAGAAGGATGGATGGTCATTTAAATACAGTATGAGTCGATCGGATGGATTGTTGGTGGCGGATGTTAAATTTAATAACCGGGCCTTGTTTCGAAGTGTTAAATTGGTAGATTGGCATGTTTCGTATTCGAAGACAGAAGGATTTGGTTACAGTGATGCGGTAGGTTGTCCCGAATTTTCTACTGCAGCAGTTTTGGCAGTGGAGCCACCTTATTTTGAACCAATTGTTGAAGCAGGTGACACTACTGGATTTTTATTGGGACAACGTTATTACAGCGAGGGATGGCCTACCCCCTGCAATTACAATTATCATCAATATTTTGAATTTTATAAGGATGGTAGATTCAGACCGGTTGCCGGAAGTATCGGAAGGGGGTGTGGGAATAACGGAATGTACCGACCGGTAACAAGAATTGCTTTTGCAGATGCAAAATCTAATTTTTTTGAATGGAAAAATAACGCTTGGATTCAGTGGAAAAGAGAAAAATGGAGTTTACAAAATGAGCAAACTATTTATAAAGACGATCATCAGTGGATGAGGATTGAAAATCAAAACAAGGGTGGAATTTACATTATTGCCAATACCGGGCAATTGAGAGATGCTGGTAGAGGTGATCAGGCATATGTATATGTGACCCGATGGGATGAGAATCGTGACGAAGGAGAAACTGATCTTCCGACCATCGGACCATGCTGTAACAGAGACTATCAACAAGGTCCAGAAAAATTTATGGAAGAAAATGCTGAGTCTATCGAAAATGCTTCTTTAGTATTTTGGTACGTGGCTCAAATGCAAAATGATGATACCAAGGGGAAAGAATATTGTTGGGCAGAATCCATCTTAAAAAATGGAGTTTACGTTCCGGTAATTTATCCTTGTTATTCCGGTCCCATGTTCAAATTATATTAAATCCATATAAGCCATGAGTCAATTTACAAAATGCATAGGTATTTTAATATGGTTGTTAAGTAACTACCATGCTGTAATTGCACAGATGGATCAATGTAAAGGACTCCCTGCATACTTTTCTAAAATGGGCATTAATCCTTCCAAGGCTTATTTGTCAACCACTGAGCGTAATTTGGTAGGAATGGCATTGATTGAGTCGGAGCAACCCGGGAACCCTAATGCGAGAATAATAAAAATTGTGCAGGACAAAAGTTGGAAAGACAAGGGATATCTTGGCGCCATTTGTACCGATCACTTTGGAAATTCGTATGTACTGCCATCGGCAAAAGTGAACATGTTGCAGAATCCTTTTGAAAAGCAAAATAATATTTATAAAGTGGATGCCAATTCCGGTAAAATGGAAGAATTTGTAAAAATTCCAATGGAAAGAATGCCTGGTTCATTCAATCCATTTGGGGTTTTGGGAAGTTTTTATGATTGTTCGACAAAACAACTTTTGGTCAGTACCGTGGCGGGTTCAGATGAAAAAAGAGAGATAGGTGGGGTTTATACAGTAGATGTACTTACAAAACAAATTAAAAAGATAATTTCAAATAAAGACATTTATGGTCTTGCATTGCATATGCATGCAGGTAAAAGAATCTTGTACTTATCCTCCGCTCGGGAATCTAAATTATATTCCATAGAATTGGATGCCACCAACAATCCCACGGGCTCCTTAAAGGAGGAAATTTCTATTCATGGGCTTGGGCCGAGAGGAGATGACAAGATTCGTAAAATAAGATTTACGAAAGATGGAAGGATGCAATTGTTTACTGTGTTGTTTTATTACAACCTTACTTCACCGAGCGAAGAACAGCAAAGTCAAATGTTTTTTACTTATGAGCCAGCCAATAAAAATTGGAAATTAAGTGGAATTGAATAGAAAGAAATTTTAAAATCAGGATCTTCCAACCTTCAAGAAGCTGTATTTTATAAGCTTTTTAAATAAGAAGGTATTTTTATTAATTTATATAATGTTGATAATAAATTAGATACATATATTAATATAAATATATTAAAAATAATATTAATATGTATCGAATTTGTCTTTACTTTGCCTTTCTATACAAGCGGTGTTTAAGAATTACAATGCTTCTGTATAGTAATACCATAGTAATGCCAAACTTTGTAAATGTGGTATGATTATTGTTCCAAACCTCCTGAGAAACAGAATGAATGAGAAAGGGCAGGTTCCTAGCTTGTGCTGAAGAATGAAATCCTACAGCATTTAGATTCCCACCTTTTCTTTTTATGGATTTGAATTTGAAACTTCAATAGATGATGTTCATCTTTTGAGTTTTGGGTCATGTTATTATTGGTTTGCAAGAAATTGTCAATCAAATCTGCTTGTATGCATAAACTGTATACTTGTGTATTCTGCTTAACGATTGATTTGTAAATCTGAAACAAAGTAAATCTATCATCATTATGATGTTTTACAGTAATCATGAATTAGGATTACTGTATATTTTATGATGTTGGTTACTATTTTTAGAATTGATAAATTAAAAATTTATATCAACTAAGTATACAGCCATATGAATTATTTAAAGTTACTTTTTTACTCTTTTTCTTTGGTTTTTCTGATATTGTTATCAAGTTTCCAAAGACTTCACGCTCAAACATGTCCTACAATTCTTACTGCTGGAGGTATGGTAGAAGTTTGTAAAGGTGGTTCCGTAGATCTTGCTGCAGAAATAAACACCAATCCTGCTGGTATTAAGTTTGTCTGGACTGGATCTGTTTCTGGATTGCTATTTATGGCAACAGGTGGTGCAGGATTATTTTTAACTTATACGCCTACAATTACTGAAGTAGTAACTGTTACTGCATCAAAGGCTGGATGTACTACCTTAGTAGATAAGGTTAAGGTGATAGTGCACGATGGAGCTACTTTTTCCAAGTGTCGAGTGCTTGACAATTTTGATGAACCAGATGGTACTACACAACAAACAGTGCAAGTGAAGTCTCCAATCTTAGGTGGCCCCATTTTTGAAACTAAAACTTTTACTGGCTTAAATGCTGGTGGTTTGATCGGAAATAAGCGTACGATGAATATTTGGTACGTGGTTGGTGACCTAACTTCCCGAGCCGATGTTTTGAAAGAGTCCGATATAACAAGCCCATATTTTAATGAGTGGTTTTACAGTAGTAGCAATGATGAAGGGAATGAATCCAATACAGAATTGGTCTATGGTGGTACCGGAGCAGATCAATTAAATTGGGATGGAATCTGTGACTGCCTCGACCCCAATGGTGTCCCAGATGCTACCGCTGGATTTAGACTTTATAATTATTTTGCCGATCAATCTGGTGTGACAATGACTGTGACTATAACAGATGGTAGCGGAAACACCGGTACTATTTCCAGAAATATGCCTGGATCCGCATTTGGTGACTATGATGAAGAGTTTGCATTGCTTGATTTTACTGTGGCCAATGGGTTCAATTGGTGTGATATCGACAAAATATCTTTGTTTATGAACACAAACTTTATTTCTGTCGATTTTAAGTTTGACCAATTTGATTTTTGTTGTTTAGTTAAAGCTGAACTGGGTGATAATAGCATTAAGAAATGTCTGGGATCTTGTATAAAATTAGACACATTATTTAATTGTCCGATTCCAAGTGGTTTAATTGGATCACATAATGTCAATTGGAAAGATCCAAATGGTAATTCGGTAGCTTATAACGCTGTTATTTGCCCGTCTACAGCAGGTATGTTTAACTACACTGTAAATATTAAAGACAGTTTGGGATGTGAATCAGATTTTACCCAAACTTTTAAAATTTGCGATACACCTTCAGTAAGTTTAACCAATGTGGCTATTTGCAGAGGTCAGAGTGTGGTATTAAGTCCAACCATCACTGGTGGAAATCCTCCTTTGTCTTATTTATGGTCTCCAGCTACTGGTTTATCATGTACAAATTGTGCAAATCCTACAGCGAATCCTACTACTACTACGACCTATACACTAATCGTTAGTACAACTGAGAACGGAGATAATGGAATAAATGCTTGTTCTGGTTCTAGACAAGTGACTGTAACAGTCAACGATCTTCCAGACGGCAGTATTACAGGAGCCACCGGATTGTGTAATGGGGCCTTAACGACTCAAATCTGTGCAAAACAAGCTCCTGCCGTAAATATTACTTACAGTTGGAGTACATTGGAGACAACGCGATGCATTAATGTGGGAGCAGGTACTTATACTTTGACTGTTACCAACACAACCACTGGTTGTACGGCTACTTCCCAAGTGACCATTAGTCCAGTCCCAAGTCCATCTGTGACTGTGAGTTCGGATAAGAACAATGTTTGTGAAGGGACAAAAGTTATTTTAACCGCTGTTGGAAGTGGAGGAACAACACCTTATACATTTACCTGGAGTACCGGGCAGAGTGGAAATCCCATTCAGGTTACGCCATCAGCACCTTCGAGCACTTACATTGTTACTATTACTGATATAAATGGTTGCACGGGGACCAATACTATAACGATAAACGCAACTCCTAATGATATTCAGGTGAATGTAACTACAAAACCGGATATATGTAGTAAAAAAATTGGTGAAGCAACTGCAAATCCAACTGGAGGTGCACCGCCATATTCTTATGCATGGTCCAATGGAGGAAATACCCAGACCATCACAGGTTTGTCTCCGGGCAGTTATACTGTGACTGTGACTGACATTTCAGGTTGTTCTCGTTCAGCCACTGGTACTGTTGGAACCGTAGCTGGACCTTCTGTAAATATTACAGGAGCCAGCCCAATTTGTGCTGGAGGATCAGTTACATTAACAGCAAATGCAACCGGAGGGACAGCCCCCATCTCTTATAGTTGGTCACCGGGTGGTATGACTACTTCAGAAGTTACAGTTAGTCCAGGTTCGACAACGACTTATACTGTGGTGGTAACCGATGGCAATGGTTGTACAGCATCCAATTCAGTCGACGTACTGGTCAATCCTAAACCTCAAGTAACCATTACACCATTGAATCCGGTCATCTGCCAGGGGGCAAAAGTAAATTTAACAGCGATTACATCAGGAGGCACCCCTAGTTATAGTTATCTATGGAGTCCATCTACCGGACTTTCATGCACAACTTGCCAAAATCCAGATGCTTCACCTACTGCTGATCAAATTTATCAAGTCATTGTGACTGATTCCAAAGGTTGTAAGGATACAGCTCAAGTATTAGTGAAAGTAAATAATAACCCAACACCAAGTTTGGTTGGAAAAACCAATGAACAGTGTGGTATGAAAAATGGCTCAATCACAGTGACAACCAGCGGAGGGGTATCGCCATATTCTTATTTATGGAATACTTCACCACAACAAACAGGCAACACTGCTACAGGTCTTGCCGCAGGTACTTATACCGTAACTGTTACAGATAATAATGGATGTACTGGAACTTTCTCCACAAGTATCATCAATGAAGGAGGCCCTACTGTAAATATTACAGGTCCGAATCCAAATTGTATAGGAGATAATGTGACCTTGACGGCCAATCCTGGTCCAAAATTACCAAGTGATTATAACTATCAATGGAGTGCAGGTCTTGGAACCAATCAAACTGCAACCATTAATAATGTTTTGATAACAAACGATTACTTTGTGACGGTTACGGATAAGCAGACAGGTTGTACTAGTACTGCAACTTATACTGTTCAAGTGATTGGTTGCGCAGTCGTAACTCATTTCAAAGAATTTGTAAGTGTCACGCAAACAGGTTTGAATACTTATGATGTTGCTTTTAAAATCACAGTAGACAATATTGGTACCGGAATTGGAAAATATAATTTAAAAGATTCATTGGCATTTGATAAAGACGTAGTGGTTAATGCCATAAAGTATAGCACCAATGCTGTTGGAAATCCAGGTAATCCAGGTACAATCGTGCCGCCATCAGATGGTAATAACAGATATGATTTAGCAGTGAATCAAAACATAACGGATGTAGAAGTCCATGTTTACAATTTAACAGTTTCTGTTACCTTAAATCTTGCAGGAACGCCTCCTCCAGGAGGAGATGGCTCTTACAAACCTTGCGCCGAAGTTACACCGGGAGATTATATTCCGGAAAACGGTTTATATAATTTGTCCATACTCGATACACCCAATGATTTTAATGATGAACGGGATGAAGCTTGTGGAGAATTGCCGATTATCAATCATGTAAAGTCTGGTCCAGTGGTCGTTAAACAAGGTCCAAATACTTATGATGTGACGTATACTATAACTGTCACCAATAGTGGTTTTGCTACAGGTAAATATACTCTGAATGACATACCAGGATTAGAAAATGATTTTGAAGTATTGTCTGCTCAATATACCTCAACTGCACCAGGCAATCCGGCCAATCCCGGACCTATAGGATTAACTTTATCTGGACCGTGGAATCTTGCAAATGACCAAAATATTATAAAGCAAACGACACACACATACCAAGTTAAATTACAGGTGAAAATTGATTTAGTTGCAACTGCAAGTGTGGGCGACGAGATCTATACGCCTTGTGGGACAAATAATCCAAACGTACCGCAAAGTGGAGAAGGATTATTTAATCGAACGACTCTTGATGTAAATGATGATGGAATTCCTGATCAACGGGATACGGTTTGTGCCGATATAAAAATTATAGATTTAGCACTAAGGAAAGTTATACTGAATCCTGCTGGATCTTATAAATACGGTGATAATATCACATTTAGAATAACTGTTTTCAATCAAGGCAATACTGCTGTTGAGAATGTCAAGGTAGCTGATTACTTACCTGCCGGATTAAAATATGAAGGAGGAGATCCTAATTGGACGATAGTTTCCGCCAATGAATTGGAAGGAACATTACCAGGTGTTTTAAATCCTGGTGCATCTAAAACAATAGATTTGACCTTGCGCATGGTTGCAAGTTCGGGTGGAAGTTTTGACTGGATCAATTTTGCTGAAATTAAAAAAGCATTTATAGGTACAGATGAAGTTTCAGACGAGGATATCGACAGTGATCCATATTCTAATTCTATAAAAGAAAATGCGGTAAAACCTGGAAGTCCGGATGATAACGTCATCACAGAAGATGGAAAAAATAATCCAGAGGAAGATGAAGACGACCATGATCCTGCAGGTATTGAAGTATTTGACCTTGCTTTAAAGAAAACAACAACAGCCAATGGTCCTTTCCAATACGGTAGCGTGGTACCATTTGTCATCACAGTTTATAATCAGGGTAGTATCCAGGCCCGTGATGTTGTTGTGGTGGATTATATTCCTTCTGGATTTACATTTGGACCAGGAAACGCTATATGGACCAATGGAATTGGGATGGCAACAACAACCATTCCTAGTATTAATCCAGGATCAAGCGTCAATGTTACCATAAATTTAGTGGTTCAACCAGGAAGTAATCCTTTAGACAGAGCATGGTATAATGAGGCTGAAATAAAAACGGCTAAAGATGATAAAAATAATACACAAACCGAAGACATTGACAGTAAATTCAACATGGATCCTGATGATGACAATGATGTGGTTATTGATGGTGCCGATGATAATGAAATAAATGAGGATGGAAAAAATGATCCACAACAAGATGAGGATGACAATGATCCAGCAGCTATTAAAATATGGGATCTAGCATTAAAGAAAGTTTTTGTGTCTGGTTCTATTGAATACAATAATCCATTAACTTTTAGAATATGGGTTTATAACCAAGGCAATGAAACAGCCAAGGATGTTAAAATTGCAGATTACATACCAACGGGTTACTCCTTTTCTGCAGGATTAAATCCGGGATGGGTTGGAGTATACCCAAATGTTAATTACACGATAGCTGGACCAATTGTTCCAGGTGACAGTGCCTTTGTTGACCTTGTACTCACATTAGAAAATACTTCTGGTGGTTTCCGTAAATGGATCAATTATTCAGAGATTGTCTCAAGCAAAGATTTGAACAATGTTGATAGGTCTAATGATGACATTGATAGTCAAGTAGGCAGTGATGGACCATTGGAAAGAGCAGTATTGCCGGGAAGAATCAATGATAATAACATTTCCAGCACTAATAAAGGAGGAGAAGAGGATGATCACGATCCTGCAGGACCTGGAATAATGTTCGGAGAGATATTTGACCTTGCGTTAAGAAAAACTGTTATTACACCGGCTCCTTATGGATATGGACAAGACATTGATTTTAATATTAGAATATTTAATCAAGGAAACGTTACGGCACAAAATATCAATGTCGTAGATTATGTTCCAGCAGGATTTCAATTTATTGCAGGAGGAGTGAATGTTGCATGGAGCTATTCTGCAGGATTGTCACAGGCATCTAGAATTGTGGCGGGTCCATTAAAACCTGGTGATAGTTTAGATATCACTATTCGTCTAAGAACGATTGCAAATCCAGGAAGTAGTACTGCTTACATAAACTTTAGTGAGATTAAATCTGCACAAGATAGTTTAGGGGCTACTAGAGGAGACATTGACAGTAATCCTGATGATAATCCAATTAATGATATTGGAGGAGAACCTGGAGGGCCTACTGATAATTTAATAGATGATGATGGTACGATCGATGAAGATGATCATGATCCAGCTATGATTAATGTGTATGATCTTGCTTTGATAAAAGTGACATCAACAGCTGGGCCATATAGTGTTGGTCAAGTGGTTGATTTTAAAATTACGGTATACAATCAGGGAACTCTACCGGTAAAAAATGTAGTAGTCAATGATTATATTCCTATTGGTTATACATACAATGCCGGAGACAATGCAGGTATATGGAGTGGTTCACATCCATTGGTGACGCACACACATGCTCCTCAATTAAATCCGGGAGATAATTTTGAAGTTATCTTGAAATTAAGATTAGCAGGAACTTCAGGTGGGTACACCAATTGGATAAATTATAGTGAGATTAAAAGTATGCAATCAGTTAATGGAACTGATGTTTCCGCTCAAGATGTAGATAGTGATCCAAATGGAAATACCCCTGGGGAGACAGCTGTTACACCAGGAAGTCCAAATGATAATAATATCACAGATATCACCAAAGCAGGTGATCAGGATGATCATGATCCGGCAGGTGTCAATATTTTTGACCTTGCACTACGTAAAACAGTAGTCACTGGCGGACCATATACATACGGACAGGATATTGATTTTAAAATAACCGTTTTTAATCAAGGAAATTTAACCGCTAAGAATATTTCAGTGGTGGATTATGTCCCTGCAGGGTATCAGTTTATAGCAGGCGGTGTAAATGCCGGATGGACTTACTCAGCTGGAAATAGACAAGCAACCAGAACAATAGCGGGGCCTCTAACGCCTGGACAGAGTATCGATGTAACTATCCGTTTAAGATTAATAGCAAATGCATCTTCTTCTGATGCTTACACAAATTTTGCAGAAATTAAATCTGCTCAAGATTCATTAGGAGTATCGGGTAATGATTTTGACAGTGATCCTGATGATGATCCAACCAACGATGATGGTGGAGAACCAGGTGGTCCGACTGACGATGAAGTTACGAAGGCCCCTCCTGTAGATGAGGATGATCATGATCCTGCGATCATAAGTATTTTTGACCTTGCATTGCGTAAGAAATTAGTAACTCCTGCTACAGGACCATACACCTATGGTCAGACACATACTTTTGAAATAACAGTGTTCAATCAGGGTAATGTGACTGCTAAGGACATTCAGGTAAAAGATTATATACCTGAAGGATATAGTTTCTCACCAAACAATGGCTGGACTGGAGCATTCCCGACAGTCAGCAAGACCATAACAGATACCATCCAACCAGGTGGCAGTAGAACGATGACCTTGAATTTGACCTTTAACATGGTAGCAGTTCCATCGTTGAAATCATGGGCAAACTATGCAGAAATTGCAGGAGCAAATGATTTAAACGGAGTGCCTGGAGATGATGTAGACAGTGACCCTGGATCAAATACAACAAATGAACAAAATATTATCCCTGGTAAACCAGGAGATGATGATATAGCAAGTACATCTGATAGTGGACTTGGCTCACAGGACGATCACGATCCTGCAGGACCATGGGTTTTTGACCTTGCCACGATCATTGAAAACAGTGTAGATAATGTAAGCAGTTATGGCGAGTTGATCAATTTCCCAATCAAGGTTAAGAATCAGGGTAATATCAACAGTGCAGGATACACTTTAAGTGTTCTTGTGCCTGCGGGATTTGCTTTTACAGCGGGACCAAACGCAGGATGGAGTTACAATAGCTTAACCAGAATAGCCACTTATGTAGTACCGGTAACAGATACGATTAAGCCTGGTGAAATGGATATGTACAATTTAGTACTTACCTCTCAGCCATCCAACGGAAAAGATGCGTGGACCGTAGAAATAGAGATCAGTGCCGACAATCCTGTTGCAGATGAAGTGGGAATCAATGACATAGACTCCAATCCGGATGCAGTATTTAATAATGATCCGGGTGGATCGCCTATTCCGGATAGTGAAGGTGGAAATTTCCCTGGAAGCGATGACATTCTGAATGGTGCAGGAAATGGTACCATAGGAGATACCAATGCCGCAGGAGATGAGGATGACAATGATCCGGAATATGTAAAAGTATTTGACCTTGCATTGATTAAGAAATTAGTAACTCCTGCTACAGGACCATACACCTATGGTCAGACACATACTTTTGAAATTACAGTGTTTAATCAGGGTAATGTGACTGCTAAGGACATTCAGGTAAAAGATTATATACCTGAAGGATATAGTTTCTCACCAAACAATGGCTGGACTGGAGCATCCCCTATGGTCAACAAGACCATAACAGATACGATCCAACCAGGTGGAAGCAGAACGATAACATTGAATTTGACCTTTAACATGGTAGCAGTTCCATCGTTGAAATCATGGGCAAACTATGCAGAAATTATAGGAGCAAATGATCAAAACGGAGTACCTGGAGATGATGTGGACAGTGACCCTGGATCAAATACAACAAATGAACAAAATGTTATCCCTGGTAAACCTGGAGATGATGATATATCAAGTATATCTGATAGTGGAATTGGCTCACAGGACGATCACGATCCTGCTGGACCATGGGTTTTTGACTTGGCAACTATCATAGAGAATAGTGTTGACAGAATCAGCAGTTATGGCGAGTTGATCAATTTCCCAATCAAGGTTAAGAATCAGGGTAATATCAACAGTGCTGGATACACATTAAGTGTTCTTGTGCCTGCGGGATTTGCTTTTACAGCGGGACCAAATGCAGGATGGAGTTACAACAACATCACCAGAATAGCTACTTATATTGTACCTGTAACGGATACGATAAAGCCTGGTGAAATGGATATGTACAATTTGGTACTTACCTCACAACCAGCAACTGGAAAACATGCATGGACCGTAGAAATAGAGATCAGTGCCGACAATCCTGTTGCAGATGAAGTGGGAATCAATGACATTGACTCTAATCCGGATGCAGTATTTAATAATGATCCAGGAGGATCAGCGATTCCGGATAGTGAAGGTGGAAATTTCCCTGGAAGCGATGACATTCTGAATGGTGCAGGAAATGGTATCATAGGAGATACGAATGCCGCAGGAGATGAGGATGATAATGATCCGGAATATGTTAAGTTGTATGATTTGGCATTAAAGAAAACTGTTGTTACACCTCAACCTTATAGTTATGGACAAAATATAGTGTTCAGATTGCGGGTATACAATCAAGGAAATGAATCTGTGAAAAATGTAAGGATTCAAGATTATATACCGGTTGGATATTCATTTGTTGCAAGTCCGGGTTGGTCAGTAAATGGACAGGGGGCAGTGTATACCTATAGTGGTACTTTGCAATCTGCAGATTCATTTGACATCAACATCACATTAAAACTTGAGAATACTGCTGGTGGTTACAGAAATTGGATTAATTATGCCGAAATTACAGATGTACAAGATTCATTGGGGAATAATGTAAATACATTTGATGTAGATAGTCGTCCGGGATCAAATGGTTCTGCTGAATTAGCAGTCAAACCAGGAGATGCAGCTGATGACAACATCACCAGTATCGATAAAGGAGGAGAAGAAGATGATCATGATCCTGCTGGTGTTCCAATTTTTGACGTTGCACTTAGGAAAAACTATATAGGACCATTGCCAATTAAATACAATCAGGTAATTCCATTTGAAGTTACTGTATTTAATCAGGGAAGTATCAGTGCTCAAAATTTTGAAATAGCTGATTATTTAGCTCCTGGATACGATTTTGATGTGGCAAGTAATCCTACATGGACTTACAATCCAGTAACCAGAATTGCCACAACAATTTATACACCAAAGGTTATTCCTGGAGATAGTGCCAAGGTAGTTATTAAGCTCAAGGTTAGGCCTACTTTGTACAACAGAGCTGCGTGGAAAAACTTTGCAGAAATAATTACAGTGACGGATACAACGAATACCCCTGGCGATGACATAGACAGTGATCCGGATGATGATCCAGATAATGACGGGCCTCCGGAAGATGGAGAAATCGATGAAAATCCGCCGATTGATGAAGACGACCATGATCCGGCTGATCCGCCTGTTGTAGATTTTGCCCTGAGAAAATGGATTCCTGGTAAAAAACCATATTATATTCCTGGGGACACAGTGGACTTTATTATTAGTCTCCACAATCAGGGAAATGTTGTTTCATCTTCTATCGGTGTTAATGATTATATTCCAGCAGGCTTCCAATTCCTACCAGCTATAAATGGAGGTTGGAGTGTAAATGGCACCAGATTGGAATATTCATATGGTACCAGATTGTATCCGGAAGACAGTGTACAATTGCATTTGAAATTGAAAGTGATAGTTTCTGCCAACCCTACTCTTTCAGATTGGGAAAACTATGCAGAGATCAGAACAATGAGAGATACATTTAACCTCGTAAGAGATAATGATGATGCAGACAGTAAACCTAACACAGATGATGCCTGGGAAAGAGCAGTCCATGATGATGAACCGTGGGATGATGTAATTGATGGAAATGGACAGGTAGAAAATGAAGATTCTGATGATCATGATCCAGAAAAGGTAGTAGTTACTGCATGGATCGGAGATTTTGTATGGAAGGATCTGGATGGAGATGGTGTTCAGGATGCAGGTGAGCCGGGAGTACCTGGTGTACATGTGTACCTGTACAAGTGTGCAGATGGCAGTATCGTAAAGAAAGATACTACTGATGCAAATGGTAAGTATGAGTTTGACTTCTTATTGTCTGACAATTACTTCCTGAGATTTGATCCATTGCCGATCAATATGCCTAATTGCGCCTTTACTTTTAAAGACAAGGGTGGCAACGATGCCAAAGACAGCGATGTGAGTCCAAGTGGTATTACTGCATGTACTTTCTTGCAGTGGGGAGAAAGAGACAGTACCTGGGATGCAGGATTGGTTGAACTGGCGAAATATGGTGATTATGTTTGGCATGACAGAGATGCCGACGGTGTTCAAGAAGTTGGTGAAGAAGGAATAAAAGATGTTGTAGTGACACTGTATGATGCAGATACACGTCTGCCTGTTAAAACCACTACAACTGATGCAACTGGAAAGTATCTTTTTGAATATCTGATGCCTGGAAATTACTATGCTAAGTTTGAATGGCATCCAATGTGGAATCAAACTACTTCAAATCAAGGTAGCGATACAAAAGATAGTGATGTAGATGGAAGCAATGGAGCACAAACAACAGCAAGTACTTACCTCAGCCCGGGAGAAGATGACAGAACGTGGGATCTTGGTTTGTATAAGTGTATCATGATCGGAGGTAGAGTATTCTTGGACAAAGACAAAGATGGAATTTTTGATCCGACAGAAAATGGTTTGAATGGACTAGATGTGTATTTAGTGGATGCAATGAGCGGAGCTGTTGTTGCTAATTTAAGGACTGCAGTCAATCCATCGACACCATCGGATGACGGATATTATAAATTCGCATGCATAAAGCCTGGCATGTATCATGTTAAATTTGAAAGACCAGGACATTTAGCGGCATCAGAGCCATTTAAAGGAGGCAATACGGATAAAGACAGCGACATCAGCCATGAATTTGGCGTGAACACGACCAGGAAATTTACAGTACTGAGTGGTGATATGATCTTGAATGTTGGAGCGGGCTTCCAGGATAAAGCGACCTTAGGGGATCGTGTATGGTTGGATCGCAACTTTAATGGAATACAGGATGGAAATGAAGAGCCTGTGCAGGGAGTTAAGATTGCAGCCTATACGCCAACCGGAGTGATGGTAAGTGAAGCCACCTCTGGATTTGATGGTACTTATATGTTGGATGGAGTTGCGCAGGGAGATTACTATGTAAAATTCACAGCGCCGGTAAGTTTTGGATTTACGATACCACATGCTGGATCAGATAACATGGACAATGATGTGGATGGAACGAACGGCTACGGAACAACTCGAATGTATCGTGTACAAACCGGAGATGCCTTCCCGACCATAGATGCAGGATTGGTATATCAGGTTCTTCCATTGGAGTGGCTGAGTTTTGAAGCAAATTACAATGGAGAATTTACTGAATTGGATTGGACAACGGGATTGGAAATCAACAATTCACATTTCATAGTTGAAAGGAGACATGAGAGTGAATCAGACTTTTCTGAGATTGGTCAGGTGGAAGCATCCTCTGAGACTGGAGCATCCAGACATGCTTATGAAATGGATGACTTGAATGTAAACCAATCAGGAGTATATTACTACCGAATCAGACAAGTGGACAGAGACGGCAAGTACAACTACAGTAAAGTGATCTCCATTAAGGTACAAAGGGGTAAAGATTTGAGTTTGGAGATTTATCCGAATCCTGTGGACGATTTGTTGAAAGTGGAGATAGGATTATCTGAAAATGGCATACTTGAATCGAGGGTGTTTGACAACAATGGCAAGAGTGTGTTGGTAAATCCATTTGGAGGAAATTATATGAAAGCTGGAAAGTACAGTGAATTGATAAATACATCTGTACTCACCCCTGGTCAATATAATCTTCAAATCAAAACCAGCAATGGATTGATTAATAAGAGATTTACCGTCTCCAGGTAAAAGAGAAATTCTAAAGCGATTAAAAGTTAAAACCCGGTGGAATAAATTTCTACCGGGTTTTTAATTTAACAATACAGTAACTCGCCCGGATAATGAACGTTCTTTCACTTCTAATGTGCATCATTTCCATTAGGATGAATTATTGGTTTTTAGACATTGCCAATAATTTATAAACTAAAAATTGATTTTTACAATTGCTTATTCCTCATCTTCAGTTTCGAATGCAAATATTATTTAACACTTTCCTAATATTATTTTAACGCGCTGTTTTTAATCTCTCGAAGGAAATTTTCGTCAAAGTATTAAATTCAAAAAAATGAAAAAGAAGATTTTATCTATGTTGACATTTACTTTGTTTGTTCAAAGTTTGTTTGCACAATTTCAAATGGGGGTGGAAGTGGGGCCTTCAGTGAGCAATATGACTATTAAAGGAACAGGTAGTCTAATCAATGACCCTGATCCTTTTTTGGGAATAAGAGCCGGACTTTCTGCCAGTTTTTCACCAATAGATGCATTTAGCATCAAATCCGGGTTGTATTACCACAAAACAGGTTTTATTGCAAGTCAGTCTTTGGATTTTGAAATATTTGATGTAGACATTCCGGCTAATTTAAAAGCGATTACTCAATTACATTTTATCGAATTACCTGTACTTGCTCAATATAATTTTGGAAAGGGCGTGATCAAAGGTTATTTGGAGGCAGGGCCACAAATGAGTCTTGCGGTGGATGGAGACATTCGTACCAGGGCCAGTTTATTGGTAGACTTCAATTTAGGAACTTATGACATCAATATGCGGAATTCAAATTTCAGACAATTTGAGTGGGGTGGAGTAATAGGAGCCGGCATAAAATGGAAACTGAATGAATCCATGAGAATGTCTTTAGGAACTCAGTATTTGCATGGGTTTACTGACCTGACCAATGAACCAATCCTGGACATCAGGACCAGCCGAAATGCGTTGTCCGCACAACTTGGATTGCAATATCAATTTTAGTACTTCATCGCATCTGAAATAAACAGGACTTTCCGGTTAATCCGGGAAGTCTTTTAATTTTTATCCGGTTTGATCAAACCAAGGCTGGGAGTTCAAAGCTTATGAGCTTACCTTTTAAATCACCTGTGACATCAAACCCTTCAATCAAAACATCCTGAAAAGTATTGACCATATCAATGGTTGCATTTGGTAAATTTACTCTGAGGTAATTGTCAGTAAATCCGGACAAACCATTAAAAGGTTCATCTTGCTTTTGCTCCAGCAATACTTTTTTTCTGGTGTTGAAAAATTGAATATAAAAATTATTCTTCTTCTTAATCGATAAATTTCTAAGCTGCTGACTTCTTTGATGCCTGGTAGAAGCAATAACTCTTCCCGACATTTCATTTGCCAAAGTGTTTGGTCTCTCGGAGTATGTGAAAACGTGCAGATAACTTACATCCAGTCCATGAATAAAGTCAAAGCTGCTTTGAAAAAGCTCATCAGATTCACCAGGAAAACCAACAATGACATCCACTCCGATGCATGCATGGGGCATTACATTTTTTATGTACGCAACTCGTTCTGCATAAAGTTCTTTACGATACCGCCGCTTCATTAGACTCAGGATTTGATTGTCTCCCGATTGTAAAGGCATGTGAAAATGTGGCATAAATCTTTTAGATGCGGCTACAAAATCAATTACTTCCTTCGTGCATAAGTTTGGTTCAATGGAGGAGATTCTGAATCTGTCAATTTCTTCTACTTCGTCGAGGGCTTTAATAAGGTCTATAAACAATGCATCCTTTTTGGGTCGGGCACCTTCAATTACCTCTGTCCCATTGCCAAAGTCACCAAGATTAACTCCTGTCAAAACAATTTCCTTTACTCCCTTCCTTCCAATTTCTCTGGACAGTTCAACAATTCGGTCTACTTCACCAGAACGGGATCGACCCCGTGCCAAAGGAATGGTGCAAAAACTACATTTATAATCACAGCCATCCTGGACTTTTAGAAAAGTTCTGGTTCGATCTTCAATCGAATAAGATGGAATAAATTGATTAACATCACGAATATCACCTGCATGAATTTGTCCTAATGGATTCATAGGTTCCAGGTGCTGTAAATGTTCCAGGATATTGAATTTCTCAGCCGCACCAAGTACCATGCTGACACCGGGGATACCAGCTATTTCAACAGGCTTCAATTGCGCGTAGCAACCTATTACAATTACTTTTGCAGAAGAATTATTTCTTAATGCGGAGCGAACGGCCTTTCGACATTTTTTATCTGCCTGATCGGTGACCGAACAGGTATTCAAAATGTAAATGTCTGCTGCCTCCTCAAAGGCCACTTCATCATAACCCGCCTGCCTGAATTGCTGACTAATGCCGGAAGTTTCTGCAAAATTGAGTTTGCAGCCAAGGGTATGAAATGAAACAGTGCGTCCGGTAGACAAATGAAGGATTTTGGTGCAAAAATAGACTTATCCTGTTGAATCAGCAAAAAGTAATTAGCAGACCTGCGTAAATCATGGGATTTTCCGGGGTTAAAAAAATGGGGTACCACCTTGAATAGATAAGTTTTATATAATTGCAAGCATTATGTGAAGCTTGTTTTTAATTTTGCAGGGAAAGTGCTCCTTGTTTGGAAACGGAAAAATGGCATTTAAGATCAAAATAGCTGATGAATAGATATTTTTTTTACTTAATTTTTATCTTCATTGTCTCTGCAATTTATTCTTGCAAAAATGACAATACTGTTGAAATATTAAAATATTCTGTGTTGAAAGAATACCCACACGATGCGAGTAGTTTTACTCAAGGTCTGGCATGGGAGAATGGTCAGTTGTATGAAGGGACCGGACTGGAAGGTAAATCCAAATTGCTGAATGTAGATCTTGCCACCGGAAAAATAAATAAAGCAGTTGATCTTGGAGCGGAATATTTTGGGGAAGGAATATGTATTTTGAAGGATAAGATATATCAATTGACCTGGCAAAACAGGAAGGTATTTGTTTACGACAAATCAACCTTCAATTTGTTGCAGACTTTTTCAATTGAAACCGAGGGTTGGGGAATCTGTACCGATGGACAAAATCTAATCGTGAGTGATGGAACCAATAAATTAAGTTTCTATGATCCGGAGAAATTTCAGTTAATTAAAGAATTATTTATCAAAGAGAAAAATGCAAACATCTACCATCTGAATGAATTGGAATTTGTCGATGGAAGTGTTTATGCAAATAAATGGAACAGCGATCTTGTATACAGAATCGATCCTGTATCGGGTAAAGTAACCGGTAAATTAAATTTGTCGGCGTTGACCAAAAAGGCCCAGGCTGCCCATCCGGAAGCAGATGTATTAAATGGAATTGCATTTAATTCCCAATCAGGTAATTTTTATGTTACCGGTAAAAGATGGTTGACTCTTTTTGAAGTAAAACTGGATTAAATTTTGACGGCAGTACTTTCAATATTCGAATGGTTCTAGTAGGGTAATTTGAAGAATCAATTATAAATTCTTAAACTTAATTGCCAAACATTGAATATTGATCTATTAAGTTGAATGAAAAGGATAGTTGGGAAATGTGATGCATTTTGATCGAGTGCGAACAATTGTCCAGAATTATATTCTATTCACTGAACCAATAAATTTTCTAATTTTAATGTTTTATTTGAAATGATCAGATGTTACTAAAGTTATTTTTAGCACTTTTTTTTATTTGTTCCATCGCATTGCTGTTTTGGAATTCTACTTCTCAAATGGAAGTGGAAAAGACTCCAATAGTTGAAGACATTCATGGTATCGATGAAACTTCAAAAATTAAAGGAATAACTTTAGTAGCACCTCCAAGACCATTTAAAGAGAATCCTGCTCACAGTATTAAAAGTGTACATGCAGAATGGATTGCAGTCATTCCTTATGCATACACCCCTTTGGATAAACCTGAAGTTAGATACAATGACAACAGTTGGCAATGGTGGGGTGAAACTGAGCAAGGGGCAAGGCAGACCATCATCATTGCCAAAGAGAATAAATTGAAGGTAATGCTTAAACCTCAAGTGTATATTCACAGAGGATGGACCGGATCTTTGGATTTTATTTCAACTGATGATTGGAAGTTGTGGGAAGCTCAATATGCAAAATATATTTTAGGCATGGCGGCAATTGCAGAAGAGCTAAAGGTTGATCTTTTTTGCATAGGCACTGAATTTAATAAATCCACTCAAAAGAGGACATCCTTTTGGTTTGATTTAATTCGTAAAGTGAAGTCTGTTTACAGGGGTAAATTATGTTATTCAGCCAACTGGGATGATTATGCCGCAGTTAATTTTTGGGATGAACTGGATTTTATTGGTATCAGTGCGTACTTCCCTTTAAGCGATGAACCTAGACCGGACGCTGCAACCCTCCAAACTGCCTGGATCCCTTATCTCCAAAGTCTGGAGCAATTTTCGAAGCAACATCGCAAGAAAATATTATTTACTGAATATGGATATCTGACGGTGGAAGGTTGTGCCGGAAAGACCTGGGAACTTGAAAAAAATATCAGAAACATGACTCCAAATCAGGAAGCCCAGGCCAACGCTTATCAGGCTCTTTTAAGCAGTTGGTGGGAGAAGGACTTTTGGGCAGGCGGGTTTGTGTGGAAATGGTTTCCTGATGGAGAAGGACATGAGGGTTACCCGGACAAGGACTATACCCCCCAGGGTAAGATGGCCGAAAATGTTCTTAAAAGTTGGTACTCCAGATAAAACAACCTGATAGATTGTCGACCCCTGCAACCCACAAAACTGTTGGGTTAAACATTGGTTAAAGAATTAAATTGATAAAATGTTTGAACCAAAATTTCTTTCGGTTGTCCCATCTTTGCCGCAATGAATAAAAAAGCAATTTGGCTGGTAATAGGTTTGATGGGTGTTGCTCTGTTGGGAACAGTCATCCTGCAGTTCTATTGGATCAATTGGTCGGTCAGGCTCAATGAAAAGCAATTTGATGACCACATCATCACGGCTTTGAAAAGAGTCGCCGACAAACTGGAAAAAGAAAAAGAGAACTGGGAACTTTCACAAATTGAAAAATGGATACAAGAGGGCAACAGACCCCTTGAAGATCAAAAGCGCCTCTTGGAATATGCTACCTTATTGATGAGCAATCAAATTTCGGCCATCATGGATTCCAGCAGTTTCAGTTCGCTTGATCCACAATACAGCTGGGATAAAAAGAGGGAAATTGTGGAAATGATAGACCGCGAATTGCGAATCCATCCGGCAGGTTTGGAACAACGAATCAATCCACAAAAACTTGCCGCCCTGTTGAAACATGAATTTGATGAACTCAATCTTAATTTGAAATATTCATTTGGAGTGTACGACAATGCTCATAAAAGTTTTGTCATTTTGAATGAAAATTACGTAGTTGATCTGGCTACCAACCCCAATGCTTCCCCTTCAAATGTGGACGACAATCAAGTATTGACAGAAACTTCCTATCGTGTTGCCCTGTTTTCTACGGCCAGCGGATCTCCCGGTATCCTGAAAGTGGTATTTCCGACCAAGCAATCCTGGTTATGGAAATCTGTCCTGCCCATAGTATTCTTGTCATTATTGTTGACCGGATTGATTCTGGGTTGTTTCATTTATGTAATTTATGTGATCTTTCGACAAAAGAAATTATCTGAAATCAAGAATGATTTTGTCAACAACATGACGCACGAATTCAAAACTCCAATTGCCACCATTTCATTGGCTTCGGACTCCATTCTTTCCCCCATGATCATACAATCTCCCGACAAAATCAGGAGGTTTATGGACATCATCAAACAAGAGAACCGGAGGATGTTGAGTCAGGTTGAAAAGGTATTGCAGATGGCTTTGCTTGATAAACATGATTTTCAATTAAATCTCAAGCCATTGGATATTCATGAAATCATCCTGGAAGCGGTCAGAAATATCAGCCTGCAGGTGAATCAGAAAAATGGACAAATCCACGAAGAGCTTGGGGCCACTAATTCCATTCTCAGGGCAGATCAAACGCATATGACCAATATAATTTACAATCTGTTGGACAATGCCAATAAATATTCAATGGAGTCACCATCCATCCGGATTGTTACCGAAAATGTGAAAAAGGGAATTCAGATTAAAGTAATAGACACTGGAATAGGAATGACCAAGGAGGCTCAAAAGATGATTTTTGAAAAATTCTACCGGGTTCCCACCGGCAATTTGCATGATGTGAAGGGATTTGGGCTTGGATTGAGCTATGTAAAAGCAATGGTACAAGCCCATAATGGAACAATAGAAGTCAGTTCTGATTTGGGCAAGGGTTCAACTTTTACGCTTTATTTTCCCAATTAAGCCAAATTTTTAAAGGGATAGTATATATTTTTCAATTTTAAACGTTAGTAACTGAGTATAATTCTCACTTTATGATTGCAGCAAATACCGAAAACACACCAAACACCAAAATTTTGTTGGTTGAAGACGACCGTAATTTCGGGGACGTCCTCAAGTCCTATCTTGAAATGCATGGTTACGATGTGGACCTAGCAGTGGATGGTATCGATGGATTTGAGCAGTACAGACGGGGTACTTATGACCTCTGCATCCTCGATGTTATGATGCCGCGAAAGGATGGTTTTACTTTAGCAAAAGACATTCGTACCAAGAGTGCAGAAGTGCCCATCATTTTCCTTACAGCCAGAACACTCAAGGAAGATATTGTGGAGGGTTTCAGGATAGGCGCTGATGATTATGTAACTAAACCATTTAACTCTGAGGAGTTGCTTTACAGAGTGCAAGCCATACTTAAAAGGGCTAAGAAAAATAAAGCCAATCCTTCTGAAGAAGTAAACGACTACATCATCGGGAAGTATCATTTTAATTTTCCATTGCGGGTTCTGTATCTGAAAGACAACGAAGAAATACACGATAAAGTAAAACTAAGTCCGAAAGAAGCACAATTGCTCAAGATGTTTTGTGAGCATCGCAATAACATTCTCGCCCGTTCTGAAGCCTTATCGAAAATATGGGGAGAAGACAATTATTTCACTGCCAGAAGTATGGATGTGTTTGTGACCAAGTTGAGAAAATACCTTGCCAATGATTCAAATATTGAAATCAGCAACATACATGGCAATGGATTCAGAATGATCATCCACGGTGAAGAAGGTTCGGAACTATAATCATTCCGAAGTTTAACTCATTACAAATTTTTGAGTTAAGATTTTCTCACCTAATTATTTGTTTAGACTGTATTCTACGGAAATTGCCGTGTTCAGCAACTTAGAAATAGGACAGTTTTTTTCTGCATTGTGCACACATTCCGCAAAAACTTCTTCTCCTATTCCCTCCACTTTTGCATTCAGGACCAGATGAGAAGATACAATGCTTCCATTTTCAAACTTGATACGGCACTGCGTTTCTAACAGTTCTGGTTTGAATCCGGCTTCACCCAACACAAAACTTAATTTCATGCTGAAACAGCCTGCATGGGCCGCGGCTACCAATTCTTCAGGATTGGTACCAATACCTTGTTCAAATCGAGACAGGAAAGAGTACTGAGTGTGGTTAAGGATTCCACTTTGAGTGCTGAGGTTTCCGGTTCCTTCCTTTCCTGATCCTTGCCATTGTGCGTTTGCGGTTCTTATCATCTTTGTTTTATTGAATTGAAAAAACAAAACACCCGGTAGATGGTTTAGTTCAATAGACAGATTTCAAAATCATATTTTACTATTTACCTGCATCAGACCGATTTTAAAATATGATTGTTTGGACTACATTTCTATTAATCTAAAATTCCTCACAAAAATAAGCCAACTAAATTTTTATACTTTTGAGCAATTATTAAAAATAAGATGGAGACAATTCAATTGCAGGACCTCTGTGATAAACTCATTTCTGTAGCCAAAGAGGCTGGATGTTTCATACGAGGAGAGTTAGAGCGTGTTACATCGGCGCACATTGAAGTAAAAGAAAAACACAGTCTGGTCACTTATGTGGACAAGGAGACTGAGAAGATGATCGTGTCACAACTGAAGGAAATTTTTCCATCGGCTGCATTTCTTACGGAAGAAGGTACAACCGAACAATTGTCGGGAAAGGAATATACCTGGGTCATTGATCCTTTAGATGGAACGACTAATTTTCTTCAGCATATTCCCGTTTTTTGTGTCAGCATCGCATTGGTCAGGAATGGGCAACCTATCCTGGGAGCCATTTATGATCCCATGCAGAATGAATGTTTTTACGGTTGGAAAGGAGGGGGAGCCTGGATGAATGGCAAGAGAATTCAGGTAAGCAGCACTCCCTTATTGTCAGATGCGGTTGTTGCCACCGGTTTTCCATATGCACGCAAAAACATCGACTCCCTTATTGTACTTCTTAAATTGGTTCTGGAAGAAGCAAGAGGACTTCGTCGTCTAGGATCCGCCGCTTTAGATCTGGCGTATACTGCTTGTGGAAGGTTTGACGGTTATTATGAAGCCATGATTAACCCCTGGGATGTGGCCGCGGGTATTTTGCTGGTGGAAGAAGCAGGAGGAGTGGTCACCGACATGGATGGTCTTGCGGATCCCCTCTACAGTCAACATATTGTAGGCGGAAATTCTGCTATTCATGGTATTCTGCTTAGCCATTCGAAAGCAGTCAATCCGCATCATACATAGACCAAATCCATTTTTGGGGCATGGTTTGGTCAGAAGTAACATGGTTTTATTTATTATGATTGTTTGGAAATCTATCTATTGGATTGATGATTGTTCGATAAAGCAATTGTTTAACTGAATTTTCGTTTAGTTTTGAACCTGGAATGAGTAAAAATGGATTCCGGGCAGTTGTATTTATAGTAAGTTTACAACAAATTTAAAAAAAATGAAAAAGTGGGCTCTTATAGTTCTTTTGGTGATTTCCATAGGCGGATACATAGGCTACAAAATGTACAACAAACCATTCGATGTCATGAAAGACATGAAGGAGGACTTCTCGATGACCGCGGAAGATCTGTACAATCAGTTTGATGCCAATGAAGAGGAGGCAAACAAAAAATATCTCAACAAAATTATTTTGGTAAGTGGAAAAGTTCAGGGAACTGTCGTAAACGACACGGGTATGACCGGCCTGTCCTTAGAATCCGGCTCGCCGATGGGTGGAGTTATTTGTGAATTTGATACAAAAACGGATCCCGTTAAACAAAAATATAAACCTGGTACAGAATTAAAATTAAAGGGAATCTGTACCGGAAAATTAATGGACGTCGTGTTAAGCCGTTGTGTCATTGTAGAAAAATAATTACCCTTCTTTCTTTGTCATTGATTTGCAAATTTGTTTGATGATGAAACCGTTTTATTTGGTTTTATTTACTGACGCTAAATAGTTATTTACTCCAACATGTCCTCCTTCAAAATCCGAATTCTTGTTTTCCTGGGTGCCTTGACCATTATTGGTATTTTTATAATGCAAGGTGTTTACATCTTTAAAAATTACAACAAGGAAGAAGGGGAGTTTCATCGTGCGGTAAACATAGCATTGAGAAATACAGCTGTTGAAATTGCCAAATACAACGGTGTGAAATTACCAGAAAAAGGTTTGATTAAGATGGAGTCTTCAAACATTTACGAGGTCAATGTAAACTCTCCAATAGATCAGGCAATTTTGCAGACTTATCTGGAGACTGAATTTGATAAGCAGGGCATCACCACTTTATTTGAATACGGCATTTATAATTGCAATACCAATGAACTGGTATTCAGCGAATGTTGTCTTGTGGCAAAGACAGAAAAGAAAGTAACGGTAAAGAAGAACAAGGGTAAGAAAAAACCGGAGAACTATTATTTCGTAGTACGCTTTCCTGAGAAAAAATCATTTCTGTGGGTAGAGATGAAATCCATTTGGTTTTCCACCATCTTGTTGTTTATCGCTTGTGCGATTTTCAGTGCTGCCATCATAGTGATCTTGAGACAAAAGAGGTATTCGGAGTTGATGAGAGATTTTGTAAACAACATGACCCATGAATTTAAAACCCCCATTTCCTCTATTAAAATATCTGCCGATGTGCTTTTGCATCATCCACTCGTTGAAGATGATAAACGTTTGACCCAATATGCTCAGATTATTCGGGATCAGAATCAGCGGCTGAATGATCAGGTAGAAAAGGTATTGCAGATTGCCAAGATGGAATCTTCTTCTTTTTCGCTTAACAAAGAGGAATTGGATTTACACGAACTCATTAAACAATGCAGCAGTCAGTATGCTTTCAGACTGGGCGATGGGGGCGGAAGCCTGCAAATGTTTCTGGATGCAAACAAATTCCGGATGAAGGCAGATCGTTTCCACATGACGAATGTCATCTCCAACCTGCTGGACAATGCTGTAAAATACAGCAAAAGCAATCCTGAGATCACCATCAGGACTTCCAATATTAAAGACAATCTGATCATTGAGATCGAAGACAAAGGCATTGGCATACAAGCGCACGACCTGGATAAGTTGTTTCAAAAGTTTTACCGGGTCTCCACCGGAGATGTACACAATGTCAAAGGATTTGGAATTGGTCTTTACTATGTAAAAAGAATTTGCGATGCTCACGAATTTGAACTTAATTTGCAGAGTGTTTATGGAGAGGGAACTACGGTGACGATCACATGTAAAAACAGTTTTGAATGAAAAAAGCCAGATTACTTTATGCAGAAGATGATGAAACCCTTAGTTTCATCACCAAAGATCACCTGGAGCTTCAGGGTTATGAAGTGGTCCATTGTGTAAACGGCGCCATCGCATTTGAGGTGTTCAAGAATGAAAAATTCGACTTGTGCATTTTTGATGTAATGCTACCCGAAATGGATGGATTTACACTTGCAGAGAATGTGAGAAAGAAAGATCAGCAAATACCCATTCTCTTCCTGACTGCCAAGTCCCTTAAGGAAGACCGTATACACGGCCTAAGATTAGGTGGAGACGATTACCTTACCAAACCATTCAGTATAGAGGAACTCATTCTTAAAATTGAAATATTCCTTCGCAGGAGCAGAGTATTTGAAGCGCCTACGCAAGAACAGGAACTTTTCGTTGGTTTGTATAAATATCTTCCGCTGGAATATCAGTTGATTAAGGACAGCAATGTGCGCATCCTGACACAAAGGGAAAGTGAGCTGTTGGATTTCCTGCTTAAAAACAAGAATAAAGTCATTAAACGGTCTGTAATACTGGAAAGCCTTTGGGGGGAAGATGATTATTTTATGGGCAGGAGTTTGGATGTTTTTATTTCCAGACTGCGCAAATATTTGAGTGAGGATCCGGCTATTAAAATCGACAACATCCATGGTATAGGTTTTAAGTTTCTATGTCCTTAGAATGCCATTAATTAAGAGATACCTCCTTCTAGTGTTTAGCCTATGTCTTCAGGGGCTGTGGGCTCAGAGTGCCAATCCCTTTGAAATACGCTCATCCAATAATACTGCTTCTCCGGACACCGGTCAAATTTCAATGGACACCAGTGCGGTGTTTAGGAATCCTTTTGAACTTCGTCCGGCTGCAGCAAAAGTAAATTTTGCCGTAGAAACTGGCTATTTTAAGTCTGTCTTCAAAAACTGGATGTCTGTAAGACAGGATCCCACAGAGATCCGGAGCATCCTGTTCTGGTTACTCCTCTTCCTGACTTTTATGATGTCCATTGCCCTGAATCTCAACCGGAATTTTTTGATCAAGCTTTACCGGAGCAATGTGAATCTCAATTTTATGAATCTGCTGTACCGGGAGAGCAAAGAAGAAAACAGGCTGATCTTTCCTATACTTTATGGCCTCTATTTTGCAGGCTTGAGCATATTTATTTATCTGGGACTCATCCTCTGGAAAGGCAGTCTGCATCCTTTGATCCTTTTGTACATCAGCTTAGGCGTAAGTGGCATTTACCTGATTCGTCACCTTTCCTTGCGTTTAATCGGCTGGGTCTTTGGAATCGGCAGGGAAACGGACCGATATCTTTTTAACATTGTCAGCTATGGCAGCATGCTGAGTGTCTTGTTGATCCCCATCGACTTCATCCTGGCTTTTTCCAATTCCGATTGGTCGCGAAAGCTTATGTGGTGGTTTATTGCTTTTTTGGCCCTTAGTTATGCATTCAGACAGTTAAAAGAAATTTTATTGGCTACCAACCTATGGCGAAACTCAATATTTCATTTTTTGTTGTACCTTTGCACCTTCGAAATCGCTCCCTTGGCTTTGCTTTATGAGTTTTTTCATAGGTCGGTCTAGGAGGCACAGCAAAAATGCCGCAGTAAATGCCGACGAAAACGACGACCATTGCGACCACACCAGCCGACAGACTGAAAAAGGTGAAAACCATTTTGGTCTCACAGCCTAAACCCGAACGATCCCCCTATTTTGAGATTGAGAATAAGTATAACGTACAGGTGGACTGGCGTTCTTTTATTCAGGTGGATGGACTTACTGAAAAAGAATTTCGCAAACAAAGGATACGTCATGATGAATTCCCTTGTGTGATCTTCACCAGTAAGAATGCTGTGGATCATTTTTTCAGACTCGCTGAGGAGTCCAGAGTCAAGATCTCTGAAATGTGCAAATATTTTTGCACCACTGAGACCATTGCCAATTACCTCCAGAAATTCATCATTTTCCGAAAGCGCAAGGTGTTTCACGGGACT
Organism: Candidatus Vicinibacter affinis; assembly: GCA_016714365.1. Lineage (NCBI taxonomy): Bacteria > Pseudomonadati > Bacteroidota > Saprospiria > Saprospirales > Saprospiraceae > Candidatus Vicinibacter > Candidatus Vicinibacter affinis. Next base: position 388,429 of record JADJNH010000007.1, on the reverse strand, counting down.
AAGAATATCTCCGAACTTGCGACTGCATTTAACAAACATAAAGATGCAGGAACCTTCCTCCTCCCTTGTTCAGACACCGGCAGCAGTGAAGTATCCGATTTTCTAAAATCTACTAAAATAAAATTCCAGGAGGCGGTCATGTATCGCACCGTAAGTGCCGACCTGTCCGACCTCAAGGACATTAAATACGACATTTTGGTGTTTTTCAGCCAACTGGACATAAAATCACTTTTTGAAAATTTTCCGGATTTTGAACAGGGGGCTACAAGGTTAGCTGCTTTTGGGAACGCTACGGCAAAGGCTGTGCTCGATGCTAAGCTCATTCTAGACATCCAGGCACCTTCTCCACAGACGCCATCGATGACCATGGCTCTGGATGAGTATCTCAAGAAATCCAACAAATAATCAACCAGCATTCCATGCGTCCGGGCTTCATATCAGATCTTGCAGACCGGCTGAGCCGGTCACTACCAGGTAGAAATGCCCATTCCCGTATGTCTCCTTTACCCCATAGGCTCGATGAACTTCCTGCTGAGGACCATACAAGGGCATCCGTGATGGTCTTACTCATGGGGGATGAGCAAGAGATGTATTTTCCATTGATCAAGAGAAATCCGGTGAGTGCTCATGATCCACACAAGGGTCAGGTGAGTTTACCCGGAGGAAGAAGAGAGGAAAGCGATTACAACATGCTCTTTACTGCGCTGAGAGAGACTCAGGAGGAAATTGGCGTTCCGGCTTCTGACATCAAGATAGTGGGTGCCCTCTCCGAATTATACATTCCTGTCAGCAACAACCTGGTATATCCTTACATTGGCTGGTATGAGGGCGACCTCGATTTTGTCCTTCAGGAATCAGAGGTCTTCGACATACTGCGTTGTCCGGTGCGGCATTTGATCAAGGAAGATCTTTATACAAGGAGAAAGCTGAAGACCAGTTATGCAAGTTCAATTGAAGTTCCGGGCTTCGAACTGGAAGATGCCTGGGTCTGGGGCGCAACGGCCATGATTCTGGAAGAATTAAGAGAGCTGATCCATACCATTTAGAAATGATAAAGGCCTGGGTTTAGGCCAATGCACCCTGTTGTTCAAATTTTGGAAAATAGGTGAAGGCCAAGGCAGCCAGCAACCAGCCTGCAAAAACATCAATCATGTAATGATGGCCCAGATAAACGGTTGCCACAATTAATGAAGCGGCAAAAGGCAACATCAGATAAAATATTTTTCGTTCAAATTTAAAGGCAAAACTCATCACCAGAACGGTGATGGCATTGTGTAAACTAGGAAAAGCATCCCGCCTTACTCCTTCACTGATGTGAAAAAACTGGTACATATTTTCCTCTACCTTCCAGTTCAACAAGGCAGGGTTGTGAAACAATTCTTTGAAATAATGTTTGGGACCCACCGCAGGAAAAATTACATACAAGAAATAACCGGTAAAAAAAGTAAGCATGATGGTGACCAGAAATTCCCGGTATTCCTTTTTTTTATTTTTCAGATACAATATCAATCCAAGAGTGACGGGATAATAGAAGAAAAGAGAATAGTTGATTTCAAGCCATTTGATCAGCCAAACAGGTCTGTATTTTAAAGCTTCTACCGACAGTTGGTAGCCGATCAGTTTCTGGTCGATGGCAATGAGCCGGTCGTCAATATTGGTAGGATGTAGAAAATAGACCAGATCATGAAGATTGGTATAGATGGCAATGCAAAAGAAAAAAGGGGCAATGTCCCGGAACACCTGCACGGGTTTTCGGTCCTGATATTTTAACTGGACGTAGGCATAGATGATCATCAGGATAAAGGTGATGAAGAATCTTTCCCGTGCGCCATTGGGGTAACCCTTTTCACCTACAAAATAGAAAGTCAGAAAACTCATGGGCAAGAAAAACCAAAGTGCCAGTTTTTCTTCAGTTCGCAACAAGGAATAAATTTGTTTTATCCGGTTCATTTTGATTTCAACACTTTTTAAACCATCCATTCTAATAGATACAGTATCCGAATAAATGGATCTTTCACTGTAACTAAAGAATAGCCTATTGAATTTAAAACCTATTGGTATAAAAAATTCAAGACGGCGAAATTAAGAAAATATCCATTGTATATTTAATTTTAATATCTTGCCGATGGCTTTAATTCAATACCGGGTTCCCTTCACCTGGTCTCTACAAAAGTTTTTGTCAGCGGGAATGAAGAGTGGCTATATTCTGGATACCAGAATATAATTGGCTTATTGTCCGGCAGACAAACCTGCTTTGGTATTTACAATGTTCTTGAAAGGAAACTTAACATGAGAGGAATTAGAAATGACTTATTTCGGGAGCAACATTTAATGTGAGAGAACGTTTTTAATTGGACGACTATTATAGAATTATGCCTTTTGACTGGTTTAATAAATTTTTGTATATGAATTCAACAAACTTATTGATCAAATTTTACTTATTATTTTTTATTTTTACTCTCTTATTTTTTACCAGATGTGAAAAAGAAATCAACTCTTATACTCGACCAAGTGAAAATGAGTCAATTCATGCAAAATACTTATTTTCAAAGTGGAAAAGCAGATCAAAGGAATTACCTTATAGAAACGTATTGGTACAAAGAACAGATTCCTCGAGTTTAGAAAGCTACAATAAAGCACCAGATTGGTCAAAGGCAATAATGTATTATGATGATCAAAAAATGCAAACAGTAATCGAAGTGCCTATTCTACAAAACTATCAAAGTGCTTATTATTGTGAAGATCAATACAGTACCACAGACACAACATTTAGCCCAAATAATAGATCACTAGTAATCATTTAAGACACAGCTGGTTCTTATTTTTTAGCTGTTTGCAATGTAATTCCAAACGAAAATTTTGTAAAAATGGGTGGGATAAATAGTAATAATAACTATAGGACTAAAGAACCCAATTTTGATGGTGTTGTTTTTTACACTGATTGGGATGATTATATTTTAGAAGGGTATAAATTTATTGGTGGCGAATGTATTGCGGTAATTGACAGTATTGTTCATGACCCAAATGATACTATAAATATACTTATGCCACGCACAGACCCATGTTTCATCATTCAGATTTGCGAGAGGATTAGAATACCCTGTGGTCCAATTACTTTTGGTGAATTACAATCAAGAGAATTTTGTGAACATATCAATTGTCAAAATTTTGTAGTATGCCCGGAAATTCTGAATAGCAGTGCTAACGGAAGGGGTGGGTATCGTGGAACAAATGGATTAAAAGATGGATGGAATAATTCGGGTAATGGGAATTCCAACGGTGGAGGAAATAATGGTGGTTTGAATCTAGGTCATTATATTGAGGATTGCGGCGATAATCCTGGATTTACTAGTGAACTAGCAGGTTTGGTTACAATTTGTAATACTAAATTTAAGGGAAACTATGAAGAATTTAAAAAATGCTTGACTGCATCACTAATTGATTATGGCGAACCTGTTGGTGTGGAGTGTATTAGGAATTTATATAATCTTTCAAATATAGAGGTTGAATTAGCTCTTGAGTTATTAGATGATCCAGATGTTTTTAACATTGATGATATTCCTCAAGAGAGCATAAATGATTGTGAACGCAAATTGATTTGGAGACATATTTCTTGCGCTCTCGCAATAAAAAATAATAAGGAGATTGCAGAAAATACCACCATAAATATCTTTGGGTCAAATAGACTTAATGATTGTAGTGATGCGTTTAGACATGCATATTTTAATGCACTTAATGTTAAATCTTGTGGATCAGTAAATGCAAAATTATTCGCCGATGCCCACGAAAATTGTAATGGGATTCAATTTGGACCAGATCTGGAAGCTAGTATGGATTTTCATAATAATGATCGTGGTCGAAAAATTGCCATTAATAATCCAAATGCTTCAAATTTAGAACTAACCAATCTTGTTTTAAATGAATTAAATCAAGGGCTCCTTAGATTTATCTTTCCATTAAATCTTAACGGAACTATAAATCAAAACAGCCAAATTGTTTTGACTTTCCAAAATTGTAACTAATGAAATTTAGTAATCTATTTTACAAATTAATCGCTTTTAATTTATTATTTTTAAATTCATGCTTAAATAACTTTGATTCTATAAAAATAGAAGATTGTTCTCGGGATCAAGAATTTTATTTAGACAAAAATAAAATACATCCTTACAAATGTGTTGTTAAATTGAAGGGAATGATAGATGATATGGCAAAGGTAAATGATTTCATCATTGGACCTGGAAAAGTCGACACACTCCTGTATAATGGAGATTGGTATGATAACCCATTTAAAATTGAATATAAAGCTTTAAATTCTACGAGAGGTGAAATTACCATTTTATACAAATTTTATTAATGAACAACCATTAACGTGTGAAGCTAGTAGCTGCAGATCATGAATATTTGGCTGCCCATTGGATCGACAAAATTGTAAAGAGGTTAAAAGATATTTATGACAACGTATGTACAGATGTTGAGTAGGTCGCAATCCATCGAATTAAGACCAAATATTTAAAGGTCAAGAACAGATTGCCGGATATGGATATTGAAGTTCAGCTGCTTTTTGATAATAAGTTTAATTACAACGAATGCTGGAATCTGTTTTTTAAATTTCCAGAATTCTCATTGGTTTAGAAGGGCTTAATAGATAGGAAAAAGAGACTTACTTATCTGCTAAATTATTTATGGAAACTTAAAAATAATTTGTTTAAAGTACAATTATGGGTAATCGTACAAAATGATTTACTTCAGCTTGGTAGAATTAGATTTCAGCGGATTAAATTCAGAACCCACTGGATGGACTGTAATTATTCATCTGTTTGTACAAATTCAGGGTGTATAAATTTGACCTTTTTATGCAAATATAAAAATCAATTTTATATTTGCATAAAATGTCGTCTCAAATGGTTATCAAACGCAATATTGAGGATAGGATTAGAGAGATGTCCCGAAAATTTCCTATTGTATCTTTGACTGGACCACGCCAGTCTGGAAAAACAACCCTTTTAAGATCGATGTTTCCGGAATATCAATATGTTTCATTGGAAAATCCGGATATTCAGGATTTTGCTTTACAAGATCCTCGTAGATTTTTGGAAAATTATGGTCGTTATGTGATTCTGGATGAAGTCCAGAGAGTTCCCCATTTGTTTAATTATCTCCAACAAAAAGTAGATGATGATGGCATTGCTGGGCAGTATCTGTTGAGTGGATCGCAAAATTTTCAACTTATGGAAAGCATCACTCAGAGTTTGGCTGGTAGGGTTGCTTTGTTTAAATTGTTTCCTTTTTCTTTTCGTGAATTAAAAAATGCAGGTTGGATGTCAGATACCATGGAAGAAACCATTTTCAAGGGTTTTTATCCCCGAATTTTTAGTTCTGAAATATCTCCTTTAGATTATTATCCAAACTACTTTGAAACTTATCTACAACGTGATGTCAGGCAGTTGACCGCTGTCCAGGATTTGGTGATTTTCCGAAATTTTGTGCGTCTTTGTGCAGGTAGAATAAGTCAGCCCCTTAATTACCAATCCCTCTCAAGTGACGCAGGAATTTCACCACCAACTGCTAAAGCCTGGATGGGTGTTTTGGAAGCAAGTCATATTTGCTATTTACTACCTCCATATTTTCAAAATTATTCCAAGCGTTTGGCCAAGTCTCCAAAACTGTATTTTACCGATGTGGGACTAGTAGCAAATCTATTAGGCATTTCCTCACCAAGAGATCTTCAAACTCATTTTTCTCGGGGTCACCTGTTTGAAAATTTGATAGTATCTGAAATCATGAAACAGGGATTCGAAAAGGAATGGAATCCCCAATTTTATTATTGGAGAGAAAGCAATGGACATGAAATCGATTTGTTGTCAGAGACAAAAAACGGTTACACCATAGCAGAAATTAAATCTGCATCTACCATTAATAACTCATTTTTTCGAAATCTTCAATTTTTTCAAAAACATTCAAATGCTGATTTGCAACTCAGGTCGTGGCTGATTTATGGCGGGAATGAATCACAGCAAAGAGGCTTTGCTACAATAAGGCCTTGGAATGATTTGGAAGGAATTTTTTAACAAATGGATAGCACTCAAAAATCCCAGATCTAAATTAATTTGACCAATGGATGAGCTAAATGTACCAAACCATGTTTGTAATATTTATTTTGCTTCTACTAACAGGTTGTCAAAAATCTGCCACCACAATTTTTGTAAATGAACACAGCCAATTAATTTTTAAAAAGAAAGACAGTTTATTTATTACTAATGAACCCTTTGCTTTTATAAAAATAAATAAATTTTCAAATTCTAAAAACATAATGGTTTATTCAACAGAATTAGGTTGTGATTCAATTGGCAATGAATACAGCATTGAAATGACAATATCAAAGTTGAATAATTCATTTTTACTGAAATTTAATGATACCTGTGCTGAAAATTCGAACTATTCAGGAAAGTATAATCAATTAATTTTAGATCCGATTCAATGGGATTCACTTAAAATTCATTTTGCACACAGTGTGGAATTTGATGTAATTGTCCATCGTCATAAAACAAAGGATTTATCTAAGAATAGCCATATGTTGGATTTTGATTCAGAAATTTTACTTTTTTTTCATGATATGTTTAATAATGATAATCGTTATACTCGATCAATTGAAGTTCCAGAAATTATAATGTTCCATAAGGGTTTAGTTATAAAAAAAAGAGACGAGGATATTTACCCAACTATTTAATCAATATTAAAAAAATAAGTTATTCTAAATTTAATTATTGGTAATCATACTAAATGATTTACTTGAGCTGGTTAGGATTAAATTTCTGTTGATTTATTTTTGAACTCACCTGAATCTTAGCAATTATTCTTATTTTTGAACCGACACAAAGCGAACCAATTAAATGAGGACATCTCTCAAGCACTCATTATTTACCCCTTTCATTCGTTATGATTATGAATGCATGCCGGATTAGTTTATGGTACTTAAAGTACAGCTGCAGATGAAAAAACCTACACTAAGCATATTTAATGGATTCAGGAAAGGTCTTCATTCCGACCCCAAATTTATCTATTACGCTAATACATCCTGGTATTTGGTCTATACAATTCCTCTTTCATATGTAAGGGATATACAGGAATTTGAAAGTAATATCGAAGAATGTGGGTTATATTTTAACATCGATTGGTCTTATGAAAGGGATGTGAATAAGGTAAATGCTCAATGTAAAAATTGGAAATAATAACATTTATTGATTTTATATGCAACTAAAAATGCTACTATCTATTTTTTTCAGCATGATTTATGTATTTCAAAGTGCAAGTCAAGCAACGAATCGAGACTCAATTATTGGCATTGTTGAATTGATAAAATCTAAGGGTAGTTATCTTGAAAGTAATAATAAAAGAGATTTAGATAATTATTGGTGTAAAGCAGCTGTGTTAATTGATTCAATGTTATTCAATTATGACAGTATTTTAATAGAATATATAAATCAAAATGAAGAGTTTATAAAAACTTATAAAGATTCATCTGTGGTTTTTGTTTCAAGTGGATCAAATGGATCCTCAACATTTGAAAGAAGTTATTGGTTTTACAAAGAGTCCTTAAAATATATTGGCATTGATAGTATTTCTCTAATTACCCAATTTCTTAGGGATAACAACCATGTGTTTGTCTATAAATTTCTTCAAAATTATGATACAACTAATGTGTATTTTCTTTACGAACAGCTTGATACTATATCAAGAATAAAACTATTGGAAAATATGTCTTCCATCTTAAAGTTAAAAGATAATTTTAATATTTTCTTTTCATTCATTAAGTTCAAAAACATAATTAAAAATGATTCATCACTCTACGTAAAATATTTGTATAATTTAAACAGATCAGAAACATCCAAAATGAGAGATTCTATTTTGGGTAATGAATTGTATGAGTATTTTACTTTAAGAAATTCAAATTGGAACTTAGACAGTTTTTTGATTAAATTTAGCATTAGAATTGACTGTAATATAGCTTCAATAAAATTGGATGAACAACAAAACATCGGTCCATCATCTTGGACATTAAAAATGCAGAGGTATTATGAAAAGCAAGATAGTCTTCTAGGTAAAATTGATTTTACAAAAGTTGATTCTAATATAATTAAATTAATTTTTGATAGGTTTAACGATATTTCAATGGTTGAATCTGATCGAGACGTTGTGGAGTTTGTCGATGTAGCCCAATTGCCTCCAGAGGATCGAAGGATTTATGAATTGTCAAATGATACCACTCTGTGGGATGCAAGTATCTATCAATATAGACCTGATTCAGCTGATAGTGGATTTAGAGCAGACACCTTGACAAATGCTGAGCTAATTGGAGAGTTGTATCAATTGAACTTTCATAGTATTAATGATTCAATTGGAGTATTTGGTTACGAATTTCCAAATCAATTGATAATTAGACTTCGCAAAATATTTCAAATACTCGGCGATCGCAATACCTTCGGGTCTTACACCCCGAGTCCGCAGGATACCGGCATCCTTTATGCCTGGGTGGATAAATATTATGATGCGGTACTGCACAGCAGCTATCCGGCCATGCAAGATGAGGCAGCTGATCAAATTCTAAGACTATGGCGTTTGGTGTATCCAAGATGGGTGGGTTGGTTAAAAAATGAAAACTTAATGGAACGAGCACTCATTAAACAGCGGATCATTTATATGCTGAATGAGGAGTTGATATTGGACCTGATCGCTCGGGGAGATGCCGTATATACTCCTGAATCACCCAAGGAAGCACATATTCTGGCGGATCCACTACTGGATGTGTTTTATGGAGTAGTGATTCCGGAGCATTTGAAATCCACAAGAAGGCCATCGTGGTCAGCGGTGGAAGCACAACGCTGGGTGGATGACTACATCGTTCCCGCGCTGAAACGGTGGAAGTATTTTGGCTTTTAAACTTAATTCACCATGAAGAATACCTTTCTCATAATTACGTTTTTCTACTTACTCACTGCCTGCCTTTATGATTAGAAGAAGATTGATTAGATTGTATTAATATAAAATGCAAATAATAATTTTTTTATCATTTAAATTTATAACGGAGAATCTAAAGGGCTGGCAGGAAGGAATTTACTTTTTGGAATTAAACGCAGCTGGTGTCCGATATACTCAAAAAATAGTTAAAGTGAATTGAGGCTCTCTTAATGTCCTTCGGGACTTTGTCCGATGTCCATTTTATGATACTTAAGATTTACCATTGCAACAGCGGTCCATTCATCTCCTAAAGGCTATCTTTACACCATGATTGCAATCCAGGACAAATTGATCAGTGATGAAGTCGTACAAGCTTTCTTTGCATGCGAACTCAGTATTTGTAAAGGGGCCTGTTGCGTGGATGGTGATTACGGTGCCCCGCTGGAGGAAGAAGAATGCAAATCTCTGGAAGACATCATTCCCGCGCTTAAACCTTATCTTCCGGAAGCTTCCTATGAGAAAATACTAAAAGACGGTGGATACGTCTTTTATGAAGATGTGCAAACTTTTGGAACGCAATTGATGCCGGAGGGACCTTGCGTATTTATGAACTATGATGAACACGGAATAGCCATCTGCGGAATCGAAAAAGCCTGGAAGGAAGGCGCCGTCAATTTTCGAAAACCCATCTCCTGCCACCTCTATCCCATCCGGGTCAAACACAATCCTGATCAGGGTTTCACCGCACTGAATTACGACCGCTGGCACATTTGCCGGCCAGCCTGCTCCAACGGACTCAACAACAAAATTCCTTTATACAAATTCCTTAAAGAAGCACTCATTCGTAAATTTGGAGAAGCCTTCTACGAAGAACTGGAAGCAGCTGCGGAAGAACTTGGGAAGAAGGAGTTAATTAGTTAATTCCAATTTCAAGAACTTAATCAATTAACAAAACGTTGAGTTAAGGATGTAAACAGTCAAAAGACAATAAAAAAGCCCACACCACCCATCAGAATGGGGACGCAGGCCCTCTTATCGGAAAATAAGGCCGCAAAAGTAAGGCTTTTGGATTGTATTGGGATTGTTTTTAATTATATTATTAACAATTAAAAACAAAATTTATGTACACGACATTTATTTTTAAAAAAATCCTAAAGTTTTCTGCTTTAAGTTTAAGCTCTATCCCTTCGACATTAGTTATCATTGTATTTATGAGCTTCACTTCTGTTTGTCTAAATGCACAGTGTTTAATGGGATCTAATGGAAATCCACCATGCATTTTATCAAACTGCAATATTGGGAGTAAAAAATGCCTGAAACTAAAAGTGCATTTTATTAATAATGCGATTGCTGGCACTCCATCAACTGCACCAAATGATATGTTCATGGCTGGTTTTATAGGTGCAATTAATAGCTATTTTTTACCAGGTAATATAGAATTTACATTCGATGAGGAATGTATTCATAGGGTAGAGATGCCGAATAAAACACAGAACACCTTAGGCATCGATTTGATGAAAGATTCCAATGGGGAGGTAATCGAAAATACCATTTTTGGTTACAAAAGGGGCTATATTAATGCATATGTATATCAGGTTAACAACGGAAGTGGTTTTGCATGGGGTCAAATGGATCCCAAAAACGAATTTTTATTTGCGAGTCTAGACCCTAAAACCTTCGCACATGAATTGGGTCATGTATTGTCTTTATTTCATACAAGGGCAAATCAGGATTATACAAATCCATTTACTTGGGAGTGTAAAGGTGGTATATCAACAACATTGGGTGATTTTATTTCAGACACATATGCAGATCCTTATACAATGGATTTGGATGACGACAAAATCCAAGACAAAGATAAATGGTTTTCAAACTGTTCTACTTTAAGTGAAATTAACAATTACCCCGATGCTTGTGGTAACACAACTATTCCATGGAATCCTCCAATAAGCAATTTAATGGGAATTGATGAAGCACACAGTTGTTGGGATCATTTTACGCCTTGTCAATTCTCTGCTATGCATTGTGAAATTGAAAATAATCTTCAAAATTATTTAACAGATTGTCTTCTAGGAGCAGACCCAACTTGTAGTACAGATATTGAAATTAATATACCGACAGTCTGGAGCAATATAACAAAAATTATGTGCCCGGGACAGAAAATAAAAATTTCAAAGAATGGCTCATTAACCTTGATAAATTCTAAGATTACAAAGTCAATGCAACCTCGAAATACTGAATGCCCAACGCTCACAGGAATGTGGGATGGTATTTATATCGAATCAGCTGGATATGGATCTGGTCAAACTCCCGGTGGCCCCCCGAGTCCCACAGGCGGAATTCTTTCAGTCACTGAGAATTCTGTGATTGAGTTTTCGATTAATGGTATTCAAGCTCCAGGATCACATAATGGTATTACAATTAGTAATAGTAAGATGGAAAATAATGGAATTGCCATTTATTCGAAAGGGCCAGGAGGTTTAATCAGTTCCGGAAATGTATTAATTACATCAAGTCAGATTAATTCTTCACCAGCTTCCTTACCCGTTTTAATAAGAATGAATGGAAGTAATCTTACTATTCAATCTTCTTCCCAAATTACAAACTTAGGTGGGTCAGAAATTACAGGAATTAAGAGTTATAATGGAAAGTTGATCGTTAAGTATTCAACAATTAAAGACTTTGGTGTTGGAATTGACAAAGAGTTAAATGGTGGAATTGGGATTGGCCTTATTTTGAGCAATAATCACATACTTGGTGATTATATTTCTGTCAGAAATACGAGTTCGGGCGTTACAGCAACAAAGAATTACTTTGAAGGTGAAATAAATCAAATCGGAAAGTCCTATGGTCGGTGGTACGCCAATACTTTTAAGAAAGATGTATCACTAAATAATCCAACACTGAGTTATTTTTTTAGCGAAAATCAGTTTGATGGGTCAAAAATGGCTCTCAACAATAATCAGAGCTTAACCGATGCAACTTGTAATGTTTGGAAAAATACACAAATAGCAGCTTATGGATTTGTGGATGTAAATGATATTAAAGCCAGCTGGGGTGCTAAAGAAGTTTCATCCGGTAATAAACATGATGGATCGATGCCAGGAATGATTAATATTGGCACTAAACCTATTAGCAATTATCAATGGTTAGGTGATCTTCTGACAGTATTTACTTACGGTTTTCAATTCACAGGACGAAATGCAGATGCACCTAACTTAAATTGTCAGTATAATTTATTTCCAACACAATTTACTGGCGGTGGTGGAGGCTCAGAGAGTGAATACAATAATGACAACAATAATCAGTTATGGTCGAATCTCACTCAACAATTAAATTCTCTTGAGACTCAAGCCGGGAATGCAACTGGACAAGCTCTTCAATATTTGCAGGAACAAATTGCAGATGTCAAAGTATCCATTGGACAGACAGTATTAAATGCACTCCAGAATATTGATCCACTAGAATCCCCAGTGAGCTATGATCTTTGGGTAAGTCGGGGAGATGTTGTAGTTAGTCAACAGATTACCATGATTGGGTATTGGAACTCAACTGATTATTCCGGTTTGTATAACTATATTAATGGTTTAAGTCTAAGTGGCGATGATCATCTGGATAGAGGAAACTTACTTAGTGGTCTCAATACTTTGACCACTTTTCAATCCCAATCTAAAAATTTGAGTCAGCTTGAAGAAGAGGACTTAAATATATTAATCGGCATAGCATCATCCTCATTTGGATCATACACTGCACTAATTCGAGCTTGGCTTAACATCCAATATGATATCCGTATTGATCCACCTGCTGAGTTAAATTCTTATTCAAGGAAATATACAAATTCAGATTTAGGTATAACATCAACTTTAATATTGGTTCCGAACCCTACTTCAGACTGTGTAGAGCTAATTTGGAGAGGAACAGATCCAAGCATCATGCTTGCAGTTACAGATCTAACAGGAAAATTAAAATTTTCATCAAACGTATTAAAAAATGTCCCCGTTTGTCTTAAAGATGTACTTGGCAGTGGACTTTTCATCCTGCAAATCTCTTCAGGTAATTCATCTCAAATATTTGAAACGAGAAAACTCATCATTAAATAAGCAAAACAATATGTTGGGGAGTATCGTTATTCCCCAACATTTTAATCGATCAAAGAATGAAAGTAATATTTATAATTTTAAGTTTGACCATCGCATCTTGTACGGGCTCAGCTCAAGATCGATCATTCTTTAACTTGATACCAGACATTGGAGCAGTCAAAGGGCAATGTGTATTTGGTTCCATAGAATGTGATTCACAATATATTTATATAGTCGGAGATGAAGTCGTTAGTCAGGATTCAAACGGTCGCAATAAAAAAGTTAAACCATATTTTACAAAATTCGATTACCAAGGAAATCTAATTCATTCTGTAGTAGTAGGGGAAAATGATTTTTCAAGGCCTTATAAGTATGAAAATTATCCACTCTTCAAAAGAAATGATTCTATTTATTATTATAACATGTACAATTGGGATGATACAACACTTCAGTATCTAAAAAACTATATAGTCGCCATCAATATGAGGTCAGGAAAGATTGTGAAGAAAGTTAAAGTGGAACAACCAGTCAGTGGTGATATTATTTTTAGTACTCATTCTGAAATGGATTCTGGTTCAAATGAGTTAATTTATGTATTCAGACATATATATCACAGACAATATACTACAGACCAATATATATATACTTACAATGACAGTCTGGAACAATTATCGAGAATAAAAGTAAAGAATATTCAAAGACGAATAACGATAAGATACATCTCATTCAAAGGTGGATTCTATCATCTCATTGGAGATGAATTTGAAGTTAAAAATAATGAATTGACGCACAAAGGATGGCTCATCTATCTTAAGGTGGATACATTAGGTAATGTAATAAGAGAGAATAGACTAATGACTCCCGGTAATATTTATACAAATGGAGGATTTACTTATACAATAATTAAAGACGAAAAAGACAGCGGCTATTATATCGGCACCAATGATAATATTGATTTTGTAAATGACAAGTTAATACCTTACATTTTTCATGTCTCTTCGGAACTCGATACCGTCTATTGGAGGACAAGATTCCAACACTCACTGTACCTAGAAAAAGGGAATGCTTCATTTATCAATAGAATTACCATGCTTAATGATGGATCTGGTATGGTCATCTGTGGATCTGTTTTCACGCAAGAAGTAAACGAACCAGACTATGGTATTATTTTTAAAAGTAACTTAAATGGCGATAGTCTTTGGACTCGAGATCTTCAACCCTTGGGTTGGGACAGTACCAGAGCCTGGTGGATGAGCATGGAAAGCATTAGAACCACACCTTAT